>CAYLUD010000015.1:0-30906 GCA_964386785.1 uncultured bacterium | reverse complement strand
GAGCAATTTAGCCCTATTCTCTCCATAAGTGTTCGGCTAGACCCTTGAAACCACCCCGACCAAACTTTTGAATAAAATTTATAATTTCTTAAAAAGAAACAACTATAATCTATTTTAGTTAACAAATTGATGTAATTATATGAACTCAAGCCCATCAACCAACTTCCCTATCAATACCTATCACCCATCTACTCATCAAGGTTGGAACTATCTCGCTCTAGCTGTGGGATCTTTGGTTCTTGGACTAGGGATTTTTGGAGGTGTAGGTTTATTACAATCTCATGGGCTTATTTCTATTTCGAAACCCGTTGCATCATTCCTTGGCAAGTTAGGAGCCACACCGCACCACGTAAGTCTTTGGGTTACTGCAGTAGGGGGTATTAGTGCAGGTGGAGTGCTCTGTGGCCTCAACATACATAAAATCTGCAAAAAAAATCCAATTAATGATCCTAGTGCATTTCTCTATAAATTTAAGAAGAGGGATCCAGCCACTCCATTACACGACCATTGTCCCCGTCCAAACCAATTAGAGTTCTTGGTTCAGGTGCGCCAGAAAAACGGTCTTTACGATGTTTTAGCAGCAGGAAATTCTAGCCGTCTATATGTTCGTCGTAATCTATCCCAAGAGCAGCTAAAGGAAATCCGAGAAAAGGCTACTGCTCAGGGATGGAAGGAATTGGAAGTACCAGTTCCTTATAATCCATTTACCAAAGGGGAACAAGGGCATGCATTATCGAGCAACTGGGGAGACAGCGTGTTGCGCAAAGGATGCGGATAAGGGTTTTTCTTGTCCGTAGAAAATGGATTCTATACATTTTTTGTTGCTGCGCAAAAAAATGGGATCAATATGACCAATCAGATAGAGAAAAAGTATCGTATCCGCAACTGACCAGAGTATAACCAAGATTTGGTCAATCGGGAAAGCCTTACCATCTGGTTTTCTAATGAATCTTTAGAAAAGTGGAGCGCTGAACCTAGTCAGAGTGCAGGAAGACCTAAAATCTACTCGGACAAGGCCATTCTTTTGCGACTTAATGATCAAAGCCGTCTACAAGCTTTCGTTCCAAGCGTTACGAGGTTGCATGCTTTCGATGATGGTTTTGCTTGGTCTCTGTCTTACAGTGTCTTGCTACACTAGAATCTGCAGAAGAGCCAGAGAGCTAGGGCAATAGATCAAGCGATTTGTAGGCAAGAACATCACGGATATGGTGTTGGATTCCGCAGCTATCTAGGAGAAAACCGAGAAGCGGACTGCGAAGTGGTACCAAAAATGGCTCACCATCTTCCACGGTCTGTAAAAAGGCGCTATGGTGATGGGGCTTATGACACAAAGGATGCACGTGCTGCATTTCAGGCACTGGGTATGGAACCAGTTCCTCCAAAAAAAGGGGGCTATTGTACACGACTCCATGGATAAGCCGTGGATGAAGAGCCGTAATGACGGGAGCAGAGCCATAGCAGGATTAGGGAATGCCGATAGGGCTAGAAAGATCTGGAAAATACTAGCTGGGCATCATCAGAGATCGTTAGGAGAGACTGGCTTGTATCGATGAAAAACTCTATTTGGTGAGGATCTGCGGTCTAGGAAGCTAGAAAATCAGAGAGGAGAAGTGTGCGCTACATCGATGGCTCTGAATACAATGACGACTCTTGGGATGCCAAGAGGAAAGTGGATAGCAATTTAAAGAGGCAGGACGGTTGGAGTAAGGACGCACCCCATTAAAAACTGATAAAAAACTCTCGATATCCAGGATGTTTTAGGGGATATGATTCAGAAAAATTTTGATCTCATTCCAGTCTGTTTTCCACCCATCTCTTTAGAAAGGTTAGTCAACTTCCATATGGATGTATCTATCACCCTGACTTGAAAGGGCCAGATGTACAAGGAGTATAAAAAAATCGTAACGCAATGGGTGCTAGGATGGTAGTGATCGCAATGACGAGTACCATGGCGGCATAAATCTCTTGATTGAATACGTGATGCACCCTACCAATTTCTGCAAAAATTAACCCCACTTCGCCTCGGGGAATCATCGCAATGCCAACCACCCATTTCATCCATGTGGTTTCTTTTGTTAGGATACATCCTGAGGCCAGTTTTCCCATGATTGCTACCAGCAAAATAGAAATAACAAAACACCAAAAGAAAGAAGATTGCCATACGACTTGTCGCAGATCTAAGCTCAGGCCGATATGAACAAAAAAAATCGGAACAAAAAGATGCACAATCGGTTTCATATTATTTTCAACGCGTTGTGAAAACTCTTTGTTCGTGCGAAGAAACGAAAAGAGAGGAAGAAAAAAATTTGGAGAGAGAGCTAAGCCTGCCGCAAAACCCCCTAGGA
This sequence comes from uncultured bacterium, assembly GCA_964386785.1. Taxonomy (GTDB): domain Bacteria; phylum Chlamydiota; class Chlamydiia; order Chlamydiales; family JAAKFR01; genus SZAS-3. The sequence continues at coordinate 28,561 of CAYLUD010000015.1, read as the reverse complement.
GCTCTGGTGCTCCAAATGTATGGGATAGCCATGCAAATAATAATAGCAAAGCAACTGTCATGGTAGGCAGTAAGCCAGGAATAGAACTCGAACTTTCATAGCATTTGATGATATTGGATATCCATTTTACTAAAATTGGAGCGGTAACCAGAAAAACAACAACAAACAATATGATTTTTATTAGACTAAAAAAATAAATTGATTTTTCTATTGAGAATTCATATAAAATAGATAATAAAATAATTCCGATTATATCATCAATTATAGCCGCGCCTAGGATAATTTGTGCTTCATGGCTATTGTGCCGCTTGAAGTTGGAGAGAACGCGCAACGTAACTCCTATACTGGTCGCAGTGAATGTACAGCCTACAAATAGAGAAAGAAATAGATCTAAATCAAACAAGTAAAAACACATGATGAAACTGCCAATAAATGGCGCAACCATCCCCGCTAATGCAGCAAGAGAAGCTTTCCCCCCAGCCTTAACTAGTTTTGATATATCGCTTTCAATACCCACCTCGAACAGTAGGAGAACAATTCCAATTTCAGCTAATAAGTTGATAGATTCAGCTGGAGGGATCCAGTTCAACAAGCTAGGGCCTAAAATGACACCTGCCAACAGTTCTCCTATCACAGAAGGAATGGAGAATTTGGCTGCCAACTCACCTAATAAACGGGCTGAAATCAAGATGATAACTAACTGGATAAAAAAATTGCTCGTTGTCATACAAAGGGAGAAGCAATTTTCATGCCCAGAAAAGATCCCTCTTCTTGCATGACATACCTGGATCATCCGGGGCAGGCTAGGATGAAAAAGGGGGTGGAGTACGGAGTGTTTATGCAAGAGGAAATGCGACCTGTATATGGGATGGTAGATTCTATGGGTAGGTGATGAAAACCCTACACTTTAAGCACTTCTCCTGATACCCTGAGCCTCAATGAAAAGTAAGCAAGCCAATCTTTTGTTAGGGGCTCATACGTCCACGGCAGGTGGATTATTTCGAGCGTTACTCGAGGGGCAAGATATTGGGGCCTCTACGGTGCAAATATTTACTTCCAATCAACGTCAATGGAAAAGTAAACCGATCACAGAAGAGGCACTTGGATTATTTCGGACGACATGGCACCAAACCAAATTGTCCCACCTGATGAGTCATGCTAGCTACCTGATCAACCTAGGCTCCCCTGACCCTCTCAACCTCAAAAAAAGTCGCGACGCTCTAGCTGCAGAGATTGAGCGCTGCCAACTCTTAGGGCTATCCTATCTCAACCTCCATCCGGGAGCAGCTCTCGATCGCCCACGTACCGAATGTCTAGATCGTATTGTAGAGAGTTTGCTCTTGATGGAAGAGTTCTTTCTCGATGATTCTCTCACCATTTTATTAGAAACGACAGCAGGACAAGGATCGTGTGTAGGAGCTTCATTTGAAGAGCTGGCTTATCTTATAGAGCGCACGCATACACGGATCCCTATCGGGGTCTGCATGGACACATGTCACCTCTTTGCTGCCGGTTATGATGTGCGCTCCCAAGCAGCCTGGGAAACAACACTCCATGCTTTTGATGAGCTATGTGGCCCCTCGTACCTACGAGCCTTCCATTTGAATGATTCTGTCCATGAACTGGGATCTCGTAAAGATCGCCATGCTGCCTTAGGCGAGGGACAGATTGGAATGGCGTGTTTCCGCTACCTAGTCACGCATCCTAGGACAGCTGCTCTCCCCATGTATTTAGAGACGCCAGGAGGCCCCTCTCTATGGGATAAAGAAATCGCAAGACTACGCTCATTTACTAAGGAAATACACCATGCGCATCCGTTTACGTCACATTAAAGAAGATCCTCAATGGGTGGGTCGTTCCGTTACGATCAAGGGATGGGTCCGGACCGTACGAGAACAAAAAAGCTTTGCCTTCATTGAGCTCAATGACGGCTCTTCCTTATCCAACTTGCAAGTGATTACACAACAGATCCCTCAAGGATTGACTACTGGAGCTGCGATTGTTGTACAGGGTGTGGTAGTCGTTAGCCCTGGGAAAAAACAATCTGTAGAGATCCAAGCAGACAAAATCGAGGTGGTGGGCTGCTCTCCTGAAGACTTTCCCCTACAAAAAAAACGCCACAGCTTGGAGTTTCTTAGAACCATACCCCATCTCAGGGCGCGCTCTCAAACTTTAGGAGCCGTTATGCGGGTCCGAGATCAATTAGCGTATGCCACCCATGATTTTTTTCACCGTGCAGAGTTCCTCTACATTCATACTCCCATCCTAACGACCTCAGATTGTGAGGGTGCTGGCGAGATGTTTCGTGTCACCACAGATTCCCAATCAGAGGAACATTTCTTTGGACGCCCTGCCTATTTGACCGTTTCGGGCCAACTTCAGGGAGAGATGTATGCACAGGCATTTCGTGATATCTATACGTTTGGACCTACGTTTCGGGCCGAAAATTCGAATACGCCTCGTCATCTAGCTGAATTTTGGATGATTGAACCGGAAATGGCATTTGCCGATCTGCATGACGATATTGCACTAGCAGAGCAATACGTGCGTTTTGTATTAGCATCCGTTCTACAACATAACATGGAGGATCTACTCTTCTTACAAGAGCAAGAATCTGCGGGATTGGTAGAGCAACTACAAGGAGTCGTGAACTCTCCGTTTGTACGTCTTTCCTACACAGAAGCGGTGGAAATATTACAACGCAGCTCTCGTTCATTCGTCTTCCCAGTAACCTGGGGCCTCGACCTACAATCAGAACACGAGCGTTATCTATGTGAAGAATACTGCAAGCAGCCTGTGGTTGTTACCGACTATCCGATGGAGATCAAGTCATTCTATATGCGTAGAAACAGCGATGAGCGTACCGTAGCGAATATGGACTTACTCGTAGCAGGTGTGGGGGAGTTGATTGGTGGGAGCCAACGGGAAGAACGGCTCGATGTGCTGGAGCGCGTTATGATGGAACGGGGAATGAACCCCTCTGACTATCAAGAATACTTGGATCTACGTCGATATGGATCGACCCCCCATGCAGGCTTTGGGCTTGGATTTGAGCGCCTGGTTCGATTTGCCACTGGCATGGATAACATCCGCGACGTCATCCCTTTCCCTCGGTATCCAGGTCACGCAGAAGGGTAATTTTTCTGTCGCGAAATCGCTCCTTGAGCTACCCTTCGCACCTATGCGTATCGGTGTCGTTGGCATCAATTACCAGCACGTAGCACTGGACGTTCGGGAAGCCATTTTGACATTATGGACACAAAATAATCCATTGCTTCTTGGTCTTTCCTCTGTCTTACTTTCTACATGTCACCGTGTAGAGTTGTATTTTTCTTCTGCGGACCCTGAAGATACCATCGAGCAATTGAGTTCTTGGCTATCCCTCTGGACTCCCAATAGTTATAGCTATGTATCGAATGATTGCTTTACTCATCTTGTGCGCGTAGCTGCAGGGTGGGAGAGTCTTTTTTTGGGAGAAACTGATATCCAGCGTCAAGTACGGGATGCCTATCGACAAGCAACCCAGAACCAAACTCTAGATCCTGCATTGCATTATGTATTTCAAAAGGCACTGAAACTATCTAAAGAATTACGCACGCGTTACCCCCTGCCTCCATTATTACTGGCTGAAGAACTGCATGAACGGGCGACAACGTGGGGTGGTGATTTGAGTCGTCGGAAGACTCTATTTGTAGGCTTTTCGAGAACGAATCGCTCGATTATTTCCCTCTTTCTCAAGCGTGGAGTTACCTCTATTACCTGTTGTAATCGCACACCTATGAGCTCCAACCATGGGATGTTTGTCCATTGGTTACCTTGGGAACGTCGACATGAGTGGCCTATGTTTGATCTAGTAGTTGTAGCTACGACCTCGCCCTCTTACCTTGTCACATTACCTACCCAGCCTCTCTCTCCATCTCCTCGCTTGCTCATTGACCTCAGCGTTCCTAGGAATATCGATCCCGCCTTACGTGCCTATTCTCACCTAACACTATGGAATATGGATCAAATCGTCCCACACGATGCCGTCTCCACCCAAGCTTCGTTGGCAGAAATAGAAAGCAAGGTATCTCGTTATATCTCTTATTTCCTGGACAAACATCGCCACGCTGCATCCACTAGCGCACCCCCTACTCATCTCGAAGACACTTGGTGCCATCATCCCATTCTTAGGAAAGCCACAGAGACAGAAATGTCAATTTCTGTACAATGACCCTACATGGCCAAACAGTATGATGAGAAGACCATCCAAACGGTTGATCCCCTCACCCATATTCGCATGCGTAGTGGTATGTATATCGGAAGATTGGGTGATGGATCGCATCTTGCTGATGGCATATATATCCTGTTGAAAGAGGTGATCGACAACAGTGTCGATGAGTTCATTATGAAGCAGGGGGATCGTATAGAGATCACCTTCGACCCAGCGACTTCAATGGTTGCTGTGCGAGACTATGGTCGGGGAATCCCGCTCGGCAAAGTGATAGACTGTGTCAGCCAAATGAATACGGGGGCCAAGTATCATGATGATGTCTTTCAGTTTTCTGTAGGACTCAATGGCGTGGGACTTAAAGCTGTCAACGCCCTCTCTTCCTACTTTCGTGTCCGTAGCATACGAGACAAGAAAGTATGTGAAGCCACCTTCGCCGAGGGCGTATTACAAAAAGAATCTACAAAAAATTGTCGGGAGCCTTCGGGTACTTGTATCGAGTTTATTCCTGACAAAAAAATTTTTCCTGGCTATGCATTTCGACAAGACCTTATTCTCAAACGACTCTGGCTCTACGCCTACCTCAATACGGGATTGACACTTTCCTTTAATGATACAGAAATGTACTCACCAAACGGTCTATTGGATCTCTTAAATGAAGAGGTGCAAGAAGAAAGGCTATATGCTCCGTTGCATTACCGAGGGACCAATCTCGAATTCGCCTTTCTCCACACACAAAGTTATGGGGAAACCTACTTCTCTTTTGTAAATGGACAGCATACCAACGATGGGGGAAGTCATCTTTCTGCTTTCCGAGAAGGGCTCCTCAAAGGAGTTAATGAGTTTGCAAAAAAAAACTTTCAAGGCGTGGATGTACGTGAGGGACTTGTTGGCTGCGTCCTGGTGAAGGTCAAGGATCCAGTTTTTGAATCACAGACAAAAAATAAACTCAGCAATACTGAGATTCGATCACCCCTGATCCAAGAGGTGAAAACAGCGGTATTCCAGTTGCTCCATCAACATCCTGAGACGGCTGCTATCCTGATGGAACGGGTCCAGGCAAACGAAACATTACGCAAGGAATTAACAGCCGTACGTAAGGAGGCGCGCGAAAAACAAAAGAAAATCTCCCATAAGATTGATAAGCTTCGAGATTGTAAATTTCATTACAATGATGACTCGAAGCGTGGGGAAGAAACGATGATTTTTCTGACAGAAGGAGAATCAGCTAGCGCCTCGATTGTAGCCTCTCGAGATCCTCTTACTCAGGCCATTTTTTCACTCCGTGGCAAGCCCCTCAACGTCTATGGAATGAAAATTGATCAACTGTACAAAAATGAAGAACTCTTCAATTTGATGAGTGCCTTGAATATCGAAGAGGGCCTCGATCAATTACGATATCACAAGGTGATCTTAGCTACAGATGCAGATGTAGATGGCATGCATATTCGCAACCTACTACTCACCTTCTTCTTAACCTATTTTGAAGGATTAGTAATTGGTGGGCATGTATATGTTTTAGAAACTCCCCTGTTTAAGGTGCGCAATGCAACCACTACACACTACTGTTACTCAACCGAAGAGAAAGATGCAGCATTTCGTCGTGTAAAAGGGGGAGAGGTCACACGATTTAAGGGATTAGGGGAAATTTCCCCCCATGAATTCAAACAATTTATTGGACCAGAGATGCGACTAACCCCTCTTTCGGTAGCTCATCTTTCCGAGATCAAGCCCACCCTGGACTTCTACATGGGAAAAAACACACAAACAAGAAAACAATTTATTATGAATAATCTGCTCCATGACGAATCGTGAAGATATTAAATCCCAGTTTCGAGACAACTACCTTCGATATGCATCGTATGTCATTTTGGACCGAGCCATTCCAGAACTTACCGATGGTCTAAAACCTGTCCAAAGAAGGATACTGTGGACTTTATTTACCATGGACGATGGCAAATTACATAAGGTAGCCAATGTAGCAGGGCAAACGATGGCTCTCCATCCTCATGGAGATAGTCCGATTGTCGACGCGCTCGTTACCTTAGCCAACAAAGGTTTTTTATTAGATCGCCAAGGAAATTTCGGCAATCCCCATACAGGAGATCCAGCTGCTGCAGCCCGATACATTGAAACCAGGCTCTCCCCACTAGCCAAGGAAACCCTATTTCAACCTGCTCTCACTCAGTTTACAGCCTCTTATGATGGGCGAAATCAGGAACCCATTACGTTACCTGCAAAGATTCCTCTGTTACTGCTATTGGGGACTGAAGGGATCGCTGTTGGGATGGCAACTCGCATCTTCCCACATAACTTTAATGAAGTCCTGCAGGCTCAAATTGCTATTTTACAAGGCAAGCCTTTTCAACTATTTCCCGACTTTGCATCGGGAGGGATTATGGATCCCTCCGACTATGAAGACGGAAAAGGGAAAATCCGACTCCGGGCTCAAATCGATGTCGTGGATGAGAAAACCCTAGTGATTCGTCATATTTGTCCTGGTACCACAACAGAAAGTGTGATTCGTTCTATTGATGAAGCAGCAAAAAAAGGGCTCATCAAAATTGATACGATTCAAGACTACACAGCTGAGCATATCGAAATTGAGATCAAGCTACCTCGAGGGCAGTATGCTGCAACGATATTAGACGCTCTCTATGCCTTTACCGATTGTGCAGTGACATTACATGGGCAACCCCTTGCCATTCGAGAACGTCTTCCTTGGGAGGGATCCATATCTGAAATCTTACGATATCAGACCGATCAACTCGTATCCTACCTGAAACAAGAGTTAGAGCTAGAAGCTGCTCTGTTGCAAGAACGCATCTTTCGCAAGACATTAGAGCAGCTATTCATCGAGCATCGACTGTATAGAAACATTGAACCTTTGACCACATCGAAAGCAATTCATGAGACGCTCTCTCATTCCCTAACTCCCTTTCATTCTCAACTCTCCCGGGTACCTACGGATGAAGATCGAGATCATCTATTGACCATTCCGATTCGCCGTATCTCTTTATTTGATTTACGTAAACATCAGGAACAACTCGAAGCAGATGGAGCTCGCATTCAAGAAATCCAAAAAGAATTACAGCAATTAAAGCAGGTAGCTATTCGGTATCTGAAACACCTGCTACAACAATATGGAACTGCCTTTCCAAGAAAAACGATCGTGGGCACGATAGAAACATTAGACAAACGGGCCCTAAGCAAACAAGAGATCCGGGTGGGTTATGATTCTAAGACTGGCTTTTTGGGCACTAAGGTAACTGGCCCAGATGTCCAGGTCGTCACTACGGTAGATAAGCTCTTGCTCTTTTCTCAGCAAGGTACCTATAGAGTGATCCCGATTCCAGAAAAAAGCTATTACCCCGATCTTGTCTGGTGGGGTGTTGCAGACCGTACCCTTTCCTTCTATGCCGTATTTCACGATGAGAAGCGCATTCCTTGGGCCAAACACTTTCATATCAAGCAATGGATTTTATCTAAGGAGTATGGCTACCTAGATCCGACACATACCCTTCTTTCCCTATCTATAACACCCCCCACCCTGAACTTACGGATAGAAAAAAAAGGAAAGGCGGAGGCCATCCACCCTGCATGGGATGACATGCCCAGCCAAAATGCGAAAGCCAAAGGAAAACGTCTGTCCACCCATCCGTTAGCTCGCGGATCTCAGAAAAAACGAAATTAATAGAAAATTAATACAACGCATAATAAAATAGATCTATCGAAACCAAAAAATAGGTGTTTTTATGGCGTCACCAATCACCGCTTCCGACACATTGGGCTGTTTTACCATTGGGTCTCCAAATGATGGTACACAAGAAGGTTCACAAGATGGCTCGCTGATCCTCAGGATGTGTAATATCGCGGGAGCAATCCCCTTGCTAAGTATAGGTGCTGCTTGTTTCAGAGTCTATTGCGTAATAAAAGCCCAGGATCCTCCAGTAAACGGGGGTGGTTCAAGTGAAGACCTGGAGATCAATGCAGCAGAATCGCAGGGAGATAAAGAGTACACCACTGGAGCCAAGGTAGCGATGCTCGTTCGAGCGTTCTTTGAAGCTATAGGTTTAGGCCTTCCTATCTTGTTGCTCGTGGATCTTCCTATGGATATATACCGTGGATGCGCAGCTAGGCAGGAGCAGGATATCTCAGCGTAGTATATACATTACGTAGATAAGATCATATTGTGGTAATTATTGACTGCCTATCTCTCGTTGCAAGACGAAGCGCCGCTAAAAGGCGAGAAGGTCTCAATGCACTATTGTTGCTGAGAGTGGATTCATCGATTCACTCTCAGTTTTTTTTGCTATACAGGACGCGCCGGCATCCACATATTACCCATGCCCAACCCAGTTCCTGGATTACCTTCTTCTTAGATTATAGACCATGTAGCGATCCTTGGTGGATCTTGCCGCATACTAATTTTATGTACAGTAGTACTTGTACAGAAACGCATCCTAAAAACAGGGAAAAATAGATTATATGAACACAAGTACAAATAGTAGTATCCTAATATGCGTGCACGACCTATGCGGTTGTTTCTCATCACCTCCATCGACACCGTCTAAGCACGACGAGTTCTTAAACACATGTTATATTTCTCATATTGCTGATTGTAGGCGACATAATATTGGAGGGTCGATTCCTATTTTCGGCTGGATCTTCGCATGCAAGAGAATCTTGTTGCTCCACGACACACTCTTTTCCCAATACACCCATAGGAAGGCCTCAAGTGAGGCGCAGGTAAATTGCCAGCTCGAAGAGCTACCACGACTACTCAAAATCCAGTCACGTGGTCCTGACCATAACACCAATTCCCAAACCTCAGATTCGTTGCCGAGCAATCCAGATGCATATCTGGACCAGAACACCAATTCCCAAACCCCACATTTGTTGCCGAGCGAGCGCAAGAGTGGTCAGCCCGATACTGGTCTCCTATTACATGGCTATGGACCCCTTGTCGGACAGGTCTCCCAAGAAAAGAGTATGGATTATACCATCGAATACACCACGGCAGCCAAAGTAGCAGTGTATGTTCGTGCGTTCTTTGAAGCCATAGGTTTAGGCCTTGTTGTTCTGTTACTCGTTGATATACCAGTTGATATATACCGTTTGTGTTCACCAACATCACAAGCAAGGGACGTGGAACTATGGGGTAGAGCTGCATCGTAGGCAGACACCAATGGCTCTCACATGGTGTCCATTTCTAACACCCTATCTGTTATCAAGGAATTGATTCGCAACGAATACAGGACCCCCTGCTACATCTATATTCGTTTTTTCCCATGCCTTTGTAATGGGATCAACAGGAAAGGCTGCACAGCACAGCAGAGAGAGGGCTAGTTTGGAATCGGCAGCTTTGCTATGCTGCAGAGTATGACCTCCCCATTACAGTCCGCATCTGGCGAACCCATTTTACCTCTTGGATCCGAAGCGCTTGGATCTAGAGCTCCTATAGGAAATGTGGCCCCATTTCATCCTTCTTCGATGTTATCGGGCCCAGAATTACACAAATGGGCCATGACGCGGAGCTCCCAATTATTTGGATCTACTGCCACGCCCTCTGCCCCATTGCCCGCCTCAAATCCAACGACTCTTACGGGAGGCAATGCGAATGACCCCAACTCTGAGAATGCTAATACGATTCCCTCATCGAACCAAGTAACGCAGTTTATGCTCTATAGTTTTGAACTCACCTGTTTTTATATGTTTCAAGGTGATCAGGCATTTGCCCAACAACAGTCGCAGGATCGCCAAAATTTACAACCGGAGACCTAGATGGATCCTATGGTATTCCTGGGAGTCCCTATCCCAACAGCAGTATGGAGAGCGATCTCTCCTGGTATGCACAGATTATTCGGCGAGTATGTCGAAACCCAAGAAGATGGGGATGTAGTATACGCTGGGCGATCCATAGAGGGCTCGCCCGACTTAGAGTCTCTAGAGTTAGTCCGGGCACATCTAGATAGCGTCTTACGTAAACTACTTCCACCAGGAACTCCCCTTGTTTTTTCCTGTCACGCCTATCTTCGTGAAGATCCTATAACGGTAGCCCCTACACATACCTATGGCATCTCACCTCGTTGATGAACACCAGGCTCCTTGCCGTCTTGATCTCTTTCTTTGTCACATTTGGGACCGCTGTTCTCGAACCTATTTTCAAGAACTGATTGCATTAGGTTTGGTCGTCGTCAATGGCCGAATCGAAAAAAAGCGATACCTTGTGCAACCTGGAGATGAAATCGAAGTAGAATTTGCTCAACCCAAAGACTCTTCTATTGTCCCAGAACCTATGGACCTAGATATCCTCTATGAGGATGAGGACCTACTTGCCATTAACAAACCCGCAGGCCTTGTTGTCCATCCAGGAGCAGGCAATTGGACGGGGACCTTTGTCCATGGTCTACTCTACTATTGCCAAACCCTACAGACGGTCTCTAGCTTACGACCTGGGATTGTACACCGACTGGATAAAGAGACTTCGGGTGTGTTATTAGCTGCTAAAAATATAGAAACCCAACAAAAATTGGTCTCTGCATTTGCTGAGCGTCTAGTAGAGAAGGTATATCTGGCGATTACTGTGGGAAATCCAGGAAACCGCATGGTCGAAAATCATATTGGGCGCGACCCCCAACATCGACAACGTATGGCCATCGTACAGCATGGAGGAAAGGAAGCTCGCACCTCAATCGAGACTCTCCATTTCAACCCACCATTTGCTACTGTGCTCCTATTCCCCGAAACGGGAAGAACGCACCAATTACGTGTACACCTTGCTTCGCTGAGCTGTCCTATCCTGGGAGACTCTGTGTATGGGATCGCCCGTATGAACCAGAAAGAAGGATGCTCTCGCCATTTACTCCATGCGTGGTTACTTGCTTTCCCCCACCCGAAGACTGGTACGCGCTGCATATTACAAGCTCCCATTCCTCAAGATTTCTTGCCGTACTGTGGCAATCTAATGGCGGAATTGGAAAGACAGCGCGTATTATGGACCCAATCAAACAAAAGATCTTTTTAATTTGTCTTGCTTGCTATAGGATGAGGACAGATGGTGTGAAAATACCTTAAGGAATATCGTAGATCTCACCCTCTGATTGGGTTGAGTATCATTGAGGATAACGACTGCTGGAAGGAACAAAGGCCATGAAAGAATTTGTTGCATACATTGTAAAAAATCTTGTTGATCATCCGGATCAAGTCAAGATCAATGAGGTCGGAGGGACCCATACCCTGATTATCGAACTCTCAGTAGAAAAGTCCGATATTGGTAAAATCATTGGGAAGAATGGCAAAACGATCAATGCGATTCGGACCCTCTTGATGTCAGTAGCAAGTCGGAATGGATTACGGGTGAATTTAGAAATTCTGGAAGAGGGTGGACGTCCCCCGAAAGCTCATCACGATTCGTAAGATCGGACCGAGCAGGATTCGAACCTGCGACCACCCGCTTAGAAGGCGGGTGCTCTATCCACTGAGCTATCGGTCCTGAGCGAACCTAGCTTATCTAGCCTCTTGCTTAAAATCAACCACGAATCTACTCTGCTCGTATGTATACTTGCTATGTGGGAGTTGGGGCCAATTTAGATAACCCGCAAGAGACTCTACGGCAAGCGATCCAAGAGCTGAAGTGTCACCCTGATCTATATGATTTTGCATGTTCTCCCCTCTACTGGACGCGGCCTGTAAGTCCTATCGAGCAGCCGAATTTTCTCAATGGGGTATGCCGTTTTCGGACAGCTCTTTCTCCCTTGGCATTACTCTATCAGTTACAAGCAATAGAGCAGCGATTCGGCAAAGGAATTAAGCATCGGCTTGCTCCAAGAAAGATCGATTTAGATCTTTTGTTTTACGAGAATTGGATCTATACTTCGGAAGAGTGTATTCTTCCTCATCCTCGATGGATGGGACGAGAGTTTGTGCTGAAGCCACTTTCGGACCTAACCAAGGACTTTGATGTGGAACGGAAGCTTGATGAATTACCTGAGGAATCCAGATGCCTTTTACCCTTATCACCGGTCCTTGTGTCATAGAAAGTGAGCTGCATGCTCTGCGTGCAGCGGAACGGCTAGCTCAGCTGTTAGCGAAATATCCCTCCATTCATTGGGTATATAAGTCGAGTTATGACAAGGCGAACCGCACGTCGCTTCGTTCCTTTCGAGGGCCCGGTTTGCAGGAAGGATTATCGATTTTGGCCAAAGTACGCTCGTCCTTTGGGGTACCTGTATTTACCGATGTGCATACTGCAGAAGAAGCTTTAGCTGCAGGTGAGGTGTGCGACTTCATTCAAATCCCTGCTTTTTTATGTCGTCAAACCGATTTACTGGTAGCAGCAGGCAAGACTTCTGCCACAGTAAATATCAAAAAAGGGCAGTTCATGGCCCCCTGGGATATGGGTCCGGTCTGTGAAAAAGTAGCCTCCCATGGCAAGAAAAATATTACGCTTACGGAACGGGGTGTTTCCTTTGGATACAACAATTTAGTCAGTGACTTTCGCTCTATTCCGATTCTACAGCGTCTGCACTACCCCGTATTTTTTGATGCAACTCACTCTGTACAGCTCCCTGGTGGCGAGGGACATTGTTCGGGGGGAGAGAGGGAGTTTATTTCTCCTCTTTCCAGGGCCGCTATTGCAGCAGGGTGCGATGGAATTTATGCTGAAACTCATCCGACGCCGCAAGAAGCTCCTTGCGATGCGCAATGTATGCTCTCCTTTCAAGAGCTCGAGAATCTACTTCCTATTTGGTTGACTCTATATGAGACGGTGAGGCCATGCTTAAGTGGGCTCTAGGATTCCTAGGAACAGCTCTTTTGTTTTTTTATCTATTCTACCCCCAAGCCAGAGACTCGGTGGCGTTTCAGAATATTCTATCGCAGCATGGGATGCAAGAACGGGTAGACGCGCATGGTCTCTTGAGCTATTGTGAGCAGTTTCGAGAAGGAGTAAACAAAGAAATTTTATACTGTGATGGCGATCCGCGTAAGATTTCGATTTCGAGTCCACGCTCCGAACTATTTTTTTTTCGATCTGGGTCGAAATTAGAGGTCATTGAAGAACTAGAGAATGTGCACTGCATGATTCAAGAACGGCTAGACTACCAACCCGATGGGACTCCCTATCAAAAAGTTTATACCCTCGACTCAAGCCATGCCAGTTATAATTACTCTACTCACACTTTAACGGCAGCTCACGCCAAAATCTGTCGGTACACACTACCTGGACACACGGTCACCTCGACCTATCCTTCCCTACCCCCTACGACGGTAGCTGAAGCGAAGCAAGCACACCTGATCTTAGATCAGGGGCAATGCCATCTACAAGCAAAAGGATTGCGACTGCAATGCGAAACCGATTAGGAGTTGTACTCAGCTTAGTGATGGGGTGGTGCCTAGCCCTGTATGGATCTACCGTGAAGGTGGAATCGGATGAGGCGCGTTATGATGGAGATCGTATCTACCTTGAAGGACGTGTACATGTGGAAAACGATATGGGCACAGTGGATGCGCAGCGAGCTACCATTGACACCCTACGTGATGGGGATACCTGGCATCCTGTCAAGATTCTTCTGGAAGGTGAGGTACGCATGCGCGATCTAGAGCATCAGCGTTTTGCTTTAGCCGATCGTGTAGAAATTGACCCTCAGCAGCGTGTAATGGAATTTCAAGCATCCCCTGGTGGACATGTACTTTTTTTAGATATGAACCGTCATATGCAACTCGCAGCACAACGAATCCGTGCCGAGCAGGGAGAGCAAGAGAAGGTACAAGGTTTTGGCGATGTGCGTTGTCTCTTTGGAGAGGAAGAGTTACAGCGCCTAAACCTTCATTTTGGCCTGGGACGAGAGGAAACAAAACCATGAAACCGTTATTTGAAGCGATTGAATTGACAAAACATTACGCGGAACGACCCGTCGTACGCTCAGCCTCTTTCAGCATCTATCCAGGTGAAGTGGTAGCTCTCTTGGGCCCTAATGGTGCAGGAAAGACTACTACGTTTCACTTATGTATGGGCTTTATTCAGCCAGATAGCGGCAAACTATTTTTAGAACAGACACCACTAGCATCCAAATCAGTAGATGCGCGTGCACGGTTAGGTATGGGCTATTTAGCTCAGGAGCCCTCCATTTTTGGGGCTTTGACGGTCAAGCAGAACCTACTTTGTGTGCTAGAACTGTTACCACTAACAAAAACGGAACGGCAACTTCGTCTAGTCCATACGCTGAAAGAGTTTCACTTAACTGAGTTGGCTGATAAAAAGGCATCCTCTCTTTCTGGTGGAGAGCGCCGTCGCTTAGAGGTCAGTCGTTCTCTGCTTCGAGAACCTAAACTCCTTCTTCTTGATGAACCCTTTGCAAATATTGATCCTCTCATGATTGAGGAATTGAAGAGACTGATTCAATACCTGAAACAACGAGGTATTGCAGTCCTGATTACCGATCATAATGCTCGGGAAACCCTATCCATTTCTGATCGCGTCTATTTGATGCGCGATGGTAAAATTTTCTTATCCGGCACTCGCGAGGAAATTCTGTATCACCCTCTTGCCCGCTCGCACTATTTGGGTGATTCGTTTGATGCGTAAGACAATACCTCTATCTCGCTAGAAGGAATGAAAATAGTCAAGGACTCCTTCCACTAAGCTAACACCATATTCTGCACCTGCTGAATCCGGGTGGAATTGCACTCCCACAATCGGAGCTTCGCGGTGGGCTAGTCCCATCAGGATTCCTTCGCCATTCCATGCTATGGGCTCCAAACAAGGGGGGAGTTCCAAAACGGCTAACGAATGGTACCGCACCGTCCAGAATGGATTAGGAAGCATATTTAGTCCATGCGATTGGGTGTGGAAGATACGATCTCGTACGCCATGCTGTGGATAGACAGGGCCTACCTTTCCACCAAAGTAAGAGGCAATGATTTGATGTCCTAAACAAATACCCAGAATGGGCACCCCCTCTTGCAAGAGAGAGCGACTCACACCCGTTTGATGCGGAGTGCCAGGCCCTGGCCCTAATACCCACATGGCAACGGCAAGGCTCTGGCACTCCCAGAGCAAAGTGTCGGAAGAAACAACCACGATTTCATGACCAAGAGTCTCAAATAAACCCACGCAATTATAGGTAAATGAGTCGAAATGGTCGACAAACCCGATCCTCATCCAACTAAAGAAGGAAAGAATTGGGCAATTTCAATACGTGCATTCTCTACACTATCGGAACCATGCACCGCATTTGCATCGATGGAGTCAGCAAAATCAGCTCGTATCGTACCAGGCAATGCTTTTTTAGGATCAGTAGCGCCCATTAGTTCTCGATTTTTAGCTACCGCGTGATCTCCTTCCAAAACAGAAACCAAGACAGGGCCTGAAATCATAAATGCAACTAAATCGCGGAAAAAGGGGCGTTCGCGGTGAATGGCATAGAAGCTTTCCGCTTCTGCACGTGATAGATGTTTCATCTCTACAGCAACCAACTTCAAACCCGCAGCTTCAAAGCGAGAGAGAATCTGCCCAATCACGTTTTTTTTCACGGCATCTGGCTTGATGATGGAGAGGGTGCGTTCGCGAGTCATAACACTTCCTTTGGTAATGAATCTAGGGAGGAGGATGTTATCTTGTCTTCTCTATAGAGGTCAAGTATTTCTCACGGGGTCTCGAGAGACACGGAGCGCTACAGAAAGCAACTGTGGAAGGTTATTCTCACTGCACCCCTCAGTCTTGGCTTTGTGCAAGGCCTGATGAGCTTGTTGCTCAGAAAAACCGAGACCGGTCAAGGCTCGGAGGGCTTCTTGATATCCATCTGTCGGCACCAAAGAAACACCAGGCCAAGTAAGATGTTCAATCTTCCCACGTAGGTCAATCAATAATCGCTCAGCCGTTTTTTTACCTACTCCTGGGACCCCTACGATGGCGCGACTGCTACTCGAGCGTACTGCTTCTTGCAATTCTCTCCCACCGAGATGGCCAATTAAGTTCAGTGCCGTTTTAGGGCCGATGCCAGAAATCGTTAATAGAGTTTCAAACAGGGAACGCTCTGCTCGTGCAATAAAACCAAATAGGGTGTGGGATTGTTCTCTGACAACTAACGATGTGTATAAGAGCAGTTCTTCTCCTTCTTTGAGCCCTTGCAAAAAGAGGCTATAGGGTATCGAGACAAGAAAGCCGATACCTTGCACTTGTACCACTACATGCTCCGTTTCTATATACGTTACGTAACCTTTTATATGATCGTACATCGCTCTCTCCTAGATTCAGTAAAGGCATGGCATAACGCAATCGCTAGAGCATCGGCTGCATCGGCAGGTTCTGGAATATGGGATAAACTGAGCAATCGTTTCACCATGTCTTGAATTTGATGTTTACTTGCACGCCCATGGCCTACGATCGCAACCTTCACTCGGGCAGGAGCATACTCAAAAACGGGGATCTCCGCCAGCGTTGCTGCTAACATAATGACCCCTCGAGCCATGCCTAATTTCATAGCGCTCTGCACATTGTCTTTTACAAATTGCGTCTCAATGACCATGACATTTGGGTGATGCGATTGAATCAAAGCTTGCGTAGCCTCGAATAATACCCGATACCGTTGTGCGAGCTCCATCCTTTTGGGTGGCGTCACGCACCCATAGTCGATCACGTTCAGTTGGGGGGAGGAGCGCAGCAACGCATATCCTGTCTGAATGGTTCCTGGGTCTATGCCTAAGATGAGGTCTTTGTGTGTCACATCATTCAACCTACTATAGCCTCCCATTTTCTCTCCAATGACTTCCAAAGTCATTGATTCCTTCGATATCCTGGCAAGGAACTTTATAGAAAGAATGACTTCTCTATCACATCAATCCACAATGTGAATCGCTCGTCCTCAGCTCCCTTCTCAGGCATTAAAAAAATTTTACTGATCATGTACGTACCCATTTCGTGGGGATATGCATGCATGTACACGTCTCAATTTGCATGATTAGGAAAATTTCCTAACAAGAGAGGAACCATATTGAATTATTATTATATATTCGTTACAATCGTTCTGAAAATTTTATAAAAAAGGAATATAAAAATGAGTTTTATATCTTCTATAATGTCATGTTGTACATCTTTCTGCTGTGGAACAAGGGAAGAGGATCAACATGCACTAGTCCGCCGAGAGATTGAGGGCTCGACACATGGTACGAACACCACACGACAACCCCTATCCACTTCGGTAGCGAGTTCAGTTTCAGATCCTTTCTCAGCAGACCATCCTCTTAACCAGTTTTTTGCTCAGTTCCCAACGAGCCCCGTAACCATAGAACAATACACGCGAGGCCTATCTGAGGTACAGATCCAGCGGATGACCGCACTCGGGGAACAATACGCGCAAAAGTTGTTGGGGGAAGGGAATACTTAGAGTGCCAATTCAGGTAACGCTCTTACATCCAACCAGAGCAAGCTCCTACCATCTAACGGCGTGATCCATCTTGCAATATTGCCATGCACGAGCAGGCGGCTCGATCCTCTGTTGCGCATCACCTTGATGAGGGAGATCCCGTCATACGGCAATCCTCATCTGAGGCGAGAATCCAAGGATCCGCACTACGATGTGTGATCCACAATCCTTACATAGTGAGGGATTGACTGTCTGTGTCTCTTCTGCTATCGCGGATCGTAAGGAAAGTCTCGATGCAAGACATCGAGCACATCAGAATAG
Source organism: uncultured bacterium (assembly GCA_964386785.1). GTDB lineage: Bacteria > Chlamydiota > Chlamydiia > Chlamydiales > JAAKFR01 > SZAS-3. The sequence goes on along the minus strand of CAYLUD010000015.1, from coordinate 10,663 downwards.
AGAGCGTGTAGGGTAAAATGTATTGCGTAGGAAACTTCAGGCTCTATAGACTCCATCTTCACGATTCTCTGATTCCATGCATCTTATGAAAATCCTATTTGGCTGTGCTCGCCCTAAGAAAACACCACTCCATATCTGCATTCGGTTCCCTAATTGGCTAGGCGATATGGTCATGGCTACCCCTATGATCGAAGAGGCAAAGAAGAAGTGGCCGAATAGCACGATTGTTGCTTGGTGCAAACCTTCATATGGGCCCTTGTTAGCCCACCACCCGCTAGTCAGCGAAATTGTGACGGACTCTGCTCATCTACCCAAAGACCTGGATGTGGGGATCCTACTACCCCAATCGTTTTCTTCTGCCTGGGAATTGTTTCGAGCTCGCATCCCTACACGCATCGGCTTTGCAACTGATGGTCGCTCCCTGCTACTTACCGAACGCATTCCTCTTCCTAAAGAAAAAGGGAGTGAGCATTTAGTAGATACCTATAAACGATTGTTAGGCGTTCCTTTTTCAAGTAGTCGTCCAGCTCTATATGTAACTTCAGAAGAACAAGAAGAGGCAGGTCGATGGCTATCGAAACAAATGCCAGGATCGAAGCGCCCTTGGATTGCCGTGCATGCTGCAGCTGCATTTGGTCCAGCAAAATGCTGGCCTGCTGCATCTTTCAGGCAGCTTGTACAACGTTTTACACATGTAGATTTTCTTTTTTTTGGAGATCACGCCGCACGTACTGTGATTGAGCCCATCTGCACTGGCTTGTCTCATACGCATAACCTAGCAGGAGAGACCCCTCTACGACTGATGATTGCTGCTTTGACCTTATGTGACGCTATGATTTCGAACGACAGTGGCCCGATGCATGTAGCAGCGGCACTGCGCGTGCCGCTGCTTGCCTTATTTGGATCGACTAACCCTATTGCGACAGGCCCCTATCAACATGGGGAAGTATTACAGCATCCTGTACCCTGCTCACCTTGCTACCGTAAAGTATGCCCGATTGACTTTCCATGCATGCGGGGCCTATCTGTAGACCGTGTGGCCCATCAACTACAAGCCATGCTGCAGAGTTCTAAGCAATCCTGAGGGTCTCTGTATTCAAAACCCCCATCGTCTGCTACAGCACGATAGCAGACATTGCCATAACATACGTTGAGACCTGGCAGCAGATGCGGATCGCGTAATAAGGCTTCTCGTATTCCTAAATTAGCTAATGCAAACAGGTAGGGTGCTGTAGCATTCGTAAGGGCTTGTGTCGACGTCCGTGCGCAAGCTCCTGGCATATTCGGGACACAATAATGCTGCACTCCCTCTTCGAAATAAGTGGGGTTCGTATGGCTCGTAATGCGTGAAGTCTCAGCGCACCCTCCCTGATCTATAGCAACGTCGATGAATGTACCTCCTGCCATCCCTCGCATGCTGGCGCGACTGAGGATTTTCGGGGCCAATTTTCCTGGAAGCAGCACTGCTCCAATGACCAGATCGGCACCTTGAATGGCCGTATCAATAGCATCGGGTGTGGAATAAAATGTTTTCATACGAGGGCCATAGAGATCATCTAGCTCTCGAAGCCTCTCAATGCGTCGCTCAATGAGGGTCACATCGGCACCTAATCCCATAGCCATACGGGCTGCCTGTGTTCCCACAACACCGCCACCCAAAATGACTACTTTGGCAGGCGGCACACCAGGAACTCCTCCTAATAAAATACCTTTCCCCCCTCCCCGAATCTGGAGCGCTTGCGCTCCTACTAAGACAGAGAGTCGACCCGCGACCTCACTCATAGGAGCTAGGAGAGGGAGTCGACCCTGACCATCGACGACGGTTTCATAGGCAATACCGATGACTTCTTTTTCTAATAAAGCCTGTGTGAGCTCAGGTTCTGGCGCTAAATGCAAGAAACAAAATAAAGCTTGCCCCGACTTCAAAAGAGCCACTTCTTGAGGTTGCGGCTCTTTCACCTTCACAATGAAATCTGCCTCATACACCTCTGCCAGAGTATCGACGATTTCTGCGCCTCCATCTTGGTACTGTTGATTGGAATAGCCAATACGAGTACCTGCATCTCTTTGCACCCGCACGTGATGCCCTTGCTGCACTAATCTCTTGACCATTTCAGGAGTAGCAGCTACGCGGTATTCTTGGTCTTTACATTCTTTAGGAACTCCTATAAACATCATGACCTCGGTCTGGTTAAGAAAAAAGCACGCTAACCGAGTGTCATTTTTTTCTCTAGAAAATCTTGCACATGCAGAAATATGTACTCTCCGCTAGACAAGAGCAAGATCATGACCGAGTTTTTTCTGTTTTGTTACTAAATAATCTCGATTTTCTGCACGTGTTGGGACTTGAAGAGAGACCCTTTCTACTTGAATGCCCGCCTGAATCAGTTGCCTCGATTTTTCTGGATTATTTGTTAACAAGCGAATGGAAGGGAGTCCCCAGTCCTTCAGGATCGAAATCGTCTCATGATACGAACGGGCATCAGGAGGAAAGCCAAGCTGTGCATTCGCTTCGACCGTGTCGAAACCCTGATCTTGTAGTCGATAGGCACAGAGTTTGGCTGCGAGCCCGATCCCTCTCCCTTCTTGACCTCTCAAATAAATCACCATCCCAGATCCTTCTTCCTGGATACGTTGACAAGCAGCATCTAGCTGTTCTCCACAATCACAACGGACTGATCGAAATAGGTCTCCCGTAATACATTCTGAGTGGATCCGAACCAAGCAACCTGGATTCAGTTGTCCTCGCACTAAAACAAGAGGCCCTAGGGAATCGGTTCCATATAGGTATAGGTGAAAGGGCCCCCATTGTGTAGGGAGAGAAACGTGATGAGAAAAACCTGAAGCCATTGTTGATTTGCCACCTAGATAAGATGAAAAAAAAAACCGACATGGTTATACTTTGCTTCATGTTAGACATCAAACAAATCCGTCAAGATCCCAACTTAGTAGAAAAGAAACTTAAGACTAAGGATTCTTCCATTGTTATAGAACCGATTTTAGAAGCAGATCGCTCTCTTCGCGCCTTAAAACAAGAGATCGAAACATTGCAACAAGAGCGCAATGCTCGATCACTGGAGATAGGGGGCAAACAGAAACAGGGACTGCCTGTAGAAGAGGATAAAGCTGCAGTACGACTCCTCGGCGAACAATTATCTTCTCTCCAAAAAGAAGAGACCGAAGTCCAACAACAATATCACCATCTTCTGGCCTGCTTACCTAACCTGCCTATGGATGACATTCCCATAGCGCCAGATAAAACAGGAAATGTCACGATCAAACAAGTAGGGGAATGTCCTACCTTTTCCTTTCCTCCAAAAAACCATGTGGAATTGAACGAAACGCTGCGTCTTTTCGATTTCAAGATGACAGCAAAAACCTGTGGATCTGGATGGCCTGCCTATCGAGGAATGGGGGCTCGTTTAGAATGGGCTCTAATTTCCCACTGTATGGATGTCCAAATTCGCAGGGGGTTTGAGTTTTGGTTGCCCCCGGTGCTTGTGCGGCCGGACGCTCTATTTGAATCAGGCCAATTACCGAAGTTCAAAGGTCAGTTCTATGAACTCGATGATGCAGAACAACCTTTATGTTTGATTCCTACTGCTGAAGTCGTCCTGAATGGGTTTCTCAGCAATGAGCTCCTTAATGAAGAATCTCTTCCCATCCGATGGGCGGCCTACTCCCCCTGTTTTCGTCGCGAAGCAGGGGCGGCAGGAGCTGGAGAACGGGGTCTCATCCGTGTGCATCAATTCAATAAAGTCGAGATGTTTGCCTTCACAAAACCTGAGCAAAGTAAGCAGATGTTTGAAGAAATGTTAGCGACTGCTGAAGAGATCTTAGCAGATTTAGAGCTCCATTATCGGCTCTCTCTTCTTTCTACAGGAGATATGAGCTTTGCAGCTGGCAAGACGGTCGATGTGGAGGTGTGGCTTCCTGGCCAACAGCGATATTACGAAGTCTCTTCCGTGAGCAATTGCACAGATTATCAAGCTCGTCGTTCGCAAATTCGGTATCGAGGTCAGGATGGGAAACCTACATACGTCCATACTCTGAATGGATCGGGCCTTGCGACCTCTCGTCTGTTAGTCAGCCTATTGGAATGTAATCAACAAGCAGATGGATCGGTACGGCTCCCTCGAGTCCTTGCTGAAAAATTAGGCACCACGGTTCTGCAGCCCTCCTTATGAAAGAGTCAGAGCAGCCGGAACACTCCCCTCATTTCAAAAACAAAGATCCTCTGGCTCATGTGGCAGAACGTCAAATTGATGGGTTACTTTCTTCTTCAGAACCTCATGATTGGGAAACGCCGAGGATCTTATCTGCTGGTGCTGATACATGCAAAGAGCTGGCTCTGTCTTGGATCCTGATTCTTTCCATCTGGCCCTCTTCCTCTTGGAAGATGGTACTGATCTGGTCTATAGGCTGGATCCTATGGAAGACAATACGAGGAGGATGGTTGGGTTGGTGTCGACTGGAAAAACTCCATCGTGTGATAGCTGAAGAACGAGAGGAAATCCTTACCAATCGAGAGCAGGAACGAGAAGAAGTCCGCGTACTGTATCAAGCGAAGGGATTCGATGGGGCTTTGTTAGATCAAGTAGTGGATGTGTTGACCTCCGATCCAGATCGACTGCTCAAGCTCATGCTAGAAGAAGAACTAGGACTCCGACTAGAACGACTCGCTCATCCTTTGCAACAAGCTTGGGGAGCTGCATTAGGTGGCTGCTCAGCTGCACTCTGTCTGTTTATCTGTTTTTGGATGTGGCCTACTCTCCTCTTCCCCCTCTGTATTGTGTTGGCTGGGTGTGCGGGAGGGGTCACTGCCTATCAGGAAGGTAACCGCCTAATACCTGCGATCGTCTGGCATCTGGCTGCTGCGCTCTTAGTAGGGCTTACAGCTCGTATTCTTGTTGGAGGACTTCTGTGAGCCACCTCTTTACTTCTACTCGTCACCAAGTGGATCTGTTTTCTCCATTTTTTGACTCGGGTATGGAGGAATCAATCAGCCCTTTTCTTATTCCCTCCTCACGCAAATGGAGTCACCATCTACGTTTAAAGGCGGCCTTCCTTGCAGGGATCTGTCTTGTGCTAGGATATGGACTACGTGTATGTTCTGCGTGGGCATGGCTCGCCCCGTTACCTTTGCTATTCACTTACTTTCTAGCAGGCATGCCTTCCTTAATTGGAGCGTTAGATGACCTAACTCACGGCGATATCAATATCGATATCCTGATGGTACTAGCCGCCTTTTTTTCTGTGGTCATCGGCAGTGCCTACGAAGGGGGTCTCCTACTGGTACTCTTTGCCATTTCCAACGCGATGGAATACTTTGTGAGTGGCCGAGCGAAAACAACCTTAAACGCCTTACAAACCTTAGTGCCATCTAAGGCGCACCTCGTATTGGCTGATGGCTCCCTGATGGATGTTCGATTGGAAGATGTCTCGATTGGGAGTCATGTGTGGGTCAAGGCAGGTGAGGTGGTACCTCTCGATGGTGTGATTCTACGAGGTCAGGCCTCTGTACATCTGGCTCATCTGACAGGGGAATCTCTACCTCTATCGCTTAAGGAAGGAAGCGCCATTCCTGCAGGCGCGGTTCCATTAGATGGTAGTATCGTCATGCGCATTTCGCAAAAAAGTTCTGAATCCACCCTGTCTCGCTTAGTCCAATTCATTCATCAGGCCCAAGAAGCCCAACCGAAACTACAACGATGGGTAGACCATTTGATGAATCGATATGCGATAGGTGTTCTCATCATTACGGTCTTGGTAGCTGTTGTATCCCCATTCGTATACACCCTTCCCTTTTTGGGGAGGGAGGGGTCTTTCTACCGAGCGATTGCCTTCATGATTGCAGCATCTCCTTGTGCGTTAATTCTTGCGATTCCCATCGCCTATCTATCGGCAATGAGTGCGTGTGCGCAACGAGGCATCCTCGTGAAAGGGGGCATTGCGCTAGATGCCCTGACTCGTTGTCGCATCCTAGCCTTAGATAAAACGGGAACTTTAACACAGGGCTCTTTAGATTGTCTTGATACCGATCTCTCTGAAGAAGCCCTATCTGTTGCCTATGCTCTGGAACAACAAGTGCAGCATCCGATTGCAGAATCCTTGTGTCGTATTGCGCAAGAGCGCTACTGTATGCCTGTTTCGATTGAACAGGTCCAACTGCATCCAGGTTGTGGTGTAGAAGCACAGTGGCAGGGAAAACGAGTCGCGATCGGGCGACCAGAGTGGCTATTGCCTACATTCCCTCCCGCTTTGCAAGAGAGCTGGAGGGCTCAGCTGCACCAATATCAGCAGGAAGGGCTTGCTCTTGCCTTTCTTGTTATCGGATCTACTGGAAGGCTGTTACGATTTCAAGATACCCTTCGAGAAGGGGTACAAGTAGCGTTGCACCAACTTAAAGTACGCCATGGCATGGAGATGGTCATGTTGACAGGCGACCATCTTTCCAATGCCCAGCGTATTGCCAAGCAGTTAGAGATCCAAACGGTCTATGCAGACCTGACCCCAGAAGAAAAATTTAAGAAAATTGATTCCTTAATGGGCAGCAAGCAAGGCCTCGCTATGGTAGGCGACGGCATCAATGATGGACCCGCTTTAGCCCGGGCTACCATTGGAATTGCAATGGGAGGAACGGGTACTGCCTTAGCTGGACAGGTAGCGGGCATTATTCTCATGCAGGATCGCTTTGCACAATTAGATTTTCTTTTTTACAAAGCACATCAGACGCGACGTATCCTGATGCAGAATGTTCTGCTTGCTGGGGGAGCGATTCTACTTGCCATTCTTCCAGCCCTAGCGGGATGGCTTCCACTGTGGGCTGCTGTGTGTCTCCATGAAGGGGGGACGGTCTTAGTAGGATTAAATGCATTGCGATTGTTGAAAAAAAGAATGCCCACCTATGGTAATAGGGAGCTACATCAAAGATAAGGATCACCATGCGAGCCTCAGCAATCTGGCAAGGGCTTTCCTTTCGCGATATGGAATGGCGAATGGTACCCATTCTGTTAGCCTTGATGTGGATTAGCTTATTGATCCTTTCCGCAACCGATCCGGCATTCATGTTTGATCCGGCATCTGACACTTTATTTACGCCTAAAGTCATCAAACAAATCCACCATTTTGCCATCGGTTGGGCTGTCTATTTTCTCTTTGCTGGATGTAACTATCATCTTCTACGTGAATGGGCATGGGTGCTCTATGCCATCATGATCCTGGCCCTTTTAGGCCTCTTTTGTGTGCCGGCAATCCAAAATGTCCATCGCTGGTACCGTATCCCCTTCATTGGTGGCAGCATTCAACCTTCCGAATATGCGAAATTAATTCTTATGATTGGTCTCAGTTGGTTTCTAGATCGAGAACGTCATATGGATTTCCGCACGACGTGTAAAGCCAGCGTTGTCATTCTACTCCCCTTCCTCTTAATCCTGAAACAACCAGACCTCGGCACAGCACTGGTGTTAGGTCCGATCAGTGCAGCTCTTCTCTATTTAGGCGGAGGGCATCCAAAATTTGTGAAATGGATGACGATAGGGGGAGCAATGATTCTACTGACGATGCTGTTAATTTTCAGTGGCCTTTTCCCACATGAGACGATGCGGCCTTTTGCAACACGATTCCTCAAGGAATATCAATACGAACGACTGAATCCAGAGAATCACCATCAATGGGCTGCTGCCACCGCAATTGGTGTGGGTGGGTGGCGAGGCAGTGGATGGCGCAATTCAGAATTTACGGGGAGGGGGTGGCTCCCTTATGGCTATACCGACTCTGTTTTTCCTGCTTTTGGCGAAGAATTTGGCTTTTTAGGTCTTTTTCTACTCATGGCCCTGTTTTATGCTCTGATTGCGCTGGGATTTCGTATTTCCCTGCAAGCAAAAGATCGATTTGGGCAAATGCTAGCAGCAGGGATTAGCGTGTATATAGCCATGCACTGCATTGTCAATATTGGAATGATGTGCCACCTGCTCCCCATTACTGGGGTCCCCCTCCTCCTGATCTCCTATGGAGGCTCTTCGATCTTTGTTACTATGGCTGCATTAGGAATCTTACAAAGTATCCATTCACGTCGATTTGTATTTTAATCCCCTTGCCAGCATCCCACTCATGGTATGTATGGGACTGTTAACAAATTAGACCAAGAGATTTAATGGCAGCTAGGGCAAAAAATGAAAAGAAATGTATTTTTGGCATTAAGGAAAACCGCTTGGTCGCCCCTTCTCTTAAAGAGAGAAAAAAGGGTCAGTATCACAATCTACAGACACTGGGTCTCAAGGATGGAGAAAAAAGGATCGTCTGGCGTAAAGATTTAGCCTTTCCTGTAGCTCTTATTACAAAGATCTTCAAAAACGAAGACAGCTCAACAGGAATTCTCGACCTGGTTACCAATGACTTAGACAGTGATGCTGACCGAATCTATGACGTGTACCAAAAACGGTGGCGAATAGAAGAGTATCACAAGTCGATTAAGCAAAATGCCAGTCTTGAGAAATCTCCAACCAAAGTTGTTCGATCTCAAAAGAACCACATTTTTGCATCTATCATCGTGTATTGCAAGCTGGAATTTTTGAGGATGAAAACAGCTTTGAACCATTTTGCACGCAAATATCGGCTGATCTTAAGGGCTAATCAGATGGCGTTTCATGAATTAAAAAAAATGCGCGAATAACTCACTCCTGCGTAAGGTGAGTGACGTAAATATCCGAGGACTTTCCAAAAATTTGCGCGCGGCCTCTTTACTGAGTTTTCAAGGAGGTTTAATCTCCAATATTGAGCTCGTCTATGACACTCGATGTTTAACTGACAAATAAAAAAATCACAGAATTGAGCAGCAAACCGATACATTCGTTGTTTGCTGCTTGATTCCTTATCTTCTTTTCCCCAGCTAACAAGTCCTGTTTTTTAAATTCCATCAATAAACAGCTTTTTCTCCTTTTATTGATCGAATTTTGTTTAAACAAAAAAACCATCAACAAAAAGGAAAAACGCCGTTTGTTGACTGATTTTATAGCGATAGAGGAGTATGATCCAGGAAAAACAGGAGAAATAAAATGAGTCTTTCCAAATTCATAGGTCGAGAAGCGGAGCTAGCTAGGCTCAAAGGTCTTTTAGATAATAGGAGCGCAAGCCTGATTGTTGTGCGAGGGAGAAGGCGAATTGGAAAAAGTAGGCTTCTCTCAGAATTTGGAAAAGGGATGAGGAGCCTGTTTTTTTCTGGAATTCCTCCTTCTAAAAAAACTACAGCACAGTCACAACGTGATGAATTTGCTTATCAAATTGAACGCGCAGGATTACCCGGAAGCAAAGCCGACGACTGGGGCAATCTATTTTGGCATCTTTCTAAATACACTGCTGAAGGCCGAGTGTTGATCGTACTGGATGAGATATCATGGATGGGAGGCAAAGATCCTAATTTTTTAGGTAAGTTGAAAACTGCTTGGGATATGTACTTTAGTAAAAATCCTCAATTGATCCTTGCCCTTTGTGGATCCATTTCTTCTTGGATTGAGGAAAATATTCTAAGTAATACGGGTTTTGTCGGACGAATTGCCATTGATTTTGTTTTAGAAGAGCTTCCTTTAAATGTTTGCAATGCCTTTTGGCATCCTAAAGAGGAACGAATTACTGCCTATGAGAAATTTAAACTTTTATCCGTTACAGGAGGAGTTCCTCTTTATCTCGAAAGAATTAAACCTGATCTTCCAGCAGAGCAAAACATTCGGGATCTCTGCTTCACAAAAGGAGGTTTATTAGTACGAGAATTCGATGAAATATTCTCAGACCTCTTCTCCAGAAAGAACGCAAGCCATAAAGAAATCGTATCTTGTCTTGCAAATGGCCCTAAAGACCTTGGTCAGATTTGTAAAGAATTAAACAGAAGCATCTCAGGTGTCTACACAAAACATTTAGACGTTCTTGTAAAAGCAGGTTTTGTACAAAGAGACTTTACTTGGAATTTAGCCAATGGCCAAGAAAGCAAACTGAGTGTTTATCGCTTGAGTGATAACTACCTTCGGTTTTATCTAAAATATATTGCCCCTAATCGCTCAAAAATTGAAAAAGGAGCTTTTGCAAATGCGGCGTTAATCCGTCTTCCTGCCTGGGAGACTATCATGGGACTACAGTTTGAAAATCTCGTGACGCATAACCGTAAAATTATTTGGAATTTATTAAATCTCTCTCCAGAAGAGATTGTCATGGACGGTCCTTTCTTCCAGAATTGCACCACAAAACAACCTGGCTGTCAAATTGATTACATGGTTCAAACGCGTTTCCAAAGCCTTTTTCTATGTGAAATTAAATTCTCTAGAAAGCCCATAGGTCTCAAAATAATCAAGGAGATGGAAGCCAAAAGGAAGCGATTAAAAAATCCTAAATTCTGCTCCATTCGACCTGTTCTTATTCATGTAAATGGGGTGGAAGAAAGCGTTTTGGATGAGGGATATTTTGATAAAATAATCGATTTTAGTCAGATATTAGAATAAGAGTTATATTTCTAAATACAACTCTTTGCTATTTAAACAGATTATGAGACTGTTAACAAATTATATTTTCAATATCATCTTTCTTTTACTCAGTGATAAAGGAGATTTGATGAACAACCGTTTGTATCCCTTGACGGATGATGATTTTAAAAAGCATATAGAGCCATATTTAA
>CAYLUD010000014.1:0-31997 GCA_964386785.1 uncultured bacterium | reverse complement strand
AGTTTGCATCCATAAAGTATGCGTCATGATTTCTTATGTCAAACTGGCGTTTTTTACTGCAGTTTTATCCAGTCTAGTGCGTAATTTGGCTTTACGCAGCTGAATTTTTCGGTGTGAATTTTGTGTTGTATATCGCTAAAAACAAAAGGCTTCAGTCGTGAAACTGAAGCCTTAATATGGAGGTGGAGAGACTCGAACTCTCGTCCTCGGTCAACTTAACTGACACTTCTACATGCTTAGCTACTAGTAGTTAGTCTTAGGAAAGTGTGCTAGTAGCTCAACCTCTCCTAAGCGATCCTTTTTGATCTCGAACTGCAACCCTCGGGATCTCTGAGTTCTAGTTCTTACCTAGTAGATGACGACCTTCCCTCCATCCTAGGTCCAATGAAGAGAGGTCGGGTTGCGCAATTACGCAGCAACAGCTATGCATTCCGGACAGAATGCAACGACTTTAGATTTGCCGTTTATCGTTGTTACCGGTTTTTTTAGGAGGCCAACCGATATCCTCCGCATGCCATGGCAACCTTATTGCCAAGTCGAAACCTATACACCCCCTGGGGAACGATAGTACTCCGAGGCAGGATTATGGTTCAAGAGTCACAATGCGGATTCCAAATTGGTGATCATAAGCGACAATTTCTCCCCTACCAATTTTTTTGCCATTGGCATAGAGATCGACTAATTCATCACAAACTTCATTCAAACGAATTAGATGTCCTGGCTGTAAGCCTGCCAGCTCTCCTAAGGAGATCCTTGTTTTGCCATAGACGACTTCCATGGGCACTTGAATCCGAGATAAGGGAGATATCTCCCTATCTGTAAGGTGGTCCAATGGTCTCGGTTTTTCTCCATGAAGGGGAGAAAAGGTGACGCGCCCTACTTTTTTTAACGGCGGGCGTAGAGGAATCTTAGGTTCTGATCGTTTATCTTTAGGTTCTATTTCTACTAGAGGATCCCAATCATTCTTCATATACTACCACCGCACGGTACAGTCCATCTAAACCAAGAAACACAGAGAGATGATGCTGACCTTCGATACGTAGAGTAGAGGGAGCTCGGTCTAGCAGCAACACATCTCCCACGCGTAAGGATTCATACTCTTCCAGTGGAATCTGCGTCGTGCCTAGGATGGCTTCGCAAGTCAAGGGTAAAGAAGGTAACCAGGTCATCTTCCTCACACTAGACGAAAAGCGAAAAAAAAGTTAACCTCTTTGTCATGTTTGAAGAAATTGAGGAAGAATCTTTCTCCCTACGAGAGGCCCGTATTCTCCAGTTCTGGAAAGAACAACATATTTTTGAACAGACACTTGCGCAGAGAAAAGAGGCTCCTCTATTTTCCACCTACGATGGCCCCCCATTTGCTACAGGACTCCCCCACTATGGTCATCTATTGGCCGGCACAATTAAAGATGTGGTTCCGCGATATAAGACGATGAAGGGGTACTATGTACCCCGACGCTTTGGTTGGGATACACATGGCCTACCTGTAGAACAAGAAATTGAAAAAGCCTGGGCCCTTTCTGGCGCGATGGCAATTGAAGCTTTTGGCATTGCTCGTTTTAACGAGGAATGCCGTAAAATCGTCCTACGCTATGTAGAACAATGGCAAGAGACCGTCGAACGTATGGGACGCTGGGTAGATTTCTCCCAAACGTACAAAACCATGGATCGCTCCTTTATGGAGAGTGTCTGGTGGATTTTCAAACAGTTGTATGACCAGGGGCTCATTTATGAAGGGCTCAAAGTCATGCCCTTCTCAGCAAAATTGGGTACCCCTTTGTCCAATTTTGAAGCCAGTGAGAACTACAAGGAAGTCCAGGATCCCTCTCTTGTAGTGGCCTTTCCCCTGGAGGACATGGAGGCCTCTTTACTGGTATGGACAACCACCCCATGGACCCTACTGTCCAATATGGCCGTTGCCTTACATCCAGACCTAGTCTACGTACAAGTACGTACATCCGAAGGGTGTTGGATCATAGCAGAAGAAGCCCTTTCCAGATGGTTCTCTTCGTCCCCTACCATTGAGGCTCGCTTTCTTGGCTCAGATTGGATAGGGCGTCGATATCGACCGCCGTTTTCCCATTTTGCAAATCAGCGAGACCAGGGAGCCTTCCGGATCATCCCCGGCTCCTTTATTACCACAGGTGATGGTACAGGCTGCGTGCATGTCGCCCCTGCATTTGGAGAAGAGGATTTCTACGCCGCTCAAGCTGCTGGGATTCCCTTAGTCTGTCCCGTTGATCGTAATGGATTGTTTACCGAGGAAGTACCGGAATTTGCTGGTCGTTTTGTCAAAGACTGTGACGGAGATATCGCCAGGCTGCTACAACGACAGGGTCTTATCTTCCATCGCAGCACGTTGTTACATCGTTATCCATTCTGCTGGAGATCTGATACTCCTCTGATTTATCGCGCCATGACAACTTGGTTTGTACGCGTAGAAACGATAAAAGCACGGATGATCGAACTTGCAGAACAAATCCACTGGACCCCCGGTCATTTGAAAGAAGGTCGGTTTGGAAATTGGCTAGAAGGAGCTCGAGATTGGGCTATTAGTCGTAATCGATACTGGGGCACACCAATTCCAATTTGGCGTAGCGCGGACGGCGAAATTCACGTTATGGAATCCGTTGCCGAGTTAGAGAAGTGGACGGGAGTCGCTCCAGAAGATCTCCATCGTCATTTTGTTGATGGGTTAACTTTTGAAAAAAATGGCAAAACATTCACGCGGATTCCAGAGGTTTTCGATTGCTGGTTTGAGTCGGGCAGTATGCCCTTTGCACAAAACCATTACCCCTTTGAAGCGCAAGAAGAAACGGATCGGGGATTTCCTGCAGATTTTATTGCAGAAGGGGTCGATCAGACTCGCTGTTGGTTTTATGTACTCACCGTGTTATCTACGGCATTACGCGATCAAGTTGCTTTTAAAAATGTGATTGCGAATGGGATTGTCCTTGCCGAGGATGGCAAGAAAATGTCAAAGCGACTTAAAAATTATCCAGAACCTGCTTCTTTATTAGAAAAATATGGAGCCGACGCTGTGCGTCTCTATATGCTTCATAGCCCTGCGGTGCGTGCGGAAGATCTTCGGTTCAGTGCCCAAGGAGTCGAATTAGTACTGCGCCAAGTACTCATTCCTCTGTGGAATGCCCAAGCTTTCTTTACTACGTATGCAAGAATTTATGACTGGCAACCCCACGAGACTGTGCCTCTTTCTCAAGAGATTGATCTTTGGATCGTATCCAAGCTGCAAGCATTAATCCTCGATATTGAGGAAGGGATGGCGGATTATGATCTTAGCCGTGCTGTAGATCCTTTAGTGGATTTTGTAGATCAGCTAACAAATTGGTATATCCGTAGGAATCGACGTCGTTTTTGGAATGACCAGCCATCCGCAGATCGAAACGAGGCATTTTCTACGCTGTATTCTGTATTACTTGCATTTTGCAAATTATTGGCTCCATTTACCCCCTTTCTATCAGAAGCAATCTATCAACGACTCCATCACCCCTCCTTACCTTCCTCTGTTCATCTCTGCGACTATCCTAGTTATAACCCATCTCTACGAAACCCATCTGTAGAACATGCCATGGATGCTGTGCAATGCGTTGTTTCACTCGGTCACGCCCTGCGCAAAGAACAAAAAATCAAAGTGCGCCAGCCTCTGTCTGTAGTGCACATTGTCTGTTCTGCTAAAGACCGAGAAGCACTGCAACAACATCAAGATTTAATTGCAGAAGAATTGAATGTGAAACGGGTACTCTTTCATGAAGAAGCTCACCAATTTGTTACTCGTTCGATCAAACCTAATTTTCGCGTGTTAGGCAAAAAGGTGGGCAAGTGGATGAAGGAAGTGCAGCAGTATCTTTCATCCCTATCAGAACAAGAAACGCATCAACTACTCAATGGACAATCCATTCTAGTGCGTCTCAAAGAATTCGAAGTTACAATTGATTCCTCTGATGTAGAAATCTCACAATCTGCTTTACCTGGTTGTGTTGCCACAAGTCTTCCCCATCTTACCGTGGCATTAGAAACCCTAATTGACGAGGAGTTGTCCTTAGAAGGCATTGCTAGGGAAATTGTAAATAAAATCAATACCATGCGTCGTGATCAACATTTGGCCGTAACAGACCGCATTAGACTATGGATGGCTACAACTCCACGAGTGAACCAAGCTTTTGCTCGCCATGAGACCTATATTCTTGGGGAAGTTCTTGCTACTTCTGTGTATTTTGAATCGCACCCCCAGGCTACCCATTGGGATTTGAATGGAGAGCCGGCAGCATTGGCAATTCAAATATGCGATCGCAATTCATGACCCTTTCCGTACAGATGCGCCGTAACCGAGGCGCTGGATCATGATGACAATGGCTTGTTCTGATTCAATGCAAGCAATCCATAACGCCAACAGCTTGTAAGATGATCCTGAACCACTCCCACTGCCTGAAGATATGCATACACAATCGTTGGCCCTACATATTGCATACCCATTTGACGCAATTTCATAGAGATCTGTGTACTGAGCGGAGTACTAGTAGGCACTTCATCCCAAGTATTCCAGTGATGTACAATCGGGCAACCAGATACAAAATCCCAAAGAAAGGAAGCAAATGAACCACATCTTTCTTGAATGTGCAAGAAGACCTTTGCATTGTTACGGACACTCCAAATTTTACCTCGATGGCGGATAATTGCTGGATTACTGAGGATATCTTCTAAAGCAGAGTCTGATAATAAAGCTACCTGTTGTGGATCAAATTGACAAAAGAGATTCCGGTACCCTTCTCGTTTCTTAAGAATTGTTTCCCAAGCAAGCCCAGCCTGCGCTCCTTCTAAGATCAACAACTCGAACAGCCGGTGGTCATCATAAACAGGGATTCCCCACTCCTCGTCATGGTAACGTGCATACTCCTCTTGACCTACATGATTTCCAAAGCATCGAAACCTCATTTTGACTTCCATAGGACCTCATGCTGTAATAAATATCTCTTTCGATCCACCCCAGCTGCATACCCCCCCAACCTACCATCAGCATACAAGGTACGGTGGCAAGGAATAATCACATGATAAGGATTCATACGATGAGCCTGGGCTACAGCTCGATAGGCAAGTGGATGTCCGATCTCTTTAGCGAGTTGTTGATAGCTGGTCGTCTCACCAAAAGCAACCTGTTGCAGCGTTTCATAGACTCGTATTTGGAATGGGGTTACCTGCATAGCTAAAGAGATGCGAAAGGGTCGCATCGAACCTGAAAAATACGCCTCTAGCTCTTCTTGTAGTTGTGCTAGAGGGTCCAACAGATCAGAAGTTAAGGCTCCTTGATGCCGCTGCATCAATTGGTATCGCCTTCCAATCCATCGACTATCAGCAAAACCAAGAAAATCGAGGGTTTTCGGAGTGGCTCCTGCCCACATTTCACCAAGAGGGGTCTGCATTCGCAAGATCGACCACATACCTCATGAATCCTGATCTATCATGTATTGTGCTGCACTTCTACCTGCTATCCATCCTGAAGTCCAGGCGTGTTGAAAATTAAATCCACCAGTCACTCCATCTACATCAAGTATTTCTCCACAAAAAAAGAGCCCCGAACACCGTTTGCTTGCCATCCGTGTCCATGAGATCTCATTTCGAGAAACACCACCTGCTGTGACAAATTCTTCTCGATGTGTTGTTTTACCTTCCATCTCGTATTCATCGTATTTGAGCTTACGAAATAACCGTAGAATTTGGTCTTTTCTAACACGAGAGAGAGGAAGATATGGGTCGAGCTGCTCCCGTTCTAGAAAATACAAGATCAGCTGATGAGTCAACTGCCCATATCGTACATTGTGTAGCTGTCGATGTGGATGCTGCTGCGCTTCTCGAAACAAGCGCAGAGTCCATTCTTCTAACGAATGGTCGGGAAGCCAGTCAATCCATAAGGTTGTCTGGTATTGAGCTGCAGCAAACTCTCGAGCGCCAAATGCAGATAAACGCAATGCAGCCGGGCCACTCCACCCACGATGTGTCAGTAAGAGAGCCCCTTCTTGCACATGATTCCATGCACCAATACGCACATGAGGGAGCGTAGTGCCAGCAAAAGAGCTCAAGGGAAAATGCGATCCATTCAATGCAAACAAAGAGGGTACTGGTGGAACAATAGTATGACCGAACATCGAGGCATATTGCCATCCTGTAGGATCACTACCCGTCGCTAAGATCAATGCTTTCCCCGTCCATTTCTCTTTGCCATCATCAATATGAAAGGATTCTCCTATTTTTTCTATCTTAGTGGCCAGCGTTCTTACATAACGACGCACTCCTAGGCGATCCATCTCCTCAAAAAAACACTGTATAATTGTGTCCGAAGAATCGGTCGATGGGAAGATCCGCCCATCCGCCTCTTGCTTCACTCTAACCCCTCGCTGGGCCAACCAATCAATCATATCGCGCGGTTGAAAACGACTGAAACCACCCAGGAGTTCTTGGCTCCCTCGCGGGTAGTTATTAATTAAAATTTTAGGATCAAAACAACCGTGGGTAACGTTACATCGTCCTCCACCCGAGATGCGGACCTTTTGCAGGAGTTTTGCTGAACGCTCAAAAAGGAATACTTCCTGATCGGGGTGGAGATCTTTCACGCAAAGAGAAGCAAAACAGCCTGCAGCCCCTCCGCCAACAATTAGGATACGATCCCCTTCTTTTAAATTCATTCTTACCAAAAAAAGTTATTATATTGATTTCAATAGGTTGAAATCCGACGGCATGGTATTCTAATTCTTCTAAAATCTCAACCAAGACGTAGTTCATGACTTTTTCATCCCTTAGTCTTCATCCCAAATTATTAGAGGCCCTAGCTGAATCTGGATACACTGTTCCCACAGAAATTCAGCAACGGGCGATCCCCCTGATCCTAGCAGATCACGATTTGCGAGCCTCTGCTCAGACAGGCACAGGGAAGACAGCCGCTTTCCTACTGCCTATCCTCCATCGCCTGGCTCAACATTCTGGCCAACGTCAGAAAGGGCCTCGAGCGCTAATCCTAGCTCCTACTCGGGAATTAGCGATGCAAATTGAAACTCAAGCACAGAAGTACAGTCGTTTTTTAAAGCATATTTCTTCTGTTTGTATTGGTGGCGGTGTACCTTATGGGATTCAGATGCGTAAGCTCTCTCGACCCTATCAGCTGCTCATCGCAACACCTGGTCGTTTATTAGATTACATGGAAAGAGGCACCATTGATCTATCCAATGTTGAAGTGTTGGTTTTAGATGAAGCAGATCGCATGCTCGATATGGGATTTTTAGAACCTGTTGAACAAATTGTGCAAGAAACCCCTGCAGAGCGCCAAACTCTACTATTTTCCGCCACCCTGAAGGGAGCTGTAGCGAAACTGTCTCAGCGTCTTCTTAGTTCTCCTGAAGAGGTTTCGATCACCCCTACAGAGGCTCAACTAGGGCAAATCGAGCAACGACTCTATCGCACAAATGACCTACATCATAAGAATCGTTTACTATCTCACCTTTTGCAATCAGAAACGTTGAGCACTGCCATTATCTTTACCTCGACAAAACGCCATGCAGATCAACTTGTCGCTGAATTAGAAGAAGATGGATTTTCAGCTGGAGCACTCCACGGAGATATGAGCCAGGGGCAACGAAACCGTACTCTGATGAGACTGAGAAACGGTCAAATTCAAATCTTAGTTGCTACAGATGTAGCAGCTCGAGGAATCGACGTCCAAAATCTCTCTCATGTGTTTAACTTCGACCTACCCAGAAATCCGGAAGACTATATCCATCGCATTGGCAGAACGGGGCGTGCAGGCGCATCCGGATTTGCTTTTTCCTTTGTTTCTCCCAAGGACAGACCTCTACTAAAACGTATTGAAAGTCTTGTGGGTGGACCCATTACCATTGCTCAGGTGGAAGGTTTAGAGCCGGCATCCTCAGAATTTTCTAAGGCCCCCAGCGCAAAACCGATGAGACGTCGCGCTTCAGCCCCTAGAGAATCTCTATCCTCTGGAACAGAAAAAGAGCACCGACCTTTTCCTAAGAGAGAGAGAGGTTCCAGTTTTTCAGATGGTGAGTTTCCTAGAAAAAGAAGACCTTTTTCTTCTTTCTCTGAGGAAAAAACTTCGCGCTCGTTTCCTCGACCCTTTGCTAAAAAACCGCGCATGGATGGCAAGGAACAACAAGAAGGGCAAGGAACAAGATCCCAGAAAGGGAAACCTCCCTTTTTCTCTCCTTTCGCAAAATCTAATGGATGGAAAAAGAAAAAAGGTAAGTCCCCTATCTTGTTTCGTTCACCCCAAACAGCATCTTCTCAATAAGAACGGATCCCTTTTTTAGGGATCTGTTTCTGATTGTTGCGATCTGATTTGGTCAAATGTTGACTTTTTTTCTGGGTTGCATTGTGATAGTTTCAATCTTGAAGCGTAATCTGCTCTTTTTTTCGTTCCTGGTTCTTGTTGGTTTATGGGAATTGATCTCTCGATCTGACCCTCACTTGATCTTTGTCCTCCCTAGTCCTTCTGCGATTGCATCGACTCTATGGGAAATGAAGGAGCGCTTTGCATTTCATACTTGGGTCACTGCAAAAGAGATGCTCCTTGGGTTTGTTATGGCCCTTATTACAGGACTGCCCCTAGCTTGGGTTCTTTTTCGCGTCGATTTCATGCGTTTTTTACTCCAACCCCTCTTTGTTGTGATCCAATGCATCCCGATGTTTGCACTAGCTCCTATTATGGTTATTTGGTTTGGCTGGAATCAAACGGCCATCATTGTACCCACAGCCTTAATGATTTTTTTTCCTCTGACGCTGAATTTCTATCAGGGACTCCGAGCTACTCCAAAAGACCTACTAGATCTATTCCAAATTAATAATGCTACAGGATGGCAAACTCTAATCAAACTACGCATTCCTGCTGCCATGAGTCATATTTTTGCAGGGCTCAAGCTATCGGCTTCTATAGCAGGCATTGGAGCTGTAGCTGGTGAATGGGCAGGGGCACAGCAAGGGCTTGGTGTGCTGATGCTAGAAAGTCGTAGAAATTCTGATTTAACGATCACCTTCTCCGCACTATGCTGTCTTTCTTTATTGACTCTTTCATTTTATGGTATCGTACTGTGTCTTGAATCTTTCTGGAAACGGCGACTGCGCGTTCACCCTGCTATTCTTACTTTTTGTCTTCTCTTATGTAGTTGTTCTCAAAAAGAGTCCTCAGCTCCCCCACATTCCACAGCTCGAGAGATCACATTACTCTTAGATTGGTTGCCTAATCCCAACCATATTCCGCTCTATGTGGGATTAGATCGTGGTTTTTTCCAAGAAGAAAATATTCAGCTCACTCTATTAAAACTATTTGATAATGGGGGAGGTATTTCCTATTTGAGCAGTAAGAAAACGGATCTCATTTTAGGACATATTCCAGGAGCTTTAAAAGCCTGTTCTTTAGGAGCTAATCTAGAAGTAGTGGCCGAACTTATCCCCATGCCCCTGAGGGCATTAATTTATGACAAACAACTCCCCATAACATTTCCCAAAGACCTATCTGGATATCGATTTGGCTATTGCATTGGAGGACACAACACTGCATTTCTCGATTTTTTACTGAAACAAGGCGAGATCCATCCTTTAAAAAAAATTAACGTGAGTGTAGACCTAATTGCTGCGTTAGGCACCCATACTGTGGACTGTATTTATGGTGGCTACTGGAACATCGAACCCTATCAACTAAGAGCTCTTGGTATGGAAACTTCTTACTTTCCTATTGAAGAATTCGGCGTTCCCCCTTACCAGGAGCTTGTGGTCCTAACCACTCGCAACCTACTTCCTTCTTCAGTTCTTGATGGGTTTCGTCGAGCTCTACAAAAGAGCATTCACTTTTGTCAAAAGAATGTAGAAGAATCGTTTTCCATTTATCTCGACTATAATCCCGACAAGTCACAACAAACAAAAAACTGGGAATTAGAGGCTTGGAAAACAACGGTCCCTCTGTTTCCTCAAACTCAAGAAATTGATCGAGACCGCATTGCACTCTTTTATGCGTGGCAAATCGAACAAGGACTCATTCCTGTTCCTAGTACCCCAGAATGCCCTTTATAAGATAATCATCATCTATTGATGCGTGTTTTAGGAGAATCATGACAGCTATATGCCAATCTGGAAGAGAAAAAAGTTGTATTGAATGCCCACAGCTCCTTACTAATGCAGAGAATCTGGTCAAAACCATACCAACACAACTATATGATTATGATATACAGAATCTTCAACCAAATTATACTCAACACATAAGAATTTCTCTCTTAGAATCGTGGGCTATCAAGCGAATAGGTGGTAGGTATCTTGCTATGCGTCTTGCGGATGGATCAAAAGAGCTGAGCAAAATAGAAAAAAAAAGCGACACACCCCTATATCACTTAATATCAAAGTGGTTTACTCATCCTGTTACGGAAAATATTACGCCTTCTCCCCCTGGTTCTGCTAGATGCGATTGTCGGAAAGAAGAGAAATGCCTTTCCGTCTGGATTACCATTCATGTCCATTCCTCAAATCCTCAAAGCCACCTATGTTTACGTTCTCCCTATTTGCGCCCATCAGAGATTTGGCTACTAAAGGAGCTCTTAATAGGACATGGGTATACTTGTGAGAATTTCAAAACTGTTGCTAAGTTGACGAAAATATTCCCAATTTTTCCTCCAGATCCTGAATAACAAGTAAAAATGAGAAACAACTAAAAAATTTTAACTTTGTTTTAAACACATGTAATCGATATCAGTTACTCCACTTCTAACTTGAATCCACATTCCGATCTTTGATAAGATGCCCTTATGGGGGATCACCTAGCCATTATCTATCTTGGCACAGAGCAGGAAGCCAGCGAGTTACGTCGTTGGATTCGGGATACGAAGTATCAAGGA
The DNA here is from genome assembly GCA_964386785.1 of uncultured bacterium. Taxonomy (GTDB): domain Bacteria; phylum Chlamydiota; class Chlamydiia; order Chlamydiales; family JAAKFR01; genus SZAS-3. The sequence goes on along the minus strand of CAYLUD010000014.1, from coordinate 21,090 downwards.
TCCCGGGTCTACCATTTTCCTGCATGGACTGATATTCCGGAAACCAAACAGTGTGATTTGCTGGTTACTAGCTTGCACGATGGCGTGCATTCTATTGTCAAATTAAAGCAACGCTATCCCGAAGTTCCTATTCTCTATTTTGGAGAGGATGAACTTCTTGCCGACCAAATGATCTTGCAGGGAGGTCAAGATTATCTTCCAAGGAAGGAATTGACTGCAGACACTCTGGCTCGCATTATTACTTTTTCTCTAGATCGAGAAAAACTCACCTGTTCTTTACGCGAAAAAAGTTTGATGGATGAGCTAACGGGCATCTACAATCGACGCGGATTTATGGCCCAACTCCGTCATCACATCTCCCTAGCTCAACGTTCTCAAGAGCCGTTTTTATTGTTTTTCTTTGATCTGGATTTCTTCAAAAGAATCAATGATCAATATGGGCATTTAGCAGGAGATCAGGTTCTGATTGCTACCGCCAAAGCACTACAGCTTACGTTTCGTAGCCAAGATGTGATTGGAAGATGGGGTGGTGATGAATTCACTGTGCTCGCCTATCGATCGTCGGCAGCTAGCCGCTCTTCTCTAAAAAAACAATGGTTTCAACGGATTAAAGACCTAAATACCGATGACATGCCGTACACCATTTCGTGCAGTATTGGCTGTGCGTGTTACCCTGATGACGGGATTACCATAGAAGCATTACTTGCTGCAGCAGATCGAGATCTATATCAAGAAAAAAAACTCCGTCATTGTACAATCACAGGTGGTTCTGAAAGAATATGAACCAGACGAGATAGCACATCCTTAAGAACTTCTAAAGGTCGCTGATCCGCCTCAATATACGTGACCTGATGTTTGGGGAACAGGGCCAGAATTGCCTGACTTTCTTGTTCATACTCAATAAACAGTCGATCGAATTCTTCCTCAGAAATAATATTGAATTTACCCTCAGCACGCGCCCTGCGATGCAATCTCTTACGCAGATTATCCTTATTAAAACACTCAAGCACAATAATATGCTTCACAGAAATCCATGCCATTAGCGATGTAGCTTGTTGCACAGTACGGGGCAAGCCTTCCAACAATAAATCTTGCTTCATTGGAAAAAACTGATTCGATGCAATCAATCCCTGAATATAGTGGTGACAAATGGGAAGGACCACTTCATCCGGTACCAGTTGATTCTGTCTTGCGTAGGAGTCATACAGTTGACCTGCTGCTGAATCAGGGTCCAAGCTACGCAACACGCATCCAGAAGAGACAAATTTTTGCGTTCCAAAATAATCTAGAGCTCGACCCAAAGTACCCTTACCTGCGCCTGGAGGGCCTAATAAAAGAATCGTTGAAATGCTTTTTTCGTACAGATTAATTGAGAAATCCATTAATCTCAAATCTAGATTATGGACAGCTTTTTATCAATAGCGTTAACTTTGTTTTTTGTTATTGATGCGTTAGGTAACATACCCACCTATCTTACTCTTCTTGAATCCATACAACGTAAGCAGAGACGCTGGGTCGTCACCCGAGAATTGGCTGCTTCACTCGTCTTTTTTTTTCTATTTTTCTTGCTGGGCCGATGGCTCACCGTACTGCTGCAGATTGATCCGAACACAGTCACCATTTCAGGTGGAGTCGTCCTGTTTATTGTAGCATTACGACTGATCTTCGTCTCACAAGATGTAGATTCTCCCCGTTGGTATCCTAGTGTCCCTTTTTTAGTCCCGATTGCAGTACCTTTGATCGCAAGCCCCTCATTTTTTGCTGTCCTAATGATCTTTGCTGAAAATAACTCTTCCGACCTAATGGTAATCGGAGCCATGTTATGCGCCTGGTTGGTATCTGCGTTGATCTATATTTTTGCTCAACCAATCCTTAAACTTTTTAAACCAACAGGCCTACTCGCCGTACAGCGTTTTATGGGTCTTTTATTGACCGTGATTGCAATACAAAAAATCCTATATGGATTGGAGTCTATCTTACATCGAGCTGGGTAGTATGTTCTGGAAAATCAGCGTTCTTTTTTGGATGATCTTGGATCCGATTGGGATGATCCCTATCTTTGCCTCTGCAACAGCTGGGGTAGCGCCTGAACGGCAAAATTGGGTTATTACTCGAGAGATGTTGATTGCGCTAGCATTAATGATCTTGACGCTCTTCTTTGGCACCTCTTTTTTCTCACTATTTAGCATCCATACCCATGCTTTATCTATTGCTGGTGGGGTAATCCTAGGGATTATTGGGGTGCAAATGATCCTAGCAGAACCTAGAGAGACAAAAACCATGAAAATGGAACCACTGATCGTTCCTCTTGCCACTCCTGTGATGGCTGGACCTGGTATCCTGACCACAATCATCCTCTATGCAGGTAATTTAGCTCCTGTTTCCACCGTGTTTTTTTCTATTCTACTTGCTTGGGGAGCTTCTTTACCTATTGTACTTCTAGCACCTCAAATCAAGCGATATATTGGACTGAATGGGTCTGTCGCTGTGGAGCGAGTGTTTGGATACGTGATTATGTTACTTGCTGTGCAAATGATCCTGCGCGGTATTCTCACCTTCTATGCCCAATTCTAATTTTTTTCTACACATTAGCTATGATGGAACAGGCCTATTCGGCTGGCAAGAAACACAACATGGGCCTTCGGTAGAGGGAATCCTACGTGCTACTTTAGAGAAAATTCTTTCTCATCCCGTACAATTACAAGCTGCCTCGAGAACAGATCGAGGAGTCCATGCTCATGAACAAATAGTCAATTTTTTTTCCTGTAAACAACCTAGAATCGCGAGTCTTAACTCCCTATTACCCCCGGCTATCCGGGTCTTATCCATTACAGAACGCCCTCTTGCAGCCCACCCCACCTTAGATGCAGTAGGAAAAGAATATCGATACTGGATAGACACCATTCCTGTGCAATCCCCCTTCCGCTGTGCCTATGCATGGCATCGCCCAGGTTATTTCGATCTACAGGCAGCCCAGTCTGCAGCACAACAACTAGTAGGTCTCCATGATTTTTCTGCTTTTTGTAATCGACGAGAAGGAAAGGAGTATGCACACAAAGAGAGAGAGGTGTGGTGGATTTCTGTAGAAGCTACACCAGATGGACTGATGATTTCGATCGCCGGGAACCAATTTTTATACAAAATGGTACGTAATCTAGTCGGATCGATTGTTGCTGTGGGTCGGGGCTCCTTACAGAAGGAAATGCTCCTAGATATTTTGCATCAAAAACAACGCGCGCGTGCTGGAGTCTGTGCCCCTGCCCACGGCCTCTCTTTATATAAAATATATTACGACGCACCAAAAAATTAGACATGGGATCTTATTCCTTCCTAGATTACAATCGCATGCTATGACGGGAAGAAATGATCCGTGTTGGTGTGGAAGTCAGAAAAAATGGAAAAAATGTCATTTTCCTAATCCTAGTCCCACTCATCAATACAGTCAGTATGCAAAGCAGTACGGGATTCTATTAAAAAATGAAGAGCAAATCCTTGGTATTCGTCGAGCTTCTCATTTAGCAGCTGCTATACTGGACCAAGCTTGTCAATCGATACGCATCGGTACCACTACTGCAGAGGTTGATCAGCTTGTAGCACAGCTACATCGAGATGCGGGAGCTGTTCCCGCCGCCCTTCATTATGGAAGTCCCCCTTTCCCTTATGGCATTTGTACCTCGGTCAATGACATGGTGTGTCACGGCATTCCAGATCATACTCCCTTACAAGAGGGTGATATCGTCAATATTGATGTAGCTACCATCTATGATGGGTATTATGGAGACTGTAGCCGCATGGTGATGCTTGGATCGCCTCCACCAAAACGAAAGCTAGTCTATGATGTTTCTTTGGAGTGTTTACTGCGTGCTCTGGCTGTCTGCAAACCAGGAGTCGCTATCTGTGAAATTGGCGAAGCGATTACGACGTATGCCGAATCTCAAGGTTGCTCTGTAGTGCACCAATTTGTCGGACATGGTGTGGGCGTGCGTTTTCACGAGCCACCTCAAATTCCCCACCATCGCAATTCCCTCCAAATACCACTCGCAGAAGGGATGACCTTTACGATTGAACCGATGATCAATGCAGGCACACCAGATGTCGTAATTGATTCAAATAACCACTGGGAAGCACGTACACGCGATGGTCAGCCTAGTGCCCAATGGGAACACACGCTACTCATTACTGCCTCGGGATACGAGATCCTCACTCCTTGGAAGCTTTGATTCTATATCAATCTTTTCCTGTAATAAAGCACCAATCCACTCTTCCGCATCCGCCAGCAGTTCTTCAAGACATATACCTGCAGCCATGCCCTGATGTAATTCGTCTAGATAGCGCACATAGAGTTGTTCCCGATTTTGTAAGGTTTCTTCCATTTCTAATGAACGAACCTCTAACTCGCCTTCCAGTTCAAATACTTTCTTGCGAGCCTGTTCTAATGTAGCCGATTTTTCCCCAAACTGATCTCTCAGTTGGTGATATAGCCCCTTCCATCGAGCCACTTCAGCAAGTGCAGGATCTTTAATTGGTTGCTCGATATTCTCTTTAGAGTGATTCGATGTCTGGGCCCAACCCATAGCTAGGGTCTCTTTTTGGTCGATCATCTCTCGTAGCTCTTTTTGCACATACAACACATATTGCTGTTGCTGTTCTAACTGTGCTCGATAGCGATCTCTTTCTTCAGAGAGGATCCGTATGGAAGATTGGTAGCCCTCTTCTTCCTTATTCCAAGTCTTTTGTTTTTCCTTACAGACTCCAAAAATACGCTCCATTTCAGATTGTTGCATCATCCAATCTGCCTGACACTCCTGTAATCCCACATGCATGATGAAAAGATTCACCCATTGAATGAGAGCCCAATGCCACGTCATCCACCCCGTCGTCACGCCCCAGATGCATCCTAGCAACAAAAGACCTAAGAATAGATAGGATCCCCGCATCTGTTTGAAGGCCAAAGATACGCCACTAGCTAGGTAGGCAGCGCCCAGTGCCAGCCATTGAAGCAACAAGGTATCGGTGTAAAAAATAAATGAGAGCAGCCAGCACATACCGCTAACCCAAGGAAATACCCAGGGAGAACGAAATAGAGCTTGTACCCAGCGCCGTTTATGCTGATTCCAGGAAGCAGGGATATGCGGTAAGGAAGATGATGCAACAGACACTTCCAGGCCATTGAATGTCATAGGGAATACAATTCTCTCGTTAACCTGCCTACACGATTAGCAGTCCTGGTCCATATATACTTTAGCACGATCTAATAACATGGACGCCAGTACGGGATCCCCTTCATAGGTCATTTTCACATCCATTGCACCTGTCTCCAATGATTCTGTACATGTGATCAGAATCTGACACAACGGTAGCGGACTTACTTTTTTGCCTAGATACGGATCTTGCGCAGGTTCCATTTCCGATTCCCCATGGGATCTTTCTCTTGTCATAGAGAAACTCATCATATTTTGTCAAAGTTTGCTCCTAGATCCTGTCTAAAACCTAAAACCAACCTAACTTCCTATAGGGTACAACTCTCTATTTTTCTTCTTTTCTAAAAAAGAAGAAAAATAAACTATATCACACTGAATAAAAACGACTTGTAACTGATTAAAAAATAATTAATTAACATTTTAATTGTTTAATTTTTACAATTAAGGAAAAGGTGGTTCATGGGATTAGCAGACATTCCTTCTTCTCGCGCAATCAACCCTGACCCTGTTCAGAATGGTAGGACAATCCAATCTCACAAAAACACCATCCTACTGATGATGTTGGCCCTTCTAGATTGTTTGCAAGTAGGTGCCAACGGCATGTTAGCCCATGCACAACAGATGAATCAAATGACGCAAAATTTAAATAGCATTGACAATGAGGAAACTGCCCAACACTTGGCTCCTATTCCGTCTGTCATTCCGGGGAGTCACGGCACAGTAAGCAACCAAACAGCAATTATGAACGCACAAACATTAAATAATGAATTTATTAAACAACAGTCCGATCAAAATTTATACGCTAATGAAATACAGCAGCTACTGAATATCCAAACCACAAGCTCAGATGCATGTAATCAAGCCCTATCTAACATAGTGAGCCAACTCACCTATTCCATGCAGCAAATGACCTCCATTACTTTTTCTGCAGGTTTAACCACTCCACCCCAGGCATTATGAACTCTTCTCCCTCTTCTTCCCCCATTCCACCATCCATCCCTAGTCCTTTGACTTCTGGGAGTGACCCATTGAATGCGTCTGGAGGCAACACATCATCTCAGAATTTTTTGATCATCGTGTTGTTTGCTCTTTTATCTACCATTACGACTACACAAAGCCTATCCCAAACCAATGCTAACACAGTAGAAACAAATGCAGCATTGCAAGAAAGTTTGAATAAGCAGATTGGCCAACTACAATTCCAACAGCCTCCTAATAAAGGAGGAACAAATACCGTTAATCAAGTAAATGCGTACAACCAAAACGTAGAATTTCTACGACAAGGATTGCAGGGTAACCTAGTAGGCGCGCGCCAGATAGGTCAAGGGGCCATCGCTACGGCTAACGTGTTAACAGATTATCTACAAAATACTTCTTCAGGTGTAACAGCCGTATTAAGCCTCATGACCACTATTTTGCAAATGATCAATAGGATCAATCAACCCTAGTAAGGTAATACATATGTCAAACATCCAATCCCCCACCCTCAGCGTCCCAGTTCCATCCTTAAGCAATCCAAATTCCATCCAGCCTAAGCATATCAGTGGAGAACTTCTCGTATCCAAGGATGATGAAGGTAAACTATCTGTGCTACTGATTCTATGGGTTGCATTTCATCACTCTTTAACTACGCAGGAAGATAGTGCTCAGGTACAATCGCAACAAATGCAATCCGCCATTTCTATAGAAAATGACTTGATTACACAATTACAGGGACTCAATTATAGCACACTGGCTCCCGGTGACACCAACATGGGTGATATTACGCGCATCAATGCTAATAACCAAATTACACAAGCCCAGGTATCAGTTGTGCAAGATAAGAACCAAACGATCCAACAGCTAGCCCAAATCTATCAAAGCCAAGCCGCCACAAGTGGCCAACTCGCGAGCCAAACACTAGGAGAAGCGGGTGCCGTGTATCAAATGATTACAGATATCACAGGTGATGTAACTGGAAGATAACCTTGCGAAAAGTAGATCCGTTCCTTCATAATACGGTCCATGCTCTTTGCAATGGAAGCTCCAAAAAGCTTAAAATACATGATTGGGTTCATAGGAACCGTCTCTATTCTAGCTCCCCTGTGTTCTTTTTTTTCCTTATTCTATCCAGCCTGGATCCCTTCTCTTATCCCCCTGCTGGCTCTTTCTAAAAACGGCATTCAGATTGGATTGCAATGGCAGTGGGTGACCTATCCCCTAATTCACTCCTCTTCACTATCTATTTCTTTATCCTTTCTATTCACCTTAGCTGGGAGTCTTGCCCTGATTTGGCAGCTCAGTAGAGACCTCCTTGACATCATTGGGGCACGTGCTTTTTGGCTCTTTATCTTGGGAACGACTCTAGGGTGTGGGATTGCTGCTTTCTTTTGTTTTTCTTCAGGGGATCAGACCTTAGTAGGGACAGCGCCCCTACTGCTAAGCCTCGTAGTTCTACGTTCTCATTTGCGTCGATTTGCCCCCATTTGGGTAGGTATATGGATACCAGGAAAAGTCTTTCTCACCATCATGACCCTGATTGCACTGTTTCTCCCCCTAGTATCAGGCAACCTGCCTTTATTGATCGCTAACTTGGCCGGTATGGTCATCGCATATTGTGTTGCGCGAGCCTTCCAAAAAGGGCTGTTTACATAAACGTTCACGCCTACACGCAACAAGAGCCATGCGCAAACCACTTAATACCCCTTCTTGATAACGAAATATAGGATCCCACTCGAGTGTGGGGAAATCCATAGGCTGAAGAAGGTCTTCCTCCGTGCAAAGGATGCCCATCTCTTGAGCATATTGCGCTAAACGAGCTTCTTGCTCTCCGCATAGCCCTTCTAACAAACACTCAATTGCATTCTCTTCTTTCACGAAAAAAATCCTTAATGATTGCAGAACAGGGCCCCGCTAGCACGCCTGAAGTAATCGATACAGTATGCATAGGGTGAGGAAGAGAAAAAAGATTCACAAAGCTGCCATTAGCCCCCTGTCGCAGATCGGGAGCGCCCCATACGAGCCTTCCAATTCTGGATAGCCACATGGCACCCGCACACATCACGCAAGGTTCTAGAGTAGTATATAATGTCGTATGAAGGAGTCTCCAATTCTGTAAATGAGCAGAAGCAGCTCCAATGACCAACATCTCAGCATGCGCAGTGGCATCCTGTAAGAGTTCTACTTGATTATAGGCTCGAGCAATGATGGCATCCTCATACACCAGGACAGCTCCGACAGGGACCTCTCCTGATGCCGCCGCTTTTCGAGCCTCTCGAAGCGCGGCTTGCATAAATTGTTCATCTTTCTCGTTCTGCATAACTACGTAAAGTAGAGAGTATTGTATCAGGAAAGACTACTGAGTTAAATATAACGAAAATATAGGTTCTGACAGCCCCGAATTCTTTTACAGACTCCTCCATCAGTTTGCGACTAAAGTCTTCATCCAGGGTAGATAGTTGCTCAAAGTCAGATGTCAGCACTTGTAATTTTCGTTCAAAAAATCGATACATTTCTTCATTTTTGAGCACCCAGCGATTCCCAATAAATTCGGCTAAAGCACAATTTCCTGCCTCGATTTCTTGAGTATAAGCCCAAACCATCTGAGGCAATGTGATTAAATGCCACGCTCGATCCCCAAAATATTTACTGCAAAACAGTGCGTCTTTGGCTAAATGCTCTTCCTGAAGATTTTTTTTTATCCGTTTTATAATCAGCAACAACCACGGACGTAACAAGATAATTTTTTCTTGATCTGTTTGAATCTGTGCCACCAAGCCTCCTATAGACGGAAGAGCTTATGCCCACTTTGTTGCTTTTTTTCCAAGAAATTTTCCGTATTTCATCCATAATCAACTGGCCGTATAGACCCAAAACCCACAGAATTTTGTTCTGTTTCACCGCATTGCAAAGATGTGTCTTGTAGAATATCTTCTCTAAGGGTAAAATCGAGGCACGAATTTGAAATAGGAGACGCTATTCAATGTCACTTGATAAAGGCACCAAAGAAGAGATCACTAAAAAGTTCCAGCTACACGACAAAGATACAGGGTCTGCAGATGTTCAGATCGCTATCCTAACTGAGCGGATCGCTGAACTCACTGAGCACCTGAAACGCTCTCCCAAGGATCATAACTCCAGGCTTTCACTCCTGAAGTTGGTTGGGCAACGTCGTAAGTTGCTTGAATATCTTAATTCTACAGATACAGAGCGCTACAAATATTTGATTAAGCGTCTCAATCTGCGAAAATAAGCCCCTTTCACGCTCTCTTATTTTAAGGAAATTGCATGCATCGACATACTAAAACCGTATTGATTCCTGGCTGTGAGCCGATCGTTTTTGAAACAGGCAAACTAGCCAAGCAAGCGGACGCGGCTGTTTTGGTGCGGCAAGGGGATACCTTAGTCTTTTCTTCTGCATGTTCAGATAAAAAGCCTGCAGAGGGGGTCGATTTTCTCCCTTTGCGAGTGGATTACCAGGAAAGATTTTCCTCAGCTGGGAAAACGTTAGGTGGCTTCATTAAACGAGAGGGACGCCCTTCAGAAAGAGAGATCCTGATTTCAAGGCTAATTGATCGCCCCTTACGCCCTATGATTCAAGATGGGTACTGTAATGAGGTGCAACTTCTTTCTTATGTTTGGTCTTATGATGGAGTGCACAGTCCAGATCCTCTCGCTATCTGCGGAGCTTCTGCTGCTTTGACATTATCTTCTGTACCTCTTGTCAAACCAGTGGGCGCCGTCCGTGTAGGTCGCGTAGATGGTAAGTTTGTCATCAATCCAAAAAAAGAAGAGATGCAGCATTCCGATCTGGACCTTGTATTAGCAGGGACTTCGGATGCAATCCTCATGATTGAGGGGTACTGTCAATTTCTTACAGAAGAGCAAGTATTAGCTGCCATTGAAGAAGGTCATCGTGCAATTCAGTTGATTTGTCATGCTCTTCATGAATGGCAAAAGTCACTTGGAAAACCAAAGAATGTAGCTCACTTACATGTGGCATCGCCTGAATTAGTTTCTTGGATTAAGGATCAAACGAAAGAACCTTTAAAGAAACTGGTTCGCATTGCAGATAAACAATCCCGAGAACTTGAGGAAACTGTTTTTAAAGAACAGTTAGTCAAGTCCTTTCAAGAGTCCCCTTTAGCCTCGACCTGTAAAGAAACCGAATTACTGTCTTTGTTAAAGAAAATGCATGCTGATTCCATGCGCGCTATGATTCTTGATGAAGGGGTCCGTGCGGATGGGCGCAACTTAACTCAAATTCGCCCGATTGATTGCGAACCCGATCTGTTACCCCGAGCTCATGGTAGCTGCCTTTTTACTCGAGGAGAAACTCAGGCTTTAGCTGTTTGCACCCTAGGTGGGGAAATCATGGGGCAACGTTATGAAGACCTCAATGGAGAGGGACTCCATCGCTTCTATCTTCAATATCACTTTCCCCCATTTTCTGTTGGGGAAGTGGGTCGAATCGGCTCTCCTGGACGTCGAGAAGTGGGTCACGGTAAGCTAGCTGAAAGAGCACTACAAGCTACGCTGCCTCCACAAGAAACATTTCCTTACACGATTCGATTGGAATCCAATATTTTAGAATCTAATGGATCTTCATCTATGGCCTCTGTTTGTGGTGGATGTCTTGCGATGATGGCTGCTGGTGTTCCCATTCAACGCCCAGTGGCAGGTATTGCCATGGGATTGATTTTGGAATCAGAACGATATGCTATCCTCTCGGATATCCTTGGTCTAGAAGATTATTTGGGTGACATGGATTTCAAGATTACAGGAGACGAGCAAGGGATTACAGCATTTCAAATGGACATCAAAGTTGAGGGCATTACCTTAACGATTATGCGTGCAGCTCTCGCTCAGGCTCGACTGGGCTTGAACCATATCCTAAAAACGATGTTGGATGTTCTTCCCAAATCCAAGACAGATCTTTCTCTTTATGCTCCTCGGATTGAAACGATCCGAATTAAACCCAGCAAAATTGCGACAGTTATTGGCCCAGGAGGCAAGCAAATTCGCGCTATTGTGGAAGAAACTGGGGTGCAGATCGATATTAACGATTCAGGCCTTGTCAGTATTGCTTCTTCGAATCCAGCATCTATGCAACGGGCTAAACAGATTATTGAAGGGTTGGTTGGAGACATCGAAGTAGGTAAAATTTATGAGGGTAAAGTCGTTTCTGTAGTAGCATTTGGAGCTTTTGTAGAACTATTCCCTGGTAAAGAAGGTTTGTGTCACGTCTCGGAACTAGAAGAAGAGCGCGTGGCGAATGTTGCTGATGTCGTCCAAGTAGGCGATCGATTCCCCGTCAAAGTGTTAGATATTAACGAACGAGGACAAATTCGTCTAAGCCGTAAGGCCGCAGCTAGCCGCTCTGGATGTAAAATAAAGAACGAGGAATAGCTCCAGCTCTAATGGAAAAATCAGGGTCCGCTGGCAATAGCGGTGCGACTATCAGCCATTGTGCATCAGTTAGCCCGTTGCATCTTCCTTTTGTCATCGTATCCTCCCCATTAAAAATGAGGCAGTCTACCAGACTGTCAATTTAAAAATCCATTACTAGGATAGGTTCATGAATCCTTATTACGCCGCAAACACTTCATTTTTTGCTGACGGTACACGCTGGCATCGAATTAGCACGATTCATGCACCAGGGCATCCTGTTATCCAATTAGAGCACTTTATTCTCGCTATTGTACCAAACTTGATAACGCAAACATTGGTAGTTACCTATCCAAACTTCACACTAACTTCCTACTCGCAGGGAATAGTAGCCGTACCTGGTAACCCTTATTCATCCGTAAATCAGGAGCACGAAGCAGCTGTTCATTTCATTGTTCTCGCATGTTTGACCCGTGTTTGACATGAGAAGTCATCATGAATGCTTTACGGATGCAAATGCTAGCTCTTCTTTTGAAAAATAGAGCCTAAGTTGGTCTTTTCTCAAACAATAACAGGCACTGGATCTCGATCGTCTGTATTTGCAGAAGTCAATCTAAGCATCATTTCAGCATGGTGATTGATAACAACGTGAAGTGTACAATCAAAAAACCATCCTGTAGATGTTTTTCCTCATTTTCCCATTCTCTTACATGTTTGATGAGAAAAGTCTCTATTCACAGGATGCGTAGTCCATACAGAAGAATCGACAAATAGTACCCTACTCGCAATTCCTTGATGCTTCTGAACAAAACATCAGAAAAAAAACCTGAGATCCATTGGATAAACCTAGAGTAACAGACAGATTTAGGAATAGATCCTAAAGGTGCATGTGTACATGAGGTACACAGACAGGCTTGCAAGTACGACAGTGAGATTATGACATAGCAAAAGCATGGTCATCTCCTCATTTTGCAAGAAATGCCATGCCGAACTCGGAGAGCTACAATCGAAACGCACAGGTACAGTCTCAGCCCCCTAGGCACAGGATTTCTTATACTCCATCTGCTACTTCTTTGGATTGATGATCCAAATTCAGATGATCTGGAAGAGGTGGGGGGGTCTCAGGAACTCTCTTAAAATGACTTTCTATCTCAGCCATTTTCTCTCGTTTTTTCTGAGGATCCCAAGTGTGATCCATAATAGCTCGTACATCTTGAGAGTCTAAGGTCTCAAATTCCATGAGCATTTCCGTCATAAGCTCTACTTCACCCTTCTTCTCTGTAACGATTGCAATTGCACGTGCATAGGCAGCCGTAACGAGATCGTGCACAGCCGCATCAATGTTCTTCGCCGTTTCTTCTGAATACCCTTTCGCTACGGAGCTCAACCCGTAGTCAGAAGTATCGTGACGCTCATCATAGGCTACTAGACCCAAGGTATCCGTCATTCCCCAACGGCAGACCATATTTTTTGCTAGTTGGGTAGCTTGAGAAATATCCTGTTGAGCACCACTTGAGATGTCGCCTAGGAATACCTCTTCAGCGGCCCTCCCTCCCATCAGTACAGCTAATTGATCAATGAGTTCTTTTTTCCAATAGCTAAGCTTGTTTTTTTCTGGAAGAAAATGCGTAGCTCCTAGAGAAAAACCTCGAGGAATGATGGTTACTTTATCTACAGGATCTGCATGATCCACACATAAACCTACCACTGTATGACCAGATTCGTGGTAGGCCGTAGTTTTTTTCTCATGCGAATCTAACTCAAGACTGCGTCGCTCTTTGCCAAATAAGACTTTATCTCGAGCCTCGGTAATATCAGATCCTGTTACAGCAGATCTGCCGACACGAGCCGCATGGAGAGCTGCTTCATTGAGTAAATTTTCTAGTTCTGCGCCTGAAGCTCCAGGAGTACTTCGAGCAACAGCCATGAGGTCCACTGTGGGGTCGATTTTGATTTTTCTAGCATGCACCTTCAATATCTCAAGTCGTCCTTTAATATCAGGTAAACTAATGATCACTCGACGATCAAAACGACCAGGACGTAGTAAGGCCTTATCTAGTACATCTGGACGGTTGGTTGCAGCCATGAGAATGACTCCCTCATTGGTGTCAAATCCATCCATTTCGACCAGCAACTGGTTCAGTGTTTGCTCTCTTTCATCATGGCCGCCTCCAATACCCGCACCGCGATGGCGTCCGACAGCGTCAATCTCATCAATAAAGATGATACAGGGGGAATTTTTTTTAGCCTGGTCAAACATATCTCGAATACGACTTGCCCCAACCCCTACAAACATTTCGACAAAGTCAGATCCTGCAATCGAAAAGAAGGGACGATCTGCTTCACCAGCAACTGCCTTTGCAATTAATGTTTTCCCTGTTCCTGGAGGACCAATGAGTAACACTCCCTTTGGAATACGACCTCCAAGGTGAGTAAACTTAATTGGATTTTTTAGGAAATCTACGATTTCCACCAATTCTTCTTTTGCCTCATCGATTCCTGCAACATCTTTAAAGGTAATTTTATTATTTCCCTTCTGCAGTAATCGAGCAGGTGATTTACCAAAGGTCATCGCAGATCCACCCACTCCCTTCATCTGACGAGAAAAGATGAAGTAGAGGAAGAAGATCACCAGTACAATCGGAAGCAAGGTAAAGAAATAGCTTAGATAGTTAGGAGCTGGATCTTCACTCTGAAATTTTTTCTCAAGAACAAGATTTCTGGGTTGATCGGGCGCTCTAAAAAACAATCCCCTATTTTGGGCAAATTGATTCCATTCATCTTGAGCACTCACAAACCACTGGCTATATGCCTCCGCATCTTGTCGTTCTAAAGCTCGTGTAGAAATTTCTTTGTTATTAAAAAACCAAACAGTAGAAGCAACAGGAATACGAGCCTGCTCTAATTGCAGCTCATTTTGTTCCATACGCCCTACTAATTGTCCCAATTGATCCAATTCGCTGCGATATGTGCGTACGGAACGCAGATCCACAAGATGGTCCTGCCCAACAGGCGTGTTCAGCTGATCCATCAGACCTTGTAACTGCGATACAATCCCCTGATATGCCTTCATCTTCTCATCATTAGAGAGAGAAGCACTAGCAAGACTATGCACTTCCTTACTGATATTTTTCAGTTCCTGCTTGATAGGATCTGAACCAATTCCAAGCTTAGGAGAACGCAATAGTTCAATCATTTCTGTTAATTCGCGTTCAAATCTGGAAAAACCTACAGATGAGGCATTCGCAAGTAAATCCTGAATCAAGGGTAGATTGGCAATATTACGAGTGGGCAAGGAATGGATCGTGACAGATAAATCTTTTCCTTCAATTTGATGCGTATCCTCTACAACAAGATATCCATTCAAAGGAATAGGTGCCCCACTCAATTCTAAAAAGAGTGTAGAAGCCCCCTGTACCTCTTTACGAGTGGCTGTTAGCTGATCCAAAAGTTCGGAATGCTTTTCCAATAACACATTGCGATTTTCAAGTAGCTCGAGGTAATGATACCGTTGTTTAGCATCCAAAGGCTCTTCTTCACGAAATTTCCCGCTGAAAGTCACTAAATTGTCATTCAGAGAAATTTTTCTGCTCTCTTCGGGATCAATTAAATTCAGGTTTACCAGTGGCTCTAATTGATGACTAAACCCAACGGTGGCTCTTTTGTCTGTGATGAAATTCTGAATCGTAAGAATCACTAAGACAACTGCAAAAAGGATTAAGAAAAAGGAAGATGGGAAGCCAGACTTTTGGGAAGGCTCTTTGTTGTTTTTTTCTTCAGACATAGAACTCTCTTTCTTCAAATAACTCTTGTATAAAACTAATTATAATTAATAAGGAATTATAGTAAATCAATGACAAAAAAAACTGAAAAACAACACCATTCCATAATTAATCACAGCTCAACGTAAATCAAAAAAATCCCCTCGTCATAAGGGAATCCTATAATCAAGAAGATGATACATGGAGGCTTGCGAAAAGGTCAATGTGGATTCCGATCCCCTGACTGCAATTCATCTAGGTATAATGACATCACATTCCCCTTTATACAAACTCTACAACCTTTTAAAACCAAACACTTAGAATTGTTTTTTTTATTTAATAAACTCACAATTTGCATCACTGCGGCTGTAGAAACGGAAAGGCCATAAGAAGAAAATAGTTCTAGCAACACCATCTTCCATTCAAATAACGAAGTGGGTCGGGGATGAGAAAAATCAAACTCTAGCTGATGTTTTTCTTGGAATTTTGCCCGTACGTGGGGCATTCGTTCTCGAAGATAATCCTCTAATTCCCAAGAAAGTTGTGCCATCTTAATTAGATTTGGCTTCACATTTTTTCCTAATAACCTAGACAAGGTAGGGATCGCCTCTAACCGCAATCGATTACGCAAAAAGCGCAGATCTTCATTACTTGCATCTCGAAAAAACTGCACTCCTTGAGAAGATAACCAATCAAGAATCATGTGTTTGCTGACTCCAAGCAAAGGACGTAATATTGTCATTCCATATACTTGACTCACAGGGCGCATACCAGCCAATTTTGTTATTCTGGCTCCTTCTAAGAATCGTTTTAGAACATTTTCTGCTAAATCATCCTGATGGTGTCCCATCACAACGCCTTGAAATTCAGGGGTTAATAAGCTTTTAAAAAAATTTAACCGAGCTTTTCTACCTCTTTCCTCTAAATTCTTTCCATGCAGTTGGAGGGTGCACAGATGAAACTTAATGCCTTCGCGCTCACATAGATCCTGCAAAATAGAAGCTTCCTTTCTGCTTTCCTCTCGCCATCCATGATCTACATGAGCCACTTCATAGGGAACCGCAAACTGTTGCAATAATCGAAATAGGATCATGGAATCAGGCCCACCAGATAGAGCCAATAACCAGGGACGTCCATCAAAATGCTGAAGCAAAAACGAAGAAAATTTGTCTTCAATCACACAGAACACTATACTCCATCACCAAGAAGATGACTACCTATTCTCGCTATCTGGCGTTCTCCTTTTTGAGTCGTCTTGGCTGGGTTTGTGCCTGCGTACTCTTACTAGTTGCTGGCCTCACCCTTGGCGACTGTGTATTATATCTGGTGCGCGGGATAGGATTTGCGCAAATTGCACTAATCACGAGTTGTTACATTCTTAGTTTTTTTTCCGAACTCTTTCCGATCATGGTCTTGATTGCATCATTTCTCATCTTTCGAGATCTAACGAAAGGGCGGGAATTGGTAACCTGGCAAAGTTTGGGACTACCGATTCAAAAGGTCATAGCCCCTTTATTAACTCTAAGTATTGGTCTAGGTCTATTGAATTTTTATATACTAAATACCGTAGCCCCAGCTGCAAAGAATCGGTCTGATCAGGCATGGCTGCAGCAACGCAACATGAACCCTTTATCTCTTCTTGATCATCCTCATATTCGCGCCACACTAGGAGCCTATGTACAATTTGATCCAGTGAAATCAGGTAAAGAAATTGATCACCTCTGTCTTGCGCTTGGAGGCTCTCACCTTTCTCTATTATTAACTCCAAAAGTGCAAGTCATACAAGATCAAATTCGTATATCGAAATCTGTATTATTAACTTCCATGCCCAATGCCCAAGGAGAGGATCATCTGTTTTTGGAAAGTGTAGATACATCTCAATCTCCTTCTTTAGAAATTAGGTCCTTGCTCTATACCCATCAGACCAAACTCTCTCGAGAGCACCTCAGCTGGCGACTACTGAATCAGTATGCTTCCTACTTACAAAAACAGCCTTCCAATAGTAAAATTGTGTCGAAACAAAACAAATGCATATCAGAGAAATTGCGTAGGATGTCTCTACTACTTGCTCCTATCAGTTACTTTGTCCTCGGCATGACAATGGGTATGCAGAGCATGCACTCCAAAGAGCAAAAAGCAAAACATTTACTCTATCTATTGGGTACCGGTCTACTTTTAATGACTGCCTATTTATTTGGAAAATCGCTTGACCGCTCTCCATGGAACGCTGGTTTCCTTTTCTTTATTCCCCAGTTGTGTGTACTAGGGTTCGGCATGATGAGAGTCTACTCTATGGGGTGGGGCAAGGAATGACGTATAGAAACTATATCATCAAACAATTTGCTTTTTACTTCTGTTTTTTCTTCCTATGCTTGTTTGCGCTCTCCATCACTCTGGATATTGTAACGACTAATTTCCTTCGCAACCTATCCATAGAAACTTGCAAATCTCATCTAATAAGGCAATTAGATACGTTGTCTATGTTTGTAATCAGCGCGATGCTCCTGGCATTTCTTACGATCTGTTTCAAAGCTAGAAAACATCGAGAATTTGCTTTACTTGCTATGGAGGGGGTGCCAAAAAAACAGATGCTACTTCCCTTATTATTAGCTGGGGGAATAGTAATTTTAGGATTTTGTCTGATAGCAGAATGGGGGCTGCCCCAGCTATATCGTTGGGGTAGTTCTTCACAATACATTTCCAAATCACAGATCCATTCGTATCGAGCGAGACAACTGTCGTTGGACGACGGTTCTTCCTTGATTTATCGCCATTATGCATCAACAAATCAACAACTGGAGGATGTATTTTGGATTGCAGATTCTGACCACATTTGGCACTTCCATGCCTTGGATTTAGCTACAAATCAAGGTCTACACCCTCGTCTTGCTGTTCATGAGCAAGGAGTTTGGTCTTTAGTGCCTGCTAAAGCTGCAAGCATCACATTACCCTTTACTCTAGGCTCCAACTCTTTAACCGAGATGATTGACCCTAAATGCATCCCCATTAGCGGGGTCATGCGGTATGCTTGGTTCCCTCCAGCTAATCTACCCTCTCATCTTGTATCTAGCGCGACTTCCTACTTGTATCAATTTCTACTTCCGCTTCCTCTGGGCCTATTCTTAATCTCGATCCTAGCACCCCTATGGTTGGAAATCTATCCTACCCGGATCTCCTTTCGAAAAATTTTTGTTACCCTGGGCGTGTTTTTATCCCTATTTGTCCTACATACAATCTCCGTGCACATTCTAAACGCATCTAGTATCTCCATGCTTTTTGTCCTGGTAGCAACCTATTGTTCTATCTATGCCTGGGGGATTTTTTCTTATGCCACGCTCAAATAAACCTCAAGATCCCATCTATGAAGCCATCGTAGCTCATGGCAAGAAAGCAAAGCGGCTTCAAGCTATCCTATCTTTGCTCCAATGGGACCAAGAAACTCACATGCCTTTGGCTGGAGGAAAAGAACGCTCAGAACACATTGCGCTGCTTTCTCGCATTCTGCATCAACACCTTACCGATCCTCAGTATGAGGAACTCTTATCAAAAAAAATACATATAGAAACTGGAGAACTACATGTACACTGTGAGGATAAAGAAC
Source organism: uncultured bacterium (assembly GCA_964386785.1). Taxonomy (GTDB): domain Bacteria; phylum Chlamydiota; class Chlamydiia; order Chlamydiales; family JAAKFR01; genus SZAS-3. Next base: position 2,161 of record CAYLUD010000014.1, on the reverse strand, counting down.
AGATTATTCTCACTTGGTTAGCTCGCGACTACCGGAAACGAAAACAGCTTCCTCTTTCATTCGTCGAACAGTTAGCTCAAGTAAGCTCAGAGGCGCAGCAGATATGGGCCATTGCACGTGCTGAAGACAATATTTCTCTATTCCTGCCCTACTTAAAAATCTTAGTAGAGCTCAATCAAGAGAAATCCTCACGATACGATCCAAACGCTCACCACCCGTACGACCCATTACTTGATGACTTTGAACCATTTCTTTCTGTAGGGATATTGGATCCTTTATTTACGGAACTCCACAGCTCTATTACCTCTCTTGTATCCAATATTTCTAGCCACCAGTCCAAACATTCTACAACCCTATCTCTTGACTCTCCTGTTCATTACGATCCATCTACTCAGTGGATATTAGGTAAACATCTGTTGGAATCGATGGGTTGTTCTCCAAACACCTCGCGGCTAGATTCATCGATCCACCCATTTTGTATGTCCCTTCACCCCTCAGATTGCCGTATCACAGCACGAGCCAATCCCCATGATGGATGGAGCCTCCTCTCCGCGATCCTTCATGAGGGGGGGCATGCCCTTTATGAAATGGGACTCCCAGAAACGTACTATGGGACTCCAATTGGAGAACCTGCCTCTCTCGGTATTCATGAAAGTCAAGCTCGTTTTTGGGAGAGCTGCATTGGAAGACACCCTTCCTTTCTTACGTATATGCTACCCAAGTTTTTTGCTTGTTTTCCAGAAAATTCGCATGCAGATCGTGCATCGATTGTGCGTCATTTGCATCACGTACAACCTTCTCTGATTCGAATTGAAGCAGATGACGTTACCTATTCTCTCCACATTCTTGTCCGCTACCAAATCGAAAAAGGTCTCCTACTGGGAACCTATTCCGTAGAAGACCTCCCTGAAATTTGGAATGAACAGATGCAACAATATCTAGGTATCGTCCCTACAAGCAACAGAGAAGGATGTCTCCAAGATATCCATTGGTCTATGGGGGCTTTTGGATATTTTCCTACCTATGCCTTAGGCAACCTATATGCCGCACAATTTTTTGAAGCTTTTGAACACGCTCATCCTGATTGGGGACAATCTATTTTGAAAGAAAACAACCTATCGTGCATTACACAGTGGTTAAGGCGATCCATACATGAACAAGGCCGCTTATTACGGGCGAGTGCCCTTTGCGAAGCTGTGACGGGATCCCCATTATCTGTGGCCCCTTATCTGCGTCAGCTAGAACGCAGGTTCTGCTCAAATCACGGGATATATTAGAACTTTTTTGTACCCATGTCGACTTTTTCTTAACTAAAAATTTATATTCGAATAAGATGACAATAGACGCATTCGCCCCTGTCCTTAGGCGGGTCAGCGGTTGGGAGGCTTCATATGGATGTGGGGCTTCCCAATTTTTTTATCCAAAACCAAGATGGTTTTCCTGGATTCCAAAAAAAATATTGCACACTCCAATCTATCGCCTGAAGAAAGGCCCATTGCTGCACAGCCTGCTCTTCTAGTTTTCCTGCTAAATGACCTGGGTAGCACATAACGGAAATCGCTCCCTGAGGAGAAAGGGCTTGTTGTGCTGAGGCCAAGGAAGCCAAGGTAGAAGTTACTTTCGTAGTAATCTCTTTATTTCCACCTGGCAAGTAGCCTAAATTATACACAATAAGATCGACATGTTCTTCTAAAAATGACTCATGCGACTGGTGACGGAATGCAATATGGAGTGTGCTAAAATCAGAGCTATACCTTTGTAATCTTAACCTAGAATTTTCTATCGCTTGCTCTTGGATGTCGTATACAAACAGCTCTCCTTTTCCTTGTAGGAGAGAGGCCAGAAACTCCGCATCCCTTCCATTCCCTACTGTCGCATCAATGATTCGAGCTCCAGGCCGGAGATGTCTCGCCCATACCCTGTGGGCATATTCAAGATGAGGAGAACGGCCTGTTGCATCCAAGTGTATGTGCATATCAATCGGATCTACTTTCATACAAACTCTATAAGAAATCAGAGGATTTTACTCATTTCCCTTTTTCCGGTTGAATATTTTTCTTCATCTGCGTATTATCCTGCGGTCTGGTGGGGTATTAGCTCAGTTGGTTAGAGCGCCACGTTGACATCGTGGAGGTCAGCTGTTCGAGTCAGCTATATCCCA
>CAYLUD010000013.1:15026-32507 GCA_964386785.1 uncultured bacterium | reverse complement strand
GACGACAACTGCGTACGGTATTGTAAGCTAGCATAGCAACGGTCATGGGGCCTACACCTCCTGGAACAGGTGTGATATATTGGCATTTCGGTGCTACTTGATCGAAATCGACATCTCCTACCAATTTTCCATCGACACGAGTGATGCCGACATCAATGACTGTAGCTCCTTCTTTTACCATAGAAGGTTGGATCATACGAGGTATACCCATAGCAGAAACGAGGATATCCGCCTCGCGTGCTATTTCTTTCAAGTATAAAGACTGGCTGTGCAATACGGTAACCGAGGCGTTAGCATGAGGTCCTTTTTGCATCATCAGAGCTGCTAGAGGACGCCCCACAATAGGGCTTCTGCCGATAATGGTAAGACGTTGTCCGGAGGTAGGGATTTGTAGAGTGGATAAGAGTTTTTGGATTCCGAGTGGGGTGCAAGGCACAAATCCAGTCGGGTCTTCCATTAATAATTTTCCCATATTTTCTGGGTGAAAGCCGTCTACATCTTTTCTTGGATCAATTCGAGAAAATAAAAGAGAAGAAGAAAGATGGGGGGGCAGGGGGAGTTGAATCAGAATGCCATCGACCATGGGGTCTCTGTTCCACTGATCTACTTGCTCTAGAACCTCTTTAAGGGATACAGACTCTGGAAGAGAAATAATTGCAACATGAAGACCTATTTTTTCTGCAGTCTCTCGTTTTTTTTTCACATACGAAAGAGAAGCGGGATGACTACCTACGATTACAATTCCTAACTTGGGAGGTCGAGGCAATGTAAGAATCTGTGTTGCTAATAGATCAAGTTGTTGTTGGGCTATCTGATTCCCTGGAATCCACATGACAATACAAAATAATACAATAAACCGATGCCTCGATTGTAATTCCCAGAAGAAAAAAGCTCAACTTGAATAACCTAGACAGAAATAGGATTTTTTCTTGTGCGGCCCAGGAATGGATAACTTGACCCTTTTGCTAGTATCAAATGAGAAGCAAAATAGCTCATGTGTATTAGGATGCTTTTGAAAGCAACAGTCCAACTGGGTAGTTCATGTGCTATACCAAAGCTGTACGAAATAAGGACTAAGAGTCCTTTATATGTCGTAAGACTCATGAAGTAGAGTAGGGTAGATGAGAGAAGACGGTCTTGAAAAAACAAACGCTGCACAGGGTAGATTCCTAACAAGGTGAGGACAAAGGGTAAGAGGTGTACACCTATTGGGGACCCTGTTGTGAGGTCTAGTAGCGCGCCTAAGAAAAGAGATAAGGTCAGCAGTGGTACTACAGGAATGGTACGGAGAGCCAATACGCAGGACGGAAGAAAAAAAGGGATAGAACCTAAGGGTGGAGGAAGGCAGGATACGAGCCACCAAGAACCCAAGGCAAAGACAAAACTAAGCGGTAGCATGGGAAGTATCGCCTCGAGAGATTCGTTCTATAGATGCAGATAAGCAGGTAAGAAGTGCTTTTGTTCGGCTACCAGAAGGAAATAACGAATCAATGTGCATCTGGAGATCGGTGTAGAGTGAGCAGGCTGTATGGATTGCGCTGGATTCGGTTTCCAAATAGGTATGGTCATCAAGATCATCCAAATATTGAAACAAAATCCCAATCTCTTGGCCGAGTCGAGCCAACTCTACAACGCGAGAAGGACAAGCAAGGATCGCCGCAAAGTGGAGAGCCGCTTCGAATAGGCATCCTGTTTTTAACTTGTTAATTGTAGTAGAATCAGCAGCAGCGGTGATATCCAAGTACTGTCCTTGAACCATGCCTGCACCGCCAGCAGCCCGAGAAAGTACTCGAATTAGTTCTAGGGCAGTAACGGGAGGGAGAGGGCTAGTGCTGAGTACCTCGAAAGTCAACGTATGAAGAAAATCGCCGACCAAAATCGCGACACCATCTCCATACAAAGTATGTAATGTGGGCACCCCTCGTCGGTACGGATCATCATCCATGGCGGGCAGGTCATCATGAATCAGGGAATAGGAGTGAAGAAATTCTAAGGCACAAGCAGGATCCAGAGTGCTATCCAGGGATGCGCCTAAATCCTGAGAGGCAGAGGTCACCAATAAAGAGCGAAGTCGCTTTGCAGGGGCCAAGACGATATGACGGGCGGCTTGGTACAGCGGGGAGGAGCTATCTAGCCACACTCCCAGCCTTGCTTCAATGAGCTGTTGATCATGAAGTATACGCAAGTCCAATCCAACCCCTCATCTATGTTTTTTAGTTCATTTTATCAGGGCTTGTTACCAGACTTGAGTCCTGAAAATTACCCTAAATAGGTCCAATCCAAAATGACTTTACCAGCTTTTCCGGATAACATGATATCAAAACCTTTTTGGAACTCTTCAGCTTGATATCGGTGAGTAATGACACTCTCGATGTTGAGACCTTTTTCTAACAAGGCACACGTTTGATACCAAGTTTTAAAGATTTCACGACCATAAATACCTTGAATGGTGATCATCTTAAAGATGACATCGTGCCAATGAATCGGCGCTTGGTTAGGTAAAATACCTAAGAGGGCTATTTTACCTCCATGTGTTAACAAAGAGGTGATTTCAGCAAAAGCTACAGGACTGCCTGACATTTCAAGACAGACATCAAAACCTCGGGATAAACCAAGATGGTCCATTGCTTTGCGCAGGGATGTTTCAGACACATTCACCGCAGCTGTGGGTTCCAAAGACTGTGCAAGCTGGAGTCGATAGGGATTGATATCAGAGATGACCACCTTGCGGGCTCCTGCAAGTTGCGCTACTCGGATGGCCATCAAACCAATAGGACCAGCCCCCGTAATGAGTACATCTTTGCCAATCAGATCAAACATCAAAGCAGTGTGTACAGCGTTTCCAAGGGGGTCTAAAAGACTAGCCATGTCATCTGTAATTGTAGAAGGGAGAGCAAAGACATTGGCTGCTGGCACAGCAAGATATTCGGCAAAACATCCATCTCGATTGACCCCTACGCCAATCGTATGAGGACACAAGACCTGTTTACCTGTGCGACATTGCACGCATTGACCACAAACAATATGACCTTCAGCAGAAACGCGATCACCTTCTTTCAGTCCACGTACGTGCTTGCCCGTTGCTGCGATGCGCCCAACGAATTCATGTCCGATAATGGAAGAAAGGGGAAGGGTTTTCCTAGCCCACTCATCCCATTCATATAGATGAAGATCCGTGCCACAAATGGAGGTCTTTTCCACTTTAATCAGAACATCATGATCTCCGTAAGAAGGGATAGGGCGTTCTTCGAGCCAAAGCCCAGGTTCTGCTTTACTTTTTACAATTGCTTTCATTGAAACAACCTGTTGGTTAAAAATTTTAACGCTAATTTTAAATTACGTTCATTTTTTTTCCAATTCTAATAAAAGCTTGAATGGCCTGGTCTAAATCTGATTGAGAGTGTGCAGCTGAGATTTGCGTGCGAATTCTGGCCTGATTTTGAGGTACAACAGGGTACGAAAACCCTATCACGTACACGCCTTCTTCGAGCATTTCTTTTGCAAATTGTTGAGTGATCTGAGCATTTCCAATCATAACAGGAATGATCGGGTGATCATTGCCCCGTAGCTGGAAGCCCGCTTCAGTCATCCGAGCACGAAAGTATGTAGCATTTTCTGATAATTGGTGGCGTAGTTTAGGACCTTCCTTTTCTAGAAGATGAAATATGGCGAGACTAGCCGATACAATGCTTGGTGCTAACGTATTGGAAAATAAATAAGGGCGAGAGCGTTGGCGCAACCAATCAATAATTGGTTTTTTGCCAGATATATACCCACCGGAGGCTCCACCAAGGGCTTTTCCTAATGTACCTGTGATGATATCCACTTGATCCATTACTTGATGATATTCGTGAGTTCCTCTTCCTTCTTTGCCTAAGAATCCTACCGCGTGGCAATCATCTATCATAACGAGTGATTGATAGGCCTGGGCAAGTCGACAAATCTCTTTCAGGTTTGCTATGATGCCGTCCATAGAAAAGACCCCGTCTGTTGCAATGATACGATAACGCGCACTTTGGGATGCTTGTAATTGGGCTTCTAAGTCCTGCATATCATTATTCTGATATCGAAATCTTTGTGCTTTAGATAAACGGATTCCATCAATAATACTGGCATGGTTTAGTGCATCCGAAATGATTGCATCTTCGGCTTGAAACAACGTTTCAAATAACCCTCCATTCGCATCAAAACAGGAGGAATATAGGAGCGTGTCTTCTGTTCCTAGAAAATTCGATATAACAGTTTCTAACTGTTTATGAATATCTTGAGTGCCGCAAATAAATCGCACAGAAGCTAATCCAAATCCGTGGGATGCCAAGCTTTCTGAAGCCGCTCGCAACACGGTCGGGTGGTTAGCTAATCCCAGGTAGTTGTTGGCGCAGAAATTGAGGGCTTTCCGACCTCCTAGTAACCCAATTGAGGCTCCTTGAGGGGAGGTAATTACCCGCTCTTCTTTATAGAGGCCTTGCGCTTTGAGTTCTTCGATTTGGTGATGTAAAAACTGTAAAAAATGATCATTCATTCGATGTCCTATTGGTGTAGCTTTCCTTCGCGAAGAGTCAGAGTCGACTGGCATAAACTGGCTAATTCTGGGTTATGCGTAACAAGAACTACGCCTTTTTGGTAAACATGAGCCATATCCATGAACAGTTTATGAATTTCTCCTGCATGTTTCCTGTCTAAATTTCCAGAAGGTTCATCTGCTAAGATAATAGAAGGGTCATTCATAAATGCACGTGCAATGGCGACCCGCTGTTTCTCTCCACCGGATAGGTATTTAGAAAGTAAAGATCCCTTCTCTTTCAATCCTACTTGGTCTAGGAGTTGTTGAGCACGGTAATACGCCGATGAGCCACGGTGCACGGATTCACCAGCAATCCAAGCAGGCATCAGGACATTTTGTAATGCGGTATAGTCGGACAACAGATGGTATGCTTGAAATACAAATCCAATATGGGTTAAGCGCAATGCAGGGGCTAATGCAGGGATAAGTGGCACGCCCTGGATTTTAATATCCCCTTGAGAGGGAAAGTCTAATCCACCTAGCAAATGAAGAAGGGTGCTTTTTCCTTCCCCGGAGGCTCCCATGATAGCTAGAGTTTGGCCTGAATATAGATCCAAATCCACACCTTGAAGAATCACCTGTTGTGACGGTCCTTCGAAAGACTTATGCAGGTTTCTTGCCGTTAGCAACTGCTTCATTCAATCCTCAAGGAATCTGTGGGTTGGATACGGGCTGCTTTTACTGCGGGGATTAGCCCTGCTATTCCAGACAAAAATAAGGTTGCCACTCCTACAAAAAGAAGAACAGATCCACTAGCTTGATCTGGAAGAGAATTTCCATAGAAAGCCGCATGGAATACCTCATGTCCTTGTAATACATTGAGTATGTGGACCAATTTGTGAATATGACGCATGGTGAATAAAGCTAATAGGCTACCGGTACCAAAGCTTAGGACTCCTGTGATGCATCCACATAAACAGAAAATGGATGCGATACTGGCTCTAGACGCACCCATGGCGAGTAAAATGCCAATCTCTTTTTTCTTGTCATTCACTAATAAAATGAGCATGGAAACAACATTAGAACAAGCGACAAGAAGAATAATACCAGCGATTAATGTAAAGAGAGTTTGATCGCTTTGCAGTTGTTGTAATACGGGGCGAATGAATTCATAATCTCGAAACGATTCCACTTTCCAGTAACGAAGTAACCCTTTTTTTTCGAGCTCTTGTTCTAGCAAAGCTTGGATCTCTTGTGTGCGCTGAACGTTCTGGATCCATAAATTCAATCCCGTCCCTACACTGCCATCAATTTGTAGGGAGCTAGATGACATCGCTTCAATCAGTGACACATCAGCAAATACAAAGCGATTTCCCATGGCGACTAGCCCTGGATCATAAAAGCCAGCTATATAGACAGGGATGCGTTGTTCTTGTGGAGAGGAGGTGGTGGGGATGAAATAACTAATGTAACCCATATCCCCTAGTTTTACCCCATGGTTTCTGTAGTTTTTTGAAACTAAAATACCATCTCCTAACGGATTGTTTTTTGCTTTCAGGTGAGGATAGCCCCAAAAAGGATTCTGTACAGTAAGAGAGGTCTTCTTGAGTTGGAATGGAGATAAAGGGATTGAACCGGAAACGGTTACATTTTGAATCTTACCAGATATATGGGCTTCCACTTGATTCTGTGAAGATGTTTTTGGTAGATAGATTGTATCCGAATGGAGCGTTGTTCCTGCCGCTAATAATAAAGGGGGCATATCTCCAACAACTTCTCCATCTAAAAAACCCACCTCAATGTCTCTTGTTTGAAATCCCATCTGTTTCCACCGCTCTTTCAAGACAGGGAGTTGTGACAGATGATTTGGTACAATGATACGCAATAATTCAGAATCTTTCAGGATGCCGCACCCGGTTACAGTGCCTTGTTCGGGATAACAGGAAGCGTTCCATACCCAATCCTCAGGATTTTGTATTTCTTGGACTAAAACTTGATCAAAAAAAGCTTGGAAGGCTTCATGAGGTAAATTATGGAATAAATGGTCTACATCTTCTTCTGTTGGAGGAAGTAGGGTATGTAAAAAAATAGGGTTTTTAGGATCTATGGAGCTAAAATAAGAAGGTTGGGACAACGTCACCTCTTCTATTCCTTGATCCGTTCTTTGAAATAAACGTAGGCGCAAATTTCCAAGAGTTGTTTCAAATGGGGAAGGGGGGGTGCCGGAAACAGTTTCCGTAATGGAGACTGTTTCTTTCACTATGTCCAAAAGACGGCCTTGCGTGTCCAAGTGAGGAACGGGAAATTCAGGAGGTAGTTGCTGGTCTTGCAAGGGGTCATAAGGATCAGTTCGCATGGTCAACGACTTGCCTGCAATCGATTGTATTTGATAGTCCGAAGCAGCAGCGTATGCGTCAATCTGATGGTAGTAAGAGTCGTAGTACGCTTCAGTTGGGGTAAGTCGAATAGGGGGGTGGATAGCCAATAGCTGACGCACCCATTTGGTTTGAATCCCTTCGGATACTGATAAAAAAACGATAGCAAGCCAAACAACAAGAGATATAACAAAAAGGGAGACAACTGAAATGACCGAAACGGAAAGTTGTCTCCTTCTAGGAGTAAGATACTTTAGCGCAACAGATATAACGAAGCGCATGGAAAAGATTACTTTGCCTCTTTGAAGATCACATGCTTACGCAATCTCTTGTCGTATTTTTTAATTTCCAAACGACCTGTAGTCGTCTTCTTGTTTTTTGTGGTCCAGTATACCTCGGTCCCCTCGGTGCTCTTCAACTTGATCACTTCTCGACTTTTGCTCGCCATACAATTCCCTATTTCAAGGTGGTTATCATCCGTAGGATAGGGGATAAAGGGATAGATTACAAGAGAGAAATGTGCACATCTATACCACTACAACAGGATCATATAACTCTTTTTGCAGGGAAACAGATAAAGAAATAACCACACATTCTCTATTGAGTGGATAAAAGTTTCTTCCCCCGTCTCCATATCCATGGAGTGGTAGTCGCGTGATAAAAATAATTTTACGCAATTCAAGGATCGTTTTCCCATGGAATGGAATCCCCCCAGGCTCCTCCTCGAGCTGTCTTATAGAGGGGGTGACCACGCCCTAACGTGGGAGTTGCAAGACCTGTTGGGGTGCAGAGTTTCAAAATCACATGACCGGACCGTTTTTGCGGCGGTCTTATGATGCGAGAAAGGAGAGTGCAGGGTTCTCGTCCCATTAGAAGATACATAAATTTTTCTTCCTCATAAGCTAATTCAGCCTCTTTCAATTTGCGATGTAATGATGGTCGTTGAAATCGAATTCCAAAATGGCACCAATCGGGTGCTTGTAAGGGGCAGATACAGGAATGGGCGCAGGGAGCCCATAAATAGGCCCCAGCCTCTAGAAGCTGGGTGCGCGCTTTCAGTAGATTTTCCCATCCTTGAGGAGTTCCGGGTTCAATCAACAGCATAGCGTGTCGCGTTCGATTCCAAAATGGCAAGAGATTGAGATTAGGGATTTCTCCGTAAGAATAAGAAAGGAGAGTTAGGTCGTAATCTTTACTGGGAGACCAAAGGGCTAAATCTGCATGGATCCATTCTGTTCGTGCCCCTAATTCTTTCCCTATGGCAATAAAATCTGCATCTTGTTCAACAGATGTGACGGAGCTATCTAGCGCGAAGCTTGCAGTGCCAGGCCCGGCTCCAAGATCCAGTACTGAAGTAGGGGTAAGTTGATGACATAGGTGGTGAATCACGGCATAGGTAGCAGGCATGCGAAAGGCAGCGTAGCACCATTTCTGAATTGTAGACAGACGCCACTTTCTTTCTCGGTACAGACTCCTTAATTGCGCGGAGGCCTCAGACAACAGTGGCATGGGATATCTAGCTAGTTTTTCTTCAATTTTTTTCCATACAAGATCAGGGTTGCTCACAGCGAGATAGAATTCCTTTTTATCCACTCGATGTCAATCGAAATGGTCAGAGAGGTTTTGTGGTGCACTTTGTTTTTATATGTATTTTTTTAGATCTTGACCTATCTGAAATCTACTTGTTTTCTACCGTCTCTTTAGTATGGTAAAAAGGGATAGGGAATTGGAGGGTAGATGTTTTGGTTGGGAGTTGCTTTAGGTGGCCTGCTTCAATGGGTATGGTTTCGTTTTCGCACAGGTGGAGCTCATCAGTTAGCTACAGAATTGCTGCATGAAGCAGAAATTGAGTGTTCAAGAAAAAAGAATGATCTTGCCCTATTTATACAAAAACAAGAGTTTCAGCAGAAAGAGCTCTCTCTGCGCTATGAAGAGGAGTGGAAACAAAAAATCAAAAAAAGCGAACGTCTTTCGCAAGAACTACAACAACAAAAAATATATCATCAAACTCTTGCTAAACGCATGGAAGAGTGCAAAAATGGTTTAGAGGAACGCGAGAGTAAATACCAGCAAAAAGAACAAGAACTCCTGCGACAATTAGAAGCTATCTCCAATCTTTCTAAAGAAGAAGCTAAAGAAGCCTGTCTTCTTGTTATATCTAAAGAACTAGGTCATTTTGCATTGCAAGAGAAGGAGCGATTACAAAAAGAGGTGCATCAGTATACACTGCAACTCGTATTGGATTCCTTGTACCGTCTTCCACATCAGGAATTAGTAGAACCTCTTTTGACAACTGTCCCCCTTCCATCTCAAGAGATCAAAGGTCGAATCATTGGTCGCGAAGGTCGAAATATTCGGTTTCTTGAACAATGCACAGGAGTACAATACCTTTTTGATGAGACCCCTCAATCTATTTTATTGTCGAGTCCAGACCCGCTTCGACGTGAGGTTGCGCGCCTAACCCTACTACAACTCATCCGAGATGGTCGCATTCATATCAGCCGCATTGAGGAGGCTGTACGTAAGGCTAAATTGCAGTTAGAGCAATGTATTAGACAAAAGGGGTCGGAGAGTGCAGCTGCAGTGGGGATTTACGATTTATCCCCTGCGATGATTGAGGCATTAGGACGTCTACATTTTTTATATTATCAGGGACAGAACCTTCTGCAACATTCTATGGAAATGGCATTCCTTTGTGGTACCCTTGCGGCAGAATTAAAATTGCATACAGAAAAAGCAAAGCGTATGGGGTTGCTCCATGATATTGGTAAAGCTACGGTAGGTCATGGCGACACGCATGCTGCTGCGGGGGCGCAATTGGCTTTAGAAGCTGGAGAACAGGCTGATATTGTTAATGCTATAGCTTCTCATCATGAAGAAATACAGGCGCATACAATGGAAGCTTCTTTGCTTTGTGCTTTAAATCGTTTAGTGCACCACAGATTTGGCAGTCGAACGGAAGGGGTAGAACAATTCCTTCGCAGGATGGAAAAATTAGAAGATCTCTGCACCTCGTTTGAGGAGGTTGAGCATGCGTACGTCTTACAGGCTGGGCGAGAGATTTCCGTCTTTGTAAAACCAGATCGCGTAACAGATGAAAGTGCGCAAATTCTTGCTCGTACAATTGTGAAAAAGCTGGAAAAAGAGATGAGTTTTATTGGAAATATTCAAGTTACGGTCATTCGAGAGACCAAAGCGATTGATTTTGCATCTTGATGTCCAAGATGATTGACGAGAAGCTCATTTTTTCTCAATGTATAGAAAACAAAATGAGGTAGTGCATGCCCTTATCCCAATTTACCAAGAATGAACGACTCTTCTGTATTCTGACTGGTCGACTTGATAGCAATACAGTTGGTGCTCTGTCTGCTCCTTTGCAAGAATCTCTTTCTGTGCAACAACCTTCTTTGCTTTTAGATATTAGCCAGCTGGAATATCTGTCTAGTGCTGGAATTCGTTTGCTATTAGAATGCCAAAAAAAAGCCAAATCCCTTGGTGGTGAGGTCTATCTTATAGGCACCCCTCCTGCCATTGAGGCTATTCTCTCTTTGACTGGTTTTGTGCCCTTTTTTCAATTAGTCTCTTCGCAGGATATTGCATTATCGCAAGCAACTAAAGCTCATCATGACTAGCTGCTCTATTGGTATCACGGGGTCTCATGGATATCTGGGGAGAGCAGCTAGTGCTTTCTTCCTTGCTCAGGGCTACTCTGTGCTCCCTATTATTCGATCTCCCTCTATTCCGGGAACCATATTTTGGGATGTGCAAGAAGGCAGGTTAGATTTACAGGGGCAACCTCCTCCTCAAGTCGTGATGCACTTTGCAGGGGCGAATGTTGGTAAAGGTCGATGGTCGTCTACACGCAAACGCGCATTATATGATAGCCGAATTCCAGCGACTCGATCCTTAGCACACGCGCTTGCTCCCTATAAACTGTCTACCTTTCTGCTGATCTCTGCCGTGGGATATTACGGCACTTGCGTAAAGGCAACGGAAGACACGCCTTCTGGCTCTGATTTCTTAGCTCGCTTATGTGTGGATAAGGAGGAGGCTGCAGGGGAGCTTCATTCTACAAGATTGGTTATTCCCCGTTTAGCTATTGTGTTGTCGCCAGAAGGCGGTTTATTGCGCGCCTTGTTGCCATGGGCTCGCCTTGGTCTCTTATCCCCTTTGGGGCCAGGCAATCAGTGGATGAGTTGGATTGGATTGTCAGATCTTTTGGCTATACTACAAGAGATGATCCAGAATCCGATTTGGGAGGGTCCAGTTAATGTGGTGTCACCTTATCCTGTGCAGCATAAAGACTGGATTGATCAGCTATGTGCTCACTTTGGTCGCACATCGATGCCATCTCTACCCACATGGCTTGTTCGCGCGCTCTTTGGACGCGAAAAAGCAGAGGCTCTTCTTTTATCTAGCGCTCAGATTATTCCAGACCGTTTATTACAAGCTCAATGGCAATTCCGGCAACAGGATATCGATAGCACATTGGCTTATACCCAGCTCCCCAACGGGAGGTGGCTTAAAGACTACTCGCAATGTTAGACGGTTAAGCCTCTGCGTAGCAATATGTGGAATTGCGCCTGTTCTAACGAAATAAAAACGTCAAGTGGGACGCAAGGGACAGGTGTGTTGTTTTCTGTTTCATCAACTCACAACCCCGATTAATATACATGCGCGGCACGGCTACTTCCCTTATTCATGCCTTGAGGGAAGTATTCGAGCCATCGATTTGCCACTTTAGCCTCTGTTTCTTCATCAGGTTCTACGGTGGCAGGGTACGAGGGTTTCATTCGTGCATCTAAAAAAATAGAACCTTCATACACAATATGATTTGCCCGTAGACATTGAGAAGCACTGGTTATGTCTGAAGCTGGATCAAAACGAGTAAATACGGACCACAGAAACGCAGCAGTGGAGGAGATGGTATTGTGCACATTATCTACCTGGATAACGAGGGGCCATTCTTGCAATTGCATAGGCTCCAAAGGAGATCCTTCTATGACTAAACAACCGGGACAATAGGCTACGGCAGCCTCTATCCCGCGAGGCAGAGGGTCGATCCACTCACTACGGAGTCTCCGTTTGGGCTCTCCAATTCCTAAGAGTACACCGCGGGAACCTCGATTCAGCGTGGGCCCTGTATAATCTAAAGTGTCTAAAGAAAGATTAGAAAAAATGAATAGATCCGTTTCCGGTTGAAAACGTTCAAGGATGGTAGAAAGAACAAGAGGAAAATTTTTTAAATCGACGTGTTGATCGGTAAGAAGCAGAAATTTGGTTAAAGAGAGCTGGCCCTCGCCCAAGATGCGGAAGGCGCTCCGCATGCACTCTCTGTAGTAACGTTCTTGCACGACGGCTGCAGACAAGGCATGAAAGCCTGTTTCTCCGTAGCTCCATAGATCAAGAACCCCTGGCATGACGATGGGGAAAAGAGGGGAGAGTAAACTTTGCAAATACTCGCCAATAAAAAAGTCTTCCTGACGAGGCTTGCCTACAACGGTAGCTGGGTAAATGGCCCCTTTTCGGTGAAAGCCCTTCTGTAATTGGAAAATAGGGAAATCATGTTGTAAGCTATAGTACCCATAATGGTCGCCAAAAGGGCCTTCTGGGCGGCGTATATGGGGAGGAGCCCATCCAATCAGAGCAAATTCACATTCTGTAAGAATAGGATTTGGATGATCCGGTATCTTTCTGGAGGCGATACGACCCCCTTGTAAGAAGGCGGCCATCAGAAGTTCTGGGACATTTTCAGGTAAGGGGCAGATTGCAGATAAAATACAGGCTGGTGGCCCACCAAGAAAGATAGAAACGGGCAAGGGTTGATTGCGCGATTCTGCTTGATGATAGTGAAAGCCGCCTCCTTTTTGAATTTGAAAATGCAAGCCTAGAGTTTTGCTATCAAAACGTTGTATTCGATACATACCTAAATTGTCTGGTCCTTCAGGAGGATGCGTGTAGACTAAGGGTAAAGTAAGGAATGGTCCTCCATCTAAAGGCCATGAGGTTAAAAAGGGGAGCTGGGTTAGATCATCACAACGACACTCCATCACTCCCTGTTTCCATCGAGATACTTTGGGTCGAAGAATCGAGAGTAGACGACGATGAGGCCAAAGCTCTCGAATGGGAGGAGGAAACGGCCCTGTAAGAGTACGAACAAGCCGAGACAAAATCTTCTCGGGTCGATTCCGAAACGCAATATCTACGCGTCGCTTTGTGCCAAATAAATTAGTAACTACGGGAAATGGTGAACCCTTAACTGATTTAAAGAGCAGAGCTGGTCCATTAGCTGCGGCAACGCAACGGTGAATCTCTGCAATTTCCAATTTTGGATCAACAGGAGCCTCAATTTCAATCAGCTCCTGTTGCTTGCGCAGCTCGTGCAAAAAAGAGGAAAGGTTGCGAAACCCTTCCATTTAAACGTGTTGGCCGTTCGCTCTCATTTCTCGAACTACAGTTGCTAGGCCTCGTTTATCAATTGTGCGCAATGCAGCAGCAGATAGACGAATCGAAATGAATCGATTTTCTTCAGAGAACCACAATTTGCGACTTAATAGGTTGGGCTGGAAGCGTCTCTTGTTGTTTCCTGTAATATTGAGACCAATACCCTTTTTTTTCTTGGCGATTCCTCTTAGGGTATAGGATCTTCCTTTACAGGGTTTGCGACCCGTAACTTGACATACTTTTGACATAGGTTCTCCTTTGTGCGTTCTTATTCGGTTTCACCGCTCTAACGCGCACAGTTCTTGGAAATAAATACTGCAGGAAAGCTTACGAGGAATCAAAGAAAACCTCAAGAGAAAATTCTGTTGCAACTTTCTGCTAACACCTCGTTCTTTATAAGAAAATATAAGATTTAGAATCATATTTAAATATTTAAAAAAAAAGTAAAAAAACAAATTAATTGCAATGAAAGTCTGATGAGACGAATAATGATTGCCTCAAATGTTTGATTGTTTAAAAAAAATAGCCATTGCATTTGCGCTATGCACGACCTCTGCTTTTGGAGCGAATGACTCGTTTTTTCATATGGATGTAGGAGTGGGGCCCTTGCCTATACCGGCCCCTGAACTTTCCTTTGGGTGGCGTCATCAACGCATGAATAAGGGATGGGATGCCTCTGCGTCGGCGAGTTCACTGCTGGTTGCATCGAAGTTGGAAGCTCGCGGGGTTTATCTATATTACCCCCAACCCTCAACGGATCAACAATGGTATTTAGGTATAGGGGGCTCAGTGGCGATGTCCTGGTCGATAGGATATCCACGAGACCCACTAGAGAGAATAACCATATCCCCTCAATGGCTCATTGGAAAGGAGAGACGCATGAAGTCGGGATTGATTTCCATCACTCAGCTCCGCATCAGTTGCCCGACACTTCTTGCTAACGGCAAAGATGGTTTCTGGTTTCCGATGACTATACTATCTTATGGATTTAGTTTCTAAATTCTTTAACATATAGAGTTTGTGTCTATAGGTCGTATATATCCTTTGATTGGCATGAAACTTGTTGTTAGCTCTCTGCGTGGAAGAGGTGCTAGCAGATTTTGCAGTGATAGGTTCCGGACCAGCTGGTCAAAAAGGAGCGATTCAAGCTGCTAAATTAGGGTGGTCTGTGGTGATGATCGAAAAAGATCATCATCCTGGAGGGAACTGCCTAAACTATGCTACAATTCCATCAAAATCGTTACGCGAAGCCATTATTGACCTACGTCGATATAATGAACGTGCATTCTATGGCTCTAGTTGCCTTACGGAAGTCACAGTCAATGATCTGAACTTTCGCTTGCATGCAGTTCTGGATGGAGAGAGAGCTGTATTGATGCGGCAACTCCGAAAAAATCACATTCGTTATATTCAAGGAGCCGCCTCGTTTACAGATCCACAAGAACTGCATGTCTTGGGAGAACATGGCGAGGTTCGTTATCGAGTGCAGGCAAAAAAATACTTAATTGCTACGGGTTCTGAGCCGCGTCGTCCTATTGATGTACCTTTTGATGAGGACGTCATTCTTGATTCCAACAAACTACTCCGCATTGATCATGTTCCGAAAACGATGATTGTTCTTGGTGGAGGGGTTATTGGAGCGGAATATGCGAGTTTTTTTACAGCATTGGGCACTGAGGTCTGGGTTATTGATAAAAAAAATCGTCTGCTACCCGAACTAGATGCAGAAATTGGAACCCACTTGCAAATTGGACTCAAAGAAAATGGTCTACACTTGTTGCCAGGAAAAACTCCCTCGAAAATTTTGAGAGTAGGAAATCGAGCCGAGGTGCATTGTGACGATGGGTCCTTGTTTTCTGCAGACCTTCTTTTATATGCCTTAGGTAGAGAGGCTGAGGTCAAGACTCTGAATCTGTCTCTGCGTATGACCGATAGGGGTCATATTGCGGTGAATGAGTATTTTCAAACCTCCTGCTCACATATTTATGCGGCAGGGGACGTTGTTGGATATCCGGCATTGGCTTCCACTAGCATGGAGCAAGGTCGACTGGCTGCCCTTCATGCGGTTCAAGGTAAGGCGCACCCATTTCCTAAGTGGTTTCCTTTAGGAATTTACACAATTCCAGAAATTTCCTGTTGTGGAGCTACAGAGGAGGACCTCCAGAAACAGGGGACCCCCTATGAGGTGGGACGAGCGTATTATTATGAAATCGCCAGATCACATATCACTGGATCTAGTCATTTGGGAATGTTCAAACTGCTATTTGATCCTGAGAACTTAACTTTATTCGGAGTGCACATTGTGGGGCGGAACGCAACGGAGCTTATTCACATAGGACAAATGGTCATGGCTCTAGGTGGAAACATTGAATATTTTGTGAATCAGGTGTTTAATTATCCCACCTTTGCAGAAGGGTATAGGATTGCTGCTTTCAATGGATTGAATAAATTAAAAAGGGGGTAGAGTGTACCTTGCCGTCAGTGCTTTATATACCTTGTTTTCTACTTTGGACCCTCAATCGGTATCGCAAGCTTTAGCTTTTTATGAAGCTTATCCCACCACAACTGAGGGGCGCCTTGCTTTAGAAAGGGCTCAAGCTCTTTTAGGTACAGATCGCGATCTAGCTAGCATTTCTTCTTTGTTTCTTTCATCTGCAGGAAATTGGTCAGATGCTCAGTTAACACTTGTGGAATCATTGGGTTCTCATCTCGCCAATCGTCGATTGAAAGGGTACCGTGTCACTTCAGAAGAAGAGGTGCTTACATTAGCGCCTGAAGAGATAGATTTAGGTATTGCCCTCATCTTATCTCAAGGAGGTAATCCTGAAATGGCGCGCCAGTATTCAGCTAGGTTAGATTGGATGGCATTGCAAGTGCGTGCGTATTTATCTTCTGCCCCCTCCCCAAAAGAAATCATTCAAGCAATCAACACTTTTTTGTTTGAACAACAGCATATCAAATTCCCTCCTCAATCCGTTTTCATGAAAGATATTGATCGATATACATTGCTTGCATCTGTGATGGATAATCATTTGGGGGTCTGTCTTGGTGTGACAACGGTCTATCTGGCCCTAGCGCAACGCTTAGAGCTACCATTAGAGATCATTACGCCTCCAGGGCATATTTTTGTTCGATATCGAAATGGAGATCATGTCATTAATATTGAAACGACAGCAAGAGGGATTCATGTACCTTCAGAGTCTTATCTTGGAGTTAACACCTACCGTCTACCGCAACGCGATATGCGGGAAGTGGTCGGAATGACTCACGTGAATCAGGCTTCCGTCTATCTACATTCAGCTCGTCATCAAGAGGCTAAAATTGCCTACGAAAAAGCGCAACAATATATGCCGAATGATGGTCTAGTAAAAGAATTGCTGGGTTATGCATGTCTATTCACTGGAGAAGTTGCGAGAGGTCGAGCTTTACTTCAAGAGATCTGTTCTTTAGTTCCTGATTATGCAATAGCAGGGCGTCGACTGGCCTATGAAGTGCTGGAAGGTAAAGTAGATCTAGATGGTGTGCAAGCTATTTTTTCTCTTGTAGATGATACAAGAGATTCTTTGTTGAATAAGAAAAAACAACTTCTTGCCATCCTAGAAAAATATCCTGAGTTTAGTGAGGGGTATTTGCAATTAGGCGTTACCTGGATTCAGCTAGGAAGAAGTCGCGAAGCGCTAGTTGCTCTATCGCGATATCATGAACTCTATCGAGAAGATCCTCAGGGGGCATACTATTTAGCCGTCTTACATCATGAAAGGCAAGACGATCGTCGAGCTTGGGAATATCTTGCAGAGGCAGAGTCTATTGTGGCAGCTCGTTTGTTCTCTCCGCAGGCTTTGCAAGAGCTGAAAAAGGAGCTATGTCTTCATTGTCCCCTATAAGTTGATTGCATTCAATGTTTCAACCATGTATCACTCTCCTTTCTTATCGCCATAATGAGGATATAATGAGCATTCCCCCAGTTACCAATTCGTCTTCAGCAACGACTGAAAATCCAAGTCCTGTTGTAGGCTCCGATATAAAAAAAATCGTTTTCCCATTTTTTACAAAAGAATCTATTAGATCGGAATATGATGCGGCTTTAAGGTCGAGTCCTTCTTCTTTAAGGTCGAGTCCTTCTTCTTTAAGGTCGAGTCCTTCTTCTTTAAGGTCGAG
>CAYLUD010000013.1:0-14926 GCA_964386785.1 uncultured bacterium | reverse complement strand
TCCTTCTTCTTTAAGGCCGAGTCCTTCTTCTTTAAGGCCGAGTCCTGCTAAATCACCAACTGATAAAACAGATTCCTTTATCCCCATAGAAGAGAAAAATAAGGATTCGTAATCCTATCCTGCATGCGTTGATCTTATGGATGGAAAGTGCAACATACAATCCATGTTGGACTAAGCATGGTACATGCTTGATTTGCTCCTCATAGGTGTGTTACGATCACTTGCCGTGTTTGGAGGTAGCTATGCAACATCAGTTTTCAGAAGCAACACAACAGGCGATTCAGCATGCTATGGAGTTAGCTCGCGCGTCGCATCATTCTGAAGTTTCAGAAAATCATCTATTAATGGCGTTTTTGCAAGATCCGGAAGGGTATTTCCCTATGCTGTTGAAGGACGCCAAAGTAGATGTTCTAGGTCTTCAACAAGACTTAGATCAAGCCCTATCCAAAGCTCCTCGTTATGCAGGAGAAGTAGGGGAGCCTCAGCCAGGACGAAGTTTGCAATATCGAATTCAAGAAGCGCAGGCTGTAGCTAAAGAGTGGGGAGATAGTTATGTCTCCAGTGATCATTTTTTAATGGCTTTTTGGAAACATGGTGGAGCCCCATTTCAAACATGGAGAGAACGATCTAAACTATCTGTTAAAGAATTGAAAGAGACAATTTTTTCAGTGCGAGGGAATAAAAAAATGAATTCGCCGACAGCAGAAACGAACATGAAAACGCTAGAAAAGTTTTGTAAGAACCTAACCGATTTAGCTCGTCAAGGAAAATTAGATCCAGTCATAGGTCGTGATGAAGAGATTCGTCGTACGATCCAAGTACTGTCAAGAAGAACAAAAAATAACCCGATGTTGATTGGAGAGCCTGGTGTAGGGAAAACGGCAATTGCAGAAGGGTTAGCTAACCGAATCATTCAAAAGGATGTTCCTGACTCTCTATTAGACAAACATTTAGTTTCTTTGGATATGGGTAGTTTGATTGCTGGAACAAAATTTCGTGGCGAGTTCGAAGAGCGATTGAAAGGGATTTTGGACGAAATCGAGCAGAGTGATGGGCGCATTATTCTATTTATTGATGAAGTCCATACTCTTATTGGCGCGGGAGCTACTGAAGGAGCTATGGATGCAGCCAATCTGTTAAAGCCTGCATTAGCCAGAGGCGTTCTCCATTGTATAGGGGCTACAACTCTTGCTGAATATCAGAAGTACATTGAAAAAGATGCTGCCTTAGAGCGTCGTTTTCAACCTGTATATGTGGCAGAACCCTCATTAGACGATACAATGGCCATTTTAAGAGGGTTACGAGAACGATATGAAATTTACCATGGTGTTCGTATTACAGAAGGAGCTCTCCATGCGGCTGTTACTTTATCGAATCGTTATATTGCTGATCGATTTCTACCAGACAAAGCTATTGATCTGATCGATGAAGGTGCAAGCTTAATTCGGATGCAAATTGGTTCTCGTCCTTTACCTATTGATACGAAGGAACGAGAGTTATCATCTCTTACTGTGAAACTAGAGGGGATGAAACGTGAAGATGCTATTGAAGGAAAAGAAGAGCTGGAGAAAAAGATTATCAGACTTAGAGAGGAGCTAGGAGCTCTAAAAAGTCGATGGGATCAGGAAAAACAAGAAATTTTAGCAATCAAAGAAAAAAAAGATCGTTTAGAAAAACTGAAATTTCAAGAAGAAGAAGCAGAGCGAGTCGCGGACTACAACCGTGTTGCAGAACTTCGTTATAAACAGATTCCTGAATTGAAGAAAGAGATCGATTCTTTACAGGAACATAATAGCAAGCAACGGGGTCGATTGCTCCAAGAAGAAGTAGATGAAGTGTTAATCGCACAGATTGTTTCGAAGTGGACGGGTATCCCTGTAGCAAAAATGTTGGAAACCGAAGCTGCAAAACTTTTAGAACTAGAACAAGTCTTGCATCAGCGTGTAGTAGGTCAGGATTTTGCCATTGAAGCTGTATCGAATGCAATTCGCGCTTCTCGTACTGGTTTGAATGATCCAGCCCGCCCCACGGGGGTTTTCTTGTTCTTGGGACCAACAGGAGTAGGAAAGACGGAGTTAGCCAAAGCGTTGGCTGAACAGTTGTTTGATAAGGAAGAGGCGATGATACGCCTGGATATGTCAGAGTATATGGAAAAACATACTGTATCACGTTTGATTGGAGCACCCCCAGGGTATATTGGATATGATGAGGGAGGACAACTGACTGAGGCCTTACGTAGACGCCCCTATGCAGTGGTGCTCTTAGATGAAATTGAAAAAGCACATCCTGATGTCTTTAATATTTTACTTCAAATTTTTGACGACGGAAGGATTACGGATGGAAAAGGCAGAAAAGTAAACTGTAAGAATGCCCTTTTTATTATGACCTCCAATTTAGGGTCAGAGGAATTAATGAAACTGATCTCTCAGAAAAAAGAGTTAGGTAAGGAGAAGATTTTAGAGGTTGTAGACCCTGTGCTGAAGTCTCATTTTCGACCTGAATTCTTAAACCGGGTAGATGAAATTTTGCCTTTCTTGCCTTTGAAAGAAAATCAGATGGTCCATATTGTCGATATGCAACTAGCCCATGTAGCGCAGCGTTTATTAGAGAAACAGATTCGATTTACTTGGGAACCCTTGGTAGCGCAACACCTAGCTAGGGTAGGTTATGACCCCGCATTTGGGGCCCGTCCTTTGAAGCGAGTGATTCAGCACGAGGTAGTGAATTTTCTTTCTAGAGCTCTATTAGAAGGTAAGATCCAACCACAGCGTGATGTGAAGCTTACAGTACAAGGAGATCAGATCACCTTTGCAAATTAGAAGAGAGGGTCATCCTTTTCCTGGGATGACGGCGCCTTATTTCCGTATCTCATGCTCCCAAGGAAGAGGTTGAGTTGTAGGAGGGGGAGTAGCCTCGTCACCAAAGACAGAAAGAATTTGGTCGAGCACTCCTCCTACTAAATAGACAAGGTTGCCTCCCGTTAAGCGAGCTAAGATAATTCCAATTCGTGTATAGGCAGAACTCCAGTCCAGCTCGACATCATTTGCAGGGCCACGCATTTTTACTTGAAACATATCACTACTGCTTAATCCGTGTACTCGGAATCGTTTAGCTAGTGTAGCCGGATCGATCCCGAGCGTCATTTTTACTTTGTTTTTGACTAGATCGATACGCCCCCATAGAGCAATGTGAACTGTGCGCGCAAGAAGAAGATCGAAGCGTTCATAGTGTGAGGTGCCTTCAGCTAGACTCATATAGATGGGGGTACACCAGGCTTCCATCCACTGATCCTCTGTCATGTCATCGGCTTTTAAAAATTCCATTAAGGACTGAATTTGTCCCCCATTGCGTATTTGAATTTTTCCAATATCGAGAGTCGCTTTAGGAATGCGAATTCCTTTGAATGTAAATGGATGCAAAGGAAAGAAAAAACCATTGGGATCAATCTCGAATGTGATCGGTGTGGGGGAAAAAGCGCCCGTA
Source organism: uncultured bacterium (assembly GCA_964386785.1). Taxonomy (GTDB): domain Bacteria; phylum Chlamydiota; class Chlamydiia; order Chlamydiales; family JAAKFR01; genus SZAS-3. The sequence continues at coordinate 11,443 of CAYLUD010000013.1, read as the reverse complement.
ATTAGAAGAGGATTCACGTCAATCAAGAGCCACTCAGCAAGCTCCTCTGTGAGCTGCAAATGGGCGTATAATGGGGCTCGTAAAAGGAATCCTGATTGGGTCAGTTGCAGAGGACAAATCACTTGTCCATGCGAAGCGTGAATTTCTAGATCTACAGGTCCTTCTCCTTGGACCCAGTGAACCGAGCCATACGCATTTAGAAATTCTCCAACTAAAGACTGATATCCCTTCGCTACCTCAGGAGATAGGGGGAGGAGATCGAATAGTTGTCTCATGGGGACATTATGTGCTTCGCATTCCCCATCTACTGAGGATTGTTCCCATTTCCACTGATTTTCTTGCCATAATTGGGAAACTGTAGCCTGAAAAGACAGATAGCCAGACTCATAGGTGGGTAGGGTTGATCCGCGGATTGAAGAAGAAAACGAGCAGGTAGCTGCGTCTTGTAACTCTTCACTGGAGACAGAGCCATGAATGTGATCAAACACTAACACTTCATTCTCTCGCTTGCACACAATAGGTGAGCAGGAAAAGGCTAAATCCATACCAGCCTCAGCCCAGCGTTGAGGAGATCCGGTTAAAGCCGGTAAAGGGCAGTGTATGTGTTCAATAAAACAATTAAGATCCAAAGAATGGGCTAGTTTCCACGAAGAAAAAAAAGAATCTGGATAGAAAGCGTGTACTAAGGAATAGACTTGATCGTGAGATAATTGAAGACGAATCGTATTCGCGTTGCCCTTTGATTTGAGCATATCTTGATTTCCTTCTAGTTCCAATGCAACATCGAGAGAAGAAGATCGAGCTTGGCACTTTAATATCCAATGATGGGGAATGGCTGGTGGGTTATATGTGAATTGAGCATCTACATCTAGAGTTGGACCTACAAGGTCCTCAGGGGGTAACTGGTTCGGAAACAGACTTGTAAAGATCTGTGAAGGTAGGTGATCTAAGTGAGCCGATGCTTCCACATAGGCATCTCTGAGCTTCCACTCTTCTTGGCACAAGATATTGCGAATGGTAAAAGAAATGCGAGATTCTTTTGACACGTATAATGCATCTCCAGCAGGCACGGCAATGGTCAGCTCTCCTCGTCCCATGAGAGCATTTTCTTTACCATCCAACGTCATTACAAAAAGCCCTTGTTCTAAAGCAGCCTGGGTTACCCGCTCTTGGTAAGGAAGCTCTAAAATTTTTCCATGCGCAAATAGCTGAATGGATTCGCATGAAAAAGGCTTATTTTTTTCTCCAAGGCGTCCAGAAATGTCTATAGATACATGATCTGATTCCAGGCTTCCACTGACTGTGGTCAACGTGAGATTTCGATCCCATATTCCGGCTTTTCCTTGTAATGTACCCCATACAGTCTTTCCAATTAAGGGGGCCCAAGACTCTTCCATCGTATGTTCACCCTCGATAGCAAACTGCAAAGCGTCCAAACTCTTTCCTTGAATGGAGCCATGAAGGTGGGTACGATCGGAATCACACGAAAGGGTGGCCTTGGCTTGTCCCGCCTCGTAATTACCTTGAATAGCAATAGATAGCCAAGGTCCAATAGAAGAGCGAATCAAATCCGCTTGGTCTAAAACGATCCCTAACAAAAGGACTGGAAAGTGGTCAGAAGTCAACTGAAAGGATAGGTCTTCTGCTGTCGATAGTGCACCATCTAAATGAATAGATCCTTCGATGTGATGGTTTTGAATCGATCCAGAAGATTGGACTTGGAAGCCTTTATAGAGATTGCAAACGGCTTTAAAGTTAGATAACTCGTACAAGCCTGAAATAGTATGGAAAATTTGTACTTTTTCGATAGATAATGAGCCGCGCACCTTCATGCTTTCAAGAGACCATTCCTGAGGAGAAAGGGGCAGCAGTCCTTCATCTATGGAAAGTACATAATGAGCAGTTTGACTTAAGGACCACTCTTTTTTTTGTTCAGAACCTAATAACGTTTGAAACCCTGTAGGTGTCATATCGTAACGAAATAACGCTCCAGGGGTTATCTTCCATTGTTTGTTGACTAAACTAGCCGTCACCGATCCCGATAGTTGTTTCGTTTTCAGGTCAAGATGGACGGATAAAGGTGGGCTTTTAGAGCTTGTAGTCATGGAACCATCTAAGGTTTCTCCTAGAAGAGAAGTGGCCAGAGCATCTCCCCTCCATTGATCTAGGATTCCTAAGGGGAATTGCTTGAATGAAACGGTTAACTCAGCACCATGGATAAGGGAACCAGACCCACTGCATTTCCCCTGTATACCTTCCTGTTCTGTGATCGCATCAAAATCGATAAAATCTCGATCTTTTTGATATTCTAGTTGTAGATTGCGAATAGCTACAGATCGCAATCCAGGGGAGACTAGATTCGCGGAGCCCTCGATTATTTGTATATTGCAGATGAGGAACCAGGAACGCCATCCCCACCTTGTTCGTGTCGATGAATGAGAGGGGGGCGAATCCCTACTTGATAGGGCCTCTTTAAGAGAAAAATGATCCGAATGAGTTCTGGAAAGAAGAAGAGTGGGGTGGTCTATTACGAGATGATGAATACATGTTTTTGGATTAAACAGATCAAACAACCCTTGCTCCATCTGGATATGAGCGACTGAGAAGAGGGTTTTTCCTTCAGTGTCTTCTATGGAAAAATGGTCGATTTTTTGAGATCCAAACCAACTGATTTGTATCGATTCACAGGATATTTTCCCCTTAATTGATCGATTCAGGATCTTCAGAACCCACTCTTGACCCTGTGAAGTAGAAATCCAAGAGGGAAGGTAGGCTGCAACTCCTAATAAAAGGAAACAAAAACCAAGAATGAGTAATGCTAGCAAGGACATTCGTTTCATAAATCAACCAATAGTATATTGTTTATGTTCTGATTATCAAATAAATAACCTATTTTATGCTGCCAATGGACTCGTAATGGGTGAGTATGCAAGTGATAAAACCCCTTGGAGTTACAAGCTTCAATCACCTTACCTACCGACATTTCTTTAATTGGGTGAGCGGGTAAAAACACAACTGTTTTGGTAATAGGGTCTTTTACCCGATATAGTATCTTGGCTTCAACAAGAGCAAACAGAATGCCTTCTGTAGGATATAGTGGAATTTTAGATTCAAGAGATAGTTTCGATAAAGAAAGGGGGGCTCCGTCTCTAAAAGCACAGGTAACTAAGCTCGATAGCTGTATGCTCAATTGGAGTAAGGTGTCGTGCGGAAGATCCCTATAGCTATACATAGCTACTCGGTATACTTCATATTGCCACCCAAAGCACAGCTTGCCCCCAAGTAAAATGAGCATCCAGCTCAGATAAATCCAAATAATAAATAAAGGAAAAGCAGCAAAGGTGCCATATAGAATACTTTGCCTTGTCGCCAGTAATTGCAGAGAGAAAATACAAAACTGCAATCCTTGATAGCATAGAGCTGTGCCTCCCCCTATAAAGAAAGAAGAAAGGAAGGGGATTTTTGTGTTGGGGATAAACCGATAGAGAAACGTAATCACAAACCAAGAGCATAAAAAGGCTATCCCATAGCCCCCTACAAAAGATATCCAGGTATGAGGCTCTGCATAAGCGATAACTAAACGAACCCCCATCAATCCAGAAATCAATACGAGTGGAAAAAGAAGAAAAAGGACCATCATATCATACAGACATTCTAAATAAGAACGCTGCGCCCGCAGATTCCATAAGGATAGAATAGCTAATTCCATAGAGCGTAATAATTGAAAACTAGAGAGCAATCCAAGTAGAAGAATCAGACCTATAATTCCTGTAGGACGTGGCGTGCTCCACGCAGATTCGGCAATCTCCAATAAGTCTTGTATTACTTCATTCGGTCCTAAAAAAAAACCTAGAAAATGATTTAAAAATCCTTCTTGAATTGCGAGAATGCGAAGAAGGGGGATGCATAAAATCAAAACAGGAACTAAAGATAACAAAGAATAATAGGTAAGGTGTGCAGCTCTTGTGGCCAAATAACCTTTCTTAAGCTCTTGGATTAAAAAGAAAACAACGCGAAAAAGAGAAGACTGTTGCAGCCAGTTTAACACGTGTTTAATATTCTTATTATTCAAATAAGAAATTCGCATACTTAAATTAAGTATGCGCGAAACGACATTTTATAGTAAGAAATAGGGGGAATTCTTTTCTTGCTGTGTTTTCCATTTTTGCAGCACTACCAACACTGATTTTATCAGACACCCATTCTTCTAGTTGAAGAATGGTGTAACCAGCAGATAGTAAAAAACTTGAAAAATCGGAAAGGCTGTGATGAAAGGAGTAGGTTGTTTGTCCTCGAATGGAAATTGGGATCTGCATAGGGCTGAGGTAGCGTTGGATGCGACGATATTGCAACTTAGTTTGCTCGTCTATACCCCAGCTCGATTGTCGAGGAATTCGAAAACAGGGATGATTGAGTACTAAAACGAGCGTTGCACCTGGTTGTAAGATTTTTGCAGTTTCTTGTAAGGCTAGTTCTGGTTTTTCCATATTTTGGAGGCTAAGAAGAAAGACGGCATGTGTGAATATGGATTTTGGAAAGGGTAGGGGACGGCAGACATCGGCAACTAAGTATTCTCGCCCTTTACCCTTAGGGGCCTGTTGAATAAGAGAAGGGGATGCATCGATCCCTTGGTACAGGATTCCCTTGGGAAGGTGCCTTGCTAGGATGCCTTGTCCACACCCCAAATCAACCAGATGATCTCCTGTCCGTAGGGAAAGAAGAGACAATAATTTAGGAATGATGACGTGTTGGTGATAGTAATGTCCCTCTTTTCCAACAAGATTGCCGTACCATTCTCCTACATCTTCCCAAGAGGTCATGCTAGGAGATAGTATCAGAAGCTCTAGTAGATGGAAAGGGGCCATTCAATAAGAGCAAGAATACAAAGATTGGCTTAAGAGGGATTTCACGACAAGCCAGTACGTATATCTCTGGGCATATGGGCTGATTGGGATCCATGATGGAGTCAGAAAAAGTAAGCTTTCATGGAAGGAATTTCTACAGAATGTACAGTTGAGAGGACTAGTCATAGCCCCCTCTCTAGCAATCAGCGAGGGGGCTCTTGGTTTTTGAGCTGCTCTTGAAGAGGAATTTCCAATATGTCGTCATCAGCGTTGCTGGTGCACACGACAGCCAATGCTCGATAAGATGCCCAAAAGCGTACAACCTCACGCCAAGGGCATGACCTATGAGATGTACTTCTCTCGCCTACTAAGGAAATGGCTTTGAAGACCTATAAAGAATTTTTAAGACTCTATACGGTGAAGTACATCGAAAGGAATTTGCTAATCATCAACGAATTGGAAAACCCTTAGAAGCAGGAATATACTTTGCAACACCTGATCACTCGAGGGAAAGAGGGTTGCACTGACGTGTGTTCGCAAAGAGGCCCTGCAACGGCTCGAGATATGTTTTAAAATTTTCATCAGTTACTTGTAGGCTAGAAATATGCATAGAAGCAGTGTTGAGAAGATTCCTTAGTGTATCTACAGATTCCTTAAGTTCTGCATTCGTGAGCGCCAAGATCGCATTTTGATTTTTTAGTTCCTGAGATTGAGAGGTTAAATTTACGAATGGAATAGATGCAATTAAGATCCTTGCTTCCTGCAAGGTCTCCGATATTAAGCGTGTGAGATCTTGATTAGTTGTATTGGATTGATTGAATTGCTCCAGTTGGGTAGCAAAAGAATTGCTTACTGTAGTTAAGAGCGTGCTTATATCACTTAATGCTTTGCTTGTTTTACTCAATCCTTCGTTTTCTTTATTAAGCCTATCTACTTCTTGTGTTAAGTTATTGACCTGCTTGTTGAAAACCGTGTTTAAGGCCCTTGTGGTATCAAGTTGTTCTTGCCAACTTTTTGCATTCCACATGTGATAGGTGCAATACAAGGAAGCACAGGTTCCTAGTCCAGCAGGAAGAGCAAAATAGGGCTGCTTGAAATAAAAGGCGACTACAAAACCAATGAGGCTTGCGATAACAGCTACCGCACATGGGAGCATCGCAACATAACGAGAATATCCACAGTAGGAAGCTGGTGTAGCAGCCATCGGGCAAAGCTCCTTAGTTCATAATTAAAAAAATAACCGTCTACTTCATATCGATTCTACGATATTAAAAAAATAGAAAACATCTTATCCTAGGAGCCATGTCCCTAGAACAGGCCATCCTATGCGTTACGAATCTTTCTAAAAGAATCGGTCTGTCCAGCGTGCTAGACGATGTCTCCTTTTCCGTTTATTCAGGAGAGACGTATGGACTCATCGGGAAGAGTGGAGCGGGGAAAAGCACACTGCTTCAGTTATTAATGGGCATGCTTCCAATAGATCGGGGGGAGATTTTCTATCAAGGACTCTCTTTGAGTTCTCTAAAAGGAGCTGCACTACGCCGTCTACGTCGCTCGATAGGACTAGTTGTACAGCAGTATCCGCTTTTTTCTAGTCGTACTGCTTTAGAAAATGTGCGATACCCTATGGAAATAGCGAACCAACAGGGAAACCCACTAGAGCTCTTATCTTGGGTGGGTCTAGCAGAATATGGCTGCCGCTATCCTGCGGAACTCAGTGGTGGGCAACGGCAACGTGTTGCTATCGCGCGAGCCTTAGCCTTAAATCCCGCTTTATTCATTCTTGATGAGCCCACCTCCGCTCTAGACCCGGAGAGCACGGAGTCGCTGTTAGCGCTATTGCGTACACTACAGCGAGAGCTTCGCAAAACTTTTGTGATCATTACGCACGAAATGGATGTCATCAAACAGTTATGCCATCGCGTGGCAGTCTTAGATCGGGGGGTAATTGTAGAAGAGGGTCGTACCTTGGATATCTGTACGCATCCAACTCATGCGGTTACCAAGGTCTTTCTCTCGCATTCAGCTCATCCAAATCCCGCCTATTCTTATCCAGACCGGAAGCAGGCTCGGCGGTTTCTTTTGCGATTCCCTCCCTCTATTGTAGGAAAAGGACTTATTTCTCAGGTTGTGAAAGAGTTTGATGTTCAAGCGAATATTTTGCTTGGGTCTATTGATGTTTTATTAGAAGGAGCCGTAGGAAATCTATTAGTTGAACTAGCAGGGGACCTGCAGCCTGTGCAGCAGGCTCTACACTTTTTGGGGCAAGCGGGCATTCTAATTGAGGAGATCGATCTATGATGGATTGGCATCGTATGGTAGAGCTCATCGTGGGCGCCACAGGAGAAACGCTCTATATGGTGGGGATTACGACCCTTTGTGCCGTGGCTTTAGGATTTCCATTGGGTTTTATTCTATACCTCACTAGGAAGGGAGGACTATCCCCATCCACCATGCTATATGGTATGCTTAGTTTTTGCGTGAATATAGGGCGCTCTATTCCCTTCGCGATTCTCATTGTGGCAGTAATTCCTTTAACACGATGTATTCTTGGAACCAGTATTGGCACAACGGCGGCCATCGTGCCATTAGCCTTAGGCAGCATTCCCTTCTACGCTCGTCTGATTGAGTCGATTTTTGCAGAAGTAGATCCCTCTATCATCACCAGCGCAGTCATGATGGGATCCTCAATTCCACAAATCATCGGTAGGGTTTTGCTTCCTGAAGCACTGCCAGGTCTGATTCGCATTACATTTTTGTTGATTGTTACTATCATCAATTACAGTGCTTTAGCCGGACTCGTAGGGGGTGGGGGGCTCGGCGCGTTAGCCATTCAATATGGGTATCAAAAATTTGATTCGAGCATGATGCTAGCCACAGTAGTAGCTCTTTTGATTCTGGTAGAGGTATTCCAATGGATGGGAATTCTGTTAGAACGAAAAATTCTAGCTCAACGAGGTATCAACAAGGGATAAATCATGTATCAATTGACGATTCGATCTGTACGCAATCATTCCATTAGTCTGGCGCTTCTTCTAGCTATGGCTTCCTGTTTTTCCTCACAAAAACAGAAGGAACACGAGATTCGGATTGCCGCTTCATCCACACCTCACGCTGAAATGTTAGAGCAAATTCGCGGGGATTTAGAACGAGAGGGGATCACTCTAAAAATTGTGCAAGTTGATGATTATATGCTGCCTAATCGTTTGTTGGCAGAAAAACAAGTAGACGCTAATTTTTTTCAGCATGAGCCATTTCTGCGTCAACAAATGGAGGCATCCGGATGGGATCTTTCCATATTGAACCGTGTTCACGTAGAACCTATGGGGATTTATTCTAAAAAAATACACGATCTGCGTTCTTTAACCCCAAGATCTGTCATCGCGATACCATCGGACCCCACAAATGAAAGTAGGGCATTACTACTACTACAAAAAGCTCGAATCATTAGATTGGTCGAGAAACCCGATGGATCTATTTATTCTAAGGAAGATGTGGTAGAGAATGAATTTTGTTGCATACTGAAAACAGTAGATGCAGCCATGTTGCCTAGGGTATTATCAGACGTAACATTAGCTGTTATCCCAGCAAACTTTGCCTATCAAGTCGATCTACTGCCGAGAGATGCTCTGATCCAAGAAGATCCAGATCTACGCTATGCTAACGTAATTGTTGTACGCAAAGGGGATACACGACCAGATTGGGATTCTCTTTGCACATGGATGCATTCTGAAAAAATGCATCAATATCTAGAAAAAATGTACGGAAATAGTTTTGTATTACTGGACTACTCATCATAAGAAAGAGCATTTAGCACATATTCATCCGCCTCTTCAATCCAAACAGCGAGTTCTTCTGGTGAGTATTTAGGATAAAGAGTAGCAAGATAATAAAGAGCTTCATCAACAAGAATGGAGTGAAAATCTGAAAATTGTTTTGTTTTTTTACCAACAAGGATTGCTTGATCGTCCCATCTACGAAGAGCTAAGGCATCTAATACATCGGCAGACTTAACAAAAGAGGCGTACTCTGAAGATCCCTGTAACAAAGCTCCTCCCTGAGCAGACAAGGAATTTTGCTTGGCTTCAGATAGACGCCCAACATATCCTGGATCTGTAGACACTAAAAAACGCTTAGCTTCAATAGAATGCAAAATTGGTATCGCTACCCTAGGCCCCCAAATTTTTGCTAAAAACGCAGATCCTACTTGGTCAAAAATCCGATAAGATGGATCACATTCATCCACTAGCAGCTGTCCAATGTCATGAAGCAAAGCTGCTACTATCATATGGCGCTGGGTTGCTGCTTGATAGAAAGCCAATTCTGCAGTTTGTAATGCGTGTTCTTTTTGAGATAGGTTTTCCCCGAATCGATGTTCCGTGGATCCTTTTGGCGTGTCATACAAACGTTCTATTGAGGTCACGAGTTGTTCCAGTGCTGGACGACATGTACCTTCTATGCAGTGTAGGGAATCGGTAACAGGGACCGGTTTTGGATGAAAAAGAGTTTGAAAAATACAAAGAAATAAACAGATAGACATGAGCTCCTCCGTGAAATATCAACAATAGAATGTTCTTTTAGGCAACCTCAGAACGAGGTTGCCTAAGTTATGATCTCACAGTCAAATTATGACGAGCAAGATTTATGATCGGAACACTTGCCGCATATTTTTTTACAGCGACAAAGTAAATAAATAGCACTAATACCTACGAGATCATAGATAATCTTTTCAAGAGACATGTTCGAGAAGATTGCGTTGACTAGGTTGAAATCAAAAAAGCCAATCAGGCCCCAATTCAAACCGCCAACAAATACAAAGATCCGAGCAATGATATCCAAGACTTTCATTTTCACCTTCCTTAGAAAAAGTGTATACGTCTTTCTTGTATCATATTCGCATTTTTTCAAAACTATTTTTTCCTTTCATCCTGAGTTTCGATTTTTCAAACGGATGATGAGAGCTGGGATAGTGGAGCTAAAGTCGTGCGCCAGCCCAGAATTAGAGATAAAAGACTGGGAGAAGCTTTCAAGTTCCGTAACCGAAAAAACAGGTCTAACGCAACATAATTACCATTATCAGACTTTCATAGAACGACTCAAAAGCCCCTAAGACCCATCGTTTGCAAACTAATTCCTTTCTTTTCCTTGTCGATGCCGCCTGCTGCCAAGTAGCCCCTAGGCTGAGTCTACAAGACTTATTGAAGGCCGTTAGGAATCCGGCATCGCTGGACACGGCTGAATTGATAAATTGAGATTCTGTCTTATTGATAGCCTGAGCGATTTTACGGACATAAGCCACCTTTTCGTCCTCGCAGAGGTGTTTTTGGCAAAATTCCTCGTAGCCCTCTTCCTCTGAAAAAAAAACCATCAGCAGCCAGTCGTTTGAATCTTCTTTTTGTCATCCTATCCTTCCCATTAAAAATAAGACAGTCTACCAGGCCATCAATTTAAAAATTCATTACTGGTATAGGTTCCTGGATATAATTCACCTAAACTTTCAATATTACTATAACTTAAAGCATTGCTTTTCAAAAGTTTCCAAATAAGCTGAGAACATTTTTCAGACGAAAGGGCCTCAGGCTCAATCCAAACGTGCTGCAAGTCCCCTTGTTGTGCATTTTTAATCAATCGATAGCCATTGACTCGATACATCATCCCGATTTGATGAAACACGTAAGGCTCATTGGATGGGGAGCTTGGAACATCGATTGTTGCAGTCAAATTATCTATTAGGTGCATAGAATCAAATTCCATCGCCACTTCTTCAACAAATTCCCGCCGCAGGGTTTGTTCTGCTGATTCTCCAAATTCCATTCCCCCACCCGGCAGGTCAAACTTACCCGCATAAGGGCCGCGCTTTTGCCTTATAACCAACAACTTTCCCTCATCCACGACAACCCCATAGACCCCAGTTCTCGTGATTTTTTTTAATGTTTCATCTAAAGACTTTTTGAGATAGTGAAACGTCGTATTCTCTGCATATCCAGGCCTTGAAAATTCAATCACAAAGCCCATTTTTTGATAAAAATCGGGAGCTTGGAAGCTCATGGTTTCCACAAAGGCAAACTGACACCCACGTTTTTTCCCGAACTCCAATGCATGATCTATAAGTTGACGAGCCAGGCCTTGACCTCGGTAGTTTTCTGCTACGAAAAGATATTTGATATGAAGCTGATTCCAGAACAGCTGGACAACGATGGCTCCCACAAACTCTGCGGCATTGACAATCTCAAAAGAGATGGGGTCTTCGTTAAGCCCATCGATCTCCTTGGGTGTGATTGCTTGGCGCGCAAATCCCTGAAAAATTTTCCTCTTAATTTCATCTGATAGCTTATTCTGCCTTATCTCAAGGTTCATAATTTCTTCCTAATGGCAGGATCTTGAATCTGAATTTATCTAGTCTATTCATTCGTTTAATATAAATCCCATATTCCGCAACCTCTAAGCCGCCGAATAGATTTTTTCAAATTCCTCTCCAAGAACGCTAAGCACTTGATATCTAACCTTATTCATATTAAGTACTCTTTCTTGAATACTCGAAGAAGTTCTGTGTATCAGCAGGTGCACCCCTTCAAAAAGTTGAAAGATCCATTTCATTG
>CAYLUD010000012.1:0-33557 GCA_964386785.1 uncultured bacterium | reverse complement strand
AGCGAAAATTTCAATACATGTAACCCTAAATTTTCAATATGACGGTGCACTAGGTCTGATGGCGTATCTGGCCCCACAGGATTGGATGATGGTTGACCAGCACCCTGAGGTGAGTGAGTCGCTGGCTTTTTTTTATTCTTTCTACTATTGGAATTTGGGGAATTCGTCTCTACTGGTTTCGTATGTTTGGTGCTAGAGGGAGAAGTTGTGGCTACCTGCGGAGTTGCTACCCTGGGTTTATCAGGATTCTGAGCATCCTGTTCCTTGCCATTATCGGATGGGTTGAGATGGGGAGTCACTAGGTCTGATGGCGTATCTGGCCCCACAGGATTGGATGATGGTTGACCAGCACCCTGCTTAGTTGATCTAGTGTCTGTACCCACAACTGAAGCCCATGTTTTCGATGCATGCAATGTGCTCGCGCCAGCATCTACTGTATTATTGACCTCTTCAGATGGCCGGGAATCAGATAACCCCGTTTGTGAATTCTGAGTTACCTCTCGATTTATTTCCTCTCTAATTGGGTTTGTTGTCGCCCTTATTTCCTCCTTGGGACTCTTGATGGGAGCAGAATGCGTAGACACTGCAATCGTAGGTGGGGGGACGATATGATGCCGATGCTGTGCTCCAGTCTGGTCTGGACGCTGGGAGCGAGGCGGGACCCATAAGTCACGGTCATAGGACGAATACGATGATGCCCCAGTATAGGGAGGTGGCCCTGAACAAACGGGGTATACTGCTTCAAAAACAGCTGTAACACGACACACTAGAGCAGAAGGAGTAGGAACTATGGGAGTCCCATTGGGAAGATACCCCACTATGGGAGTCCCATTGGGAAGATACCCCACTATGGGAGCTCCATTCAGGAAATAAGAAACGCTAGGGGCAACTGGCAGGTACATTACAATACTTGTATTCTAATACGCGCGAAAATTCTAGAACGCGAGTACAGATAAATTCAAGCAGAACAACCGTTGAGTGCGCATTATACCAGACATGGCTTCTACGTCCTATTTTTTGGCACCGCATTTTGCAATAGATAGAGTGTAATCAACGTATCCTACATCAAAGAATGTACATGACGTCCTTGCCATGAGGACCTATAACCCATGGGAATGAGGAAAGCACTTCTTTTTCTATTAATTCGTCCCAAGCAACAGGAGGCTGCTCCCTAGTCGCCACGATATCAAATGCTGTCTCCGCCATGGCGCGAATGAAAGAACGTGATAGCCTTAACCCTAGGTCAGAACTTGCTGAACGTTCTATAACGATGCCGCCTCCGTGAAAATGACGAATCCATGCATGAGTCAACAAAGTAAATAACGCCATACGATCCACATCCTTCGCTTGTTCTGGCAGAATGGAACGTATCCAAGGAATCTCTTGCAAGCGTTGAACCTGCTCATCAGATATAGGCACAGCAGATATAGGCTGCTCCACGTAAAGAGAAGCTGTCTGTTGCTGCACATTGGTGAGACATGTTTGTAACCCATTAGCTAAGACTCCTAAAGCAGTACCCGGAGCAAACTCATTTTCCCAATCAGCTAACTCTTGTATGGATAATGGAGACATATGAGGCATACTATCCTGAGGGTCTCCAGTCACCCAAGGGAATAGATACGCCGCTTTCCCTTCATTTACGATACAGGGGCGTTGTTGTAACACCTGTCGCATGGCATCAACCCCTTTATCTTGCAGATCACCGCCTGTCACCTTTTTATGAGCAAATGCCGATAGGGCGGCTTCATCCACCAGTTTTTTTTCGACAAACGTGTTCAAGTTCCTGCTACGATCTTGTAACTTGAGGAGTACTGTTTTCATCTTTTCTTGATGGGGCTGTAGACGCAGATCAGAAAGCAAAAAATTACAACTCAGATCTACATAATAACGTAGAGCTAGATTTTGAACCCATTGACATCCTAATTGTTGCCATAACCAAACCATAGAACTGTCTACTCCAACCTTCTCCAATGAACGGATAAAGCTCTGCAATTCAGGAATCGCTATATCTTGTATGGCGGTTGTAACGAACTCCAAAAAATCCTTCTTGATCGATTCTATATCCTGTACCTTTATTGATATTGGCTTACTTAATGTTTTTTCCACGGAAGTAACATAAGTTTTCCAAGAACTCTCAATCTGAGACCTCTTGTCCTTATATGAAGCGTCACATTTTTCCCGATCCACCTCAGGGATACATGCAGCGAAATATGGAGGTCTATCCGATACTACGTATTTATCATGTCTGCCGAGCCAAGCATACTGTAGGTATTGTGGATTAGACCCCACTGCATATTGCACAGCCCAACGCATCCACTCCATAGGCATACCTACTGCGTTGCGTTGTTCGTCCGTATCACGACACTCGGTCGTGGGCGATTGTTTGGACTGCTCTTGCTCATCTGGATGCTGCTGATCCAGAGTCGCGGCATCCTGGAAACACCAAGGATGTAATGCTTTTATATCCATCTTGGTCCACTCCATGCTCTGCAGAGCATCACCTAGACCGATCGAAGACGGTAGATAGCATAATTGCCTTTGTTCATGACTCGGATCCTTCTTGATATGTTGTCCAAAGGCTAACTCAAACATGATTTGGCCACCTTTCAAACATCTAGCAGCAAGTACTGAATCTTTTAGATTTTTTTTACAATGTATACTATACTGATATAGTGCTCCGGATAGGTATAGACACTGTTGTCGTGAGGGAGAGCTCACCGCACTTGATTCTGGCGGCGACTTTGAAAGAGATTTGTCCTTGGATAGCCAATCTAAGACGTGATTAACCGCAATACGGCCTAATTGATGCTGTGCATTATCCAGATATAGCGCTGTAGCATAAAAAGTTACGCATATAGGAAGTTGTTCGTGAAACATTATCGCTCGGGTATTAGGGGTACTCATATCCTTTTGCAGAAACAGTTTCATATCTTCCTTGCTCAATGCGCAAAGGTAATTATAATATTTGGCAGCTGACTTAGGATCTTTCCCTTGACTCATGTACTCTGGTCTTGCGCGAGCTAATGAAGCAGTCTCCCCCACACATTGCATCCAAGCGGCCTGCATGTAACCCTGTTTATTATTGAAGTATCGATACGCCTGTTCCATCACTCCTATCAGCTGAGTGATTGGGTGCTCGTCTGGTGCGTATTGCAGGAGAATAGGATCTTCTTGTAGATTCCATATGAGGGCTCGTCCTGTTTTATATCGATGGAACAAAAAATCTATTGCACCGATAACTAGGTCTATTTGTTGTAATGGGACTTCAGAGAGTTTTGATGATATAGACCTTAATTGCATGTTGACTAAGCTCACTCGACCAATAGTACACAATAGTCGTAACTGTGTAACATCTCTACTCCGAGGATTCGATGGATCGTTCGTCTGTGAGGACAAAGAAGGAAGCTCTGCCTCATGATAAGGACCTAACAAAACAGACCATACATTCTTTGATGAGGTCGAATGGGGGTATGTCAAGCGCAAGATCTCAAGTAGAGCATCGTTAATGATATCTAGGTGTGATTGAGATACCCCCTTCTCGGCAAGAGATGCAATGCAGGTCTCACACCTATCAAGTGCTGCTTCCAGCATTTGACCTTCCTCATCTTTAAACTCTTCCTCTTTTGTTTTAATATTCTTTTTTTCAAAAGTATAAATCTTTATGTCTCGCAATTGCGAGACTTGGGATTTTAAATTCGTAAAAAATGTTTCTACCTCTTTGGATAGCTGAACAGGGGCCTCTCTAGGCAAGCATGCACGCATGGATACAAACGGATTAAGCGAGGCATGAGAGGGATTTAATTTGGGATCTTTGGCCCCACTAGTGCTAGATTGCAGTTTCGTCTTCTGTGTGGGTTTCGGCTTCTGCTTTGACGACGCTGCTGCCTTTGTAGATTTCTTCTTTTGGGGAGGCTGCGTATTGTTTTTCTGATTGAGCGAAAGCTCCTCTACTACCTGATGATCTCTAGATTCCTTGCTTGATGGAGGAACAGTGTCTTCCGATGACGTCGGATTGGAAGGTCGGCGTTGGCCATCATCAGGATGAGAACTCATAGAGCTAACAGGCGTATGCGAGGTATCGCCAGCTGATTTGTTCCGTCGATCCAAATCACGATTCATCCGGGGGGTATGTTGCGAATTCCTATTTTGCACAGGATTGGGTTGTAGTGGATCGGTATTAGATACTTTGGGATTGTGCCGCGTTACTGTTTGTGGTGGGCCTTTTGAGCCCTTTGTAGATTGCGGATATCGAGACTGGGAAGAGTGTGGTTTTTTTCTATTACCCGACTGTGGAGCACCATGCTGTGGGGGTTCCGCACGATGCCCACCCTGCTTGTCTTGCTGTGTAGCTAATGTACTAGGTTGCTCTACACATTGCAATACTGAGGGTACAGAAACCTCATTATTACGTGGTGTAGTAGATCCTTGTACAACTAACGCCCATGTTTTTTTACCTGATTGCGTATTCATTTCCTGCAGATTCTCGGTATGTTCTGATGGTAGGGAGCTGGGTTCCCCCGATGGTGCATCCTGACTGACGAGTTGACTTGTCTCATCTCCAATTGGGTTTCTTAGGCCCTCCGTCGTCTGCTCAGAAGGCGTATCCATTTCCTGCAGATTCTTGGTATGTTCTGATGGTAGGGAGCTGGGTTCCCCCGATGGTGCATCCTGACTGACGAGTTGACTTGTCTCATCTCCAATTGGGTTTCTTAGGCCCTCCGTCGTCTGCTCAGAAGGCGTATCCTTAGCTGCTTCAGGATGTCTGGAAGTAGGAATGCTAACTTGGGCATCAGAAGGACGCTCTGGCAAAGGTCTAGACCCATGCGTGGAGGGTGGTGGCGGGGTCCATAATGGAGACACAGTGGACGAAGGAGGTCTTATGGTCTGTTGGGCGACGTTGCGCACTCTCCAGTCGGTGTGTGGCGGCCTCACCGGCCCTAAGCCGTGGTTATAATACTGCGGCCTTACAGCGAAAGAATAAGGAAATGTCTGCTCCAAGCCGTTGCCATACATAATATGCTGCGGCGACCATACAGGCAACGGATAGAAATCCCTATGCTCCCACGCTGTAATAGTAATGTGATGCGTGACTACATAGGGGAACCCCGGGTCATTATGAAAAGGTCCACTCATATTCACCTTCCTCACTCTTAACAAAATATTTTTGTGACCGATATGCTAGAATGGGGAAATCGATATATTCAAGAAAAAAATAATCGTAGATCTATCATACGATATGTGCACAAAAAAGCACCTGGATAGTAATTGCCTTCCTTTCCTTGCATCATGAGAGTAGCATCCGACGCTTAGCATAGAATAGCAACGTCTACCAGCTGGTCTTGGCACGTGAATTGCTCACTGTTGATGTGTACCGCATTCTAATCGTATTGGCAATCGTAGGAATAATAGCTGGGGGCATTACTGTGTTTGTTACACAACGCCAATGGCCTTCCGCTCCAATTCCATACCCACCACCCTTCTCTCCCTATACTCATTTTATTGCTGCTACTGGGATTGTAGAATCCTCATCCGAAGAGGTGGAAATCACCTCACCGACTGGTGAAATTGTAGACCTCACCTATGTGGATACGGGATATCGAGTGAGTGCTGGGGAACCTTTATTTTCATTAGATACGAGTGATTTACGATTCGAGTTAGAACAAAAATTCACTTCACTTGCGGTAGCCATTGCAAAGTACGAACGACAGTTACGGTTACCTCGTCCAGAAAATATTCCGATCTCGCAAGCAAGTTGTGAGCAAGCCTGCCAACAATTACTTCAAAAAAAAATGCACCTCCAACTTGCTGAAGAATTGAAGGATCCACGCGCGATCAGTAGAGAGAATTTCTTAGATCGAGAATTTGAATATAAAATTGCGACATATCAATTCGCTGAAGCAGAAGCCAACTTAAATCTATTGCTCGCTGGGGCATGGGAAGCGGATTTACATATCTATCGAGCTGAAAAAGAAGAAGCAGAAGCTGCTATATATCAAGTATTAAACAAAATAGCCCGAGCAACGATCTGTGCTCCTTTTTCTGGGTGTGTCCTACAAATGAACATTCATCGGGGAGAATTTTCTGTCCCAGGATCCGAGCTTCCCGCCATTCTATTCGGATCTATGGACACTCTCTACCTGCGCGTATCGATCGATGAAGAAGAGATCTGGCGACTGATTCCCCATGCCCCAGGGACAGCGTATATCCGTGGGAACAGTTCTTTAACCACCCCTCTATCCTTTCTCTATATCGAACCCTATCTAAAAGCGAAAAAAAATCTTGCAGGAGGCACCAACGAACTCGTAGATACTCGTGTTTTAGAAGTGGTGTACGAAATTGATACCCGCTCCTTACCGATCTACCCTGGAGAATTGCTTGATGTCTTTGTAGAGGCAAAGCCTAGAGAGAGGTCTCCATGAGACTCTTGTGTCTTGTACTCTTAACCAGCTGCTGTTTACATCATCCCTATTTTGAAATGCCTCCTCTGTTTGAAGAGGAGGCTGGGGTACCTGAGCACGCCCGAGGAGCCGTAGACCTCAGTCAGTGGTGGGAACAATTTGAAGACCCTATTCTAAGCCAACTCATCGAACGAGCCATACGCTGTAACCTGGATTTACAAATCGCTAGAGAAAAAATCTGCCAAGCACGCGCTGTCTATGGCATGGAGTTTTCCTATCTTCTACCATGGGTAGATCAAGTAGATATTTTCGATCGCATACGGAATAGTCAGACTGTGCCTGGATCCCCATTTCTTGGAGGAACATTCACCTCGTTATTTCAAGTTGGATTCGATTCCGTTTGGGAGTTAGATCTATTTGGGAAAATCATAGATCGAGCGCGCGCTGCAGGGATGGACTATATTGGAGAAGCAGAGAGAGTGCGACAAATCCATGTATCGATTACAGCGGAAGTAGCTGCCCTCTACTTCCATATTCTAGAAGTACAGCAACAGCTTCTCGTTACACAGGACCATATTCAGTTTGAAACTCAACTGGTTACATTTTTATCTGATCGTTTTGCAGCAGGCATCGATCCCGCCCTGGATCTATATACAGCAAAAAGCGTCTTAAATGCCCGACAAACGGAACTCCCTCAATTGGAAATGGAAAGGAAACAAACTATATTTAGTCTAGCCGTATTGGTAGATCTACCCCCGGAAGAGCTACTGCCCTATTTTACGAACTGGTCCCCTCTGCCAATAGGGATAGGTAAAATCCCTCATACCTTACCCTGCGATTTACTCTGTCGTCGTGGTGATGTACGAGGGGCAGAATATGACTTAGCTGCTTCAGGAGCACGGGTCCTTGCTGCAAGAAAAGAACTCTTTCCTACACTCTCACTCAGTAGCCTCTTTGGCTTTGCCTCTGGGTTTGCGACACAACTATTTCAACGTGAATCCAGACAATGGATCGTGGAACCCTCACTGCTACAACCCCTCTTTCATGGTGGCCATATTCGATCCTTCATTCGAAGTGAAACAGCGAAGCAACATGAAGCAGCATTACAATACGAGCAAATCGTACTAAAAGCACTACAAGAAATGGAAAGTGGACTCGTGGGTTATTCTCAAATGTCTCTAGCAGTGCAAACGTCAAAAGAAGAAACAGAAAATTACCTAGCATCACGAGAGCTAGCAGAAATTCTATATATTGGTGGAGTGGAAGACTTTCTATTTTTTATTGAAATCGAAAGAAATTTATTCACCGCTCAGTTGAACTACCTATCTATTCAATATGAACTTCTTCATCAATTGATTTCCGTCTACAAAGCACTAGGGGGTGGGTGGGAATGTTGAAGTATGCAATCAAAATGCTACTTGGAGATAAATCTAAGTGCATTGGCATCCTACTTGGATTAACTTTTTCAGCCTTCATTATCACGCAGCAATCCGGCATTTTTGTAGGGCTGATGCAGAGGACATATGGTTTTTTACAAGATACCAATCAAGCTGACATTTGGGTGATGGAGCGTCAAGTACAGTACATTGATGATATCAAACCCTTCAAAATGACAAAACTGATGCAAACCCGTGGCATCAATGGGGTAGCGTGGGCTATGCCACTATATAAGGGACTCCTAAAAGCACGTCTTCCTTCAGGAGCCTTTCAACTGTGTAATGTGATTGGGATCGACGATGCGACCTTGATAGGAGGCCCTCCTCGTATGGTAGAAGGGTCCATTACCAACCTACGCTTTCCTGATGGCATCATCGTAAATCAGATCGGAGCACAAGACAAACTAGCAGTAACAGATGCTACAGGGCGCCAACGCCCTTTAGGATTAGGAGATGTGCTAGAATTAAATGATACGCGAGCCAAAGTAGTCGGGATCTGCCGTACCACACGTACCTTTCAATCGCAACCAGTCATATATACGACGTTTGCTCGCGCGATGGAATTTGCTCCCAAAGAGCGCAATTCCCTCTCTTTTATTCTAGTCAAAGTAGCTCCAGGTCAAGAGATACAAGAGGTAGCAAAAAGAATTCAGCAAGTGACTGGCCTGGCTGCCTACACAACTTCTCAGTTTCGTAATCTCACAGTACAATACTACCTCACTAAAACAGGGATTCCTATTAATTTTGGGGTGGCTGTTTTTTTAGGTTTTGTGATTGGGTCTGCAATCTGCGGTCAGTCTTTTTTTTCGTATATTCATGACCACCTGCGCTACTTTGCTACCTTTAAAGCTATGGGAGCTACCTCCAATTTATTGAGGAATATGGTCTGGGTACAAGCTTCGTTAGTAGCAACTTTAGGGTGGTCTTTAGGTATGGGACTGACTGCATTATTTGCCTTCTGCGCTGCAGATTCTGAGCTTTCTTTCACCTTGCCTTGGTGGCTATTTGCTTTCAGTGGAGCAAGCCTCTATGGCATTACGCTACTAGCTGCTTGGGCTAGTGTTCTTCAAGTCACTCGTCTTGATCCCTCCATGGTGTTTCAATCATGAATGCTGTAGTGTGCAAACAAATTGAAAAAAGCTATGGAACTGCAGATACTCGCGTTCAGGCACTCCGCGGCGTATCCATGGAAGCGAAATTAGGCGAACTGCTTATGTTAGTTGGACCTTCCGGCTGTGGCAAAACTACGCTCCTTTCCATTATTTCGGGCATTCTTCGACAAGATCATGGGGAATGCTGGATTCAAGGTGTCGAATTGAGCCAACTATCCTCAGACGCACGTACAGAATTCCGCAGAGCACACATTGGCTTCATCTTCCAGTCGTTACAATTGGTCCCCTCCCTTACTGCTTTAGAAAATATCACGATCCCACTTCTCCTTGCTGGGATCGATGAGAAGGAAGCTGCTGATCGCGCCTCAGTTCTATTAGATCGTGTAGGCCTTTCAAAACGCAAGGATGCGTATCCTAAACACATGTCCGGTGGGGAACAGCAACGCGTTGCGATTTGTCGAGGATGTATCCACACCCCACCGATTATCGTGTGTGATGAACCAACCAGCGCATTAGACCACCAGACAGGCATGGCCGTGATGTCTTTATTCCAAGAAATTACGCATACGTACAATTGTTGCTTAATTCTTGTTACGCATGATGCCCGCATTTTCGAATTTGCTGATCGTATTTTGAGATTAGATGATGGACACATCATCGAAGGCGGATCAGAATCAGCGTCTGGGGACTCCCGCAAGGGATAGATTGTACAATCTTGTTTTTGCACATGCTCTTCTCGATGGCTAGGCTCAATACGCCTCTCCCCAGTCAAGATGGGGCAGGGTTCTCCAGCAAAGTATCTAGCAGCTAATAGAAATCCGTACCACATCAACGAACCACGACGTGTCAATGGGTGGATCGAGAAGGGTGTTTCAAGAATAGCTAGATCGATACGGACAATTGGCAGACAAACGAACAATCTGGTAGAATCCCGATCCATGCGCAGATTTTTGATTTATTGCTGGCTTCCCCTTAGTCTAACCTTATATGCTGCGGAAGAGCTGCCGCCATTAAAAATACGGCAAGCAGATTGGTTGCCCTCAGTACTAGAAAATTACCCGAACGGAACGCCGAAGGTCGTCTCGTTTTATGCTAAAAATGATTCCGGGATTGCAGAAGCTGTAAAGCGGATAGAGTTCTACCCAAATGGCCAAGTTGCGGGAGAATTTGATCTGGCAAATGAAACCACTCAAGATGGCCTTTCATTAACGTACTATCCAAATGGTACTCTTGCGAGTTCTGCAGCGTATACAATGGGCCGCCCAGTCAAAGAAAAAAAAGAATACCACCCAAATGGCGAATTGTCTCTAGAACAACATTACGTAGAAGGACAACTCTCAGGCCCATCTCTACGGTATAGTGAACAGGGGAAAAAAATCGAAGAGGGAGCCTACCTTGATGGCCTCAAAACAGGAGTATGGCATCAATTTCATGAAGATGGCTCTCTAGCTGCTGAAGAGCACTACGTACATGGCTTGCTGAGTGGCACTTCCAAAGAGTGGTACAGTCAAGAAGACGGGGGAAGTATCAAAAAGGTAGCTCACTACCACCAAGGACTCCTCCATGGGTCTCAGGCAGAACCTGCGGTACTCGGCTATGCACCCAATGAACGCATCATAGAAATACAAGACTTTCGATCGGGTGTTCCTCTTGGGCTCCACACCCAATATTATCCGGAAGGACAAGTCCGTTATCGGGTTAATTATAATCTAGGTAAAAAAGAAGGCGACGAACAGTTTTTTTTAGAAAATGGTCAACGGTGTGGGGGAGGCAAGTACCATCAAGGATTGCCAATAGGAGAGCATACTCTGTATTACCCTGATGGAGCATTACAAAAACGGGCTTGTTATGATGAGGTGGGGCGCCTCCAAGAACCGATTTGTGAATACTTTGCCTCGCAAGCATTATACAAAAAATATATTCTTGATCGTGACAACAAATTTCATGGCCTCTACTCACAATGGCATGAAAATGGAGCCCTCGAGTGTCAGTACCACTATTCCCACGGAGCCCTGGAAGGAGATCAGGAAGAGTTTTTTGCATCAGGAGCTCGCAAGCTGTATGCTCATGCGCAAGATCAAAAATGGGAAGGAGACTGGAAGGAGTGGTTTCCATCTGGTCAATTGAAGATTTCTAAATCCTTTTTGCGCGGTCAGCTCCATGGAGAGATGTTGGAATGGTTCCCTTCTGGCCAGTTGAAAACGAAAATAGGCTATGATCATGGTGTAAAAGAAGGCCCATACCTAGAGCAAGATCTATCTGGGCAGCCCTTGGTCAAGGGAAGTTTCCACCAAGGACATCCAGAGGGAGAGTTAGTTACCTACTACCTTAATGGAAAGGTGAACCAAATTACCCATTTCGCAAATGGAAAACGAGAGGGCGAAGAGAAAAAATTTTATGAAACAGGCATGCAGCAAGCCTCAGCCTATTTTCATCAAGACCTCTTAGATGGAATCGTAACCAGCTGGTATCCTGATGGAGCTTTACAAGCAAAGTTGACCTATCATGAGGGTCTTCCTATCGGAGAACATTGCGAATACTACCCTCCTAACTCTGGTCAATCCATTGGCTCACTCTATCGCATGTGCCAATATCGTGATGGGCAACTCCACGGCATCCAACAATCCTTTCACCCCCAAGGGACCTTAGCCGCCTCTGTGGAATATGAAGAGGGACGACTACATGGTAAAAAATGCCAATTTGATGAATCGGGGCTCCTTACTGAAGAATCCCATTACCAACATGGGGCTCTCCACGGCCGCCACTTCCAACAGCTTCCGAATGGGGAACAAATAGAATTTTACTATGAACAGGACCGTCGAGTTGGGCCACACACAGTATGGTATCCTGCTGAACCCGGATCTCCTGCGGTAAAAAAACTAACCGCTCATTACGTCCAAGATTGTTTGGAAGGAGAGGTGATAGAGTATACCCCTCAGGGAATACAGCTCTCCTCTACTTGGTATCATAAAGGGTTACGCCAAGGGATGGCTTCTCTCTATACCCCATCTGGTGAGTTGCTCATGACTATGGAATTTGATCAAGACCTTAGGTCAGGGATAGGACGGAGCTACTATCCATCTGGAGCTCTTCATAAAGAGGTCTCTTTTGCTAAAGATATTCGTCAGGGACCTACTAAGAGCTATTATGAAAATGGAACTTGTGCCTCTGTATATTCTTATAACCAGGATCAATTAGATGGTCTCTGTCAGGAATGGTCACCTGAAGGCATCTTGATTTTTGAAGCCGAATACAAAAACAACTTAAAACACGGAAAATTTCATAAATACTATGAAGATGGATCTCCTCGCCTTCTTGCTACCTATCGAGACGACTTGTTAGTAGGCAAAAAACAACTTTTTGATTCCAAAGGACAAACTCTGTAAAGTCGGCATCGATAGCTCTTATCTACGAATACCACGAAACAACGCAATAGATCGAGATTTGAGTGTGTAGCAAAGAAGAGTTGACGAGGGAACAGAGGAACAGTACACTGATCGAAACCTGACTGAGCGACGTATTTCCTATCGCACCCAATTTCAGAGGAAGTCCGCCCTGAATGAATACAATGGACCTATGTTGACGATTTCTAATATTCTCTCCCTTTCTAGAGCACTATTAGCCCTAGCTTTTCTCCAAGAGAATATCTTGATCCGTTTGTTAGCAATACTCTTCGCAATGACTAGCGATGTTCTGGATGGCTACTTAGCTCGTTTGTCAAAAACCACGTCCCAACTTGGCGCGATTCTTGATCCAATTATGGATAAGTTTTTTGTCTTGTTTTGCGGCAGCGTCTTATATGTCGAACATGCTCTATCGGGGATCGAATTTGTAGCCTTGCTCTCTAGGGACATATCCCTCTGCGGGTTTGGCCTTTTTCTCCTGTTTTTTGGCAGCTGGAAAAAATGTGAGTATCGAGCATTATGGTGGGGGAAAATCACTACCCTGCTCCAATTCCTGCTCCTTATAGGACTCTCTTTGGGGTTCATTTTCCCTGGATATATTTTCGTTCTTTTCATATTCCTTGCCTTGTTTGCCTTAATGGAACTCGTGATACGACACCTATTTCTATTCAAAAAATTCCGAAACATCCAGGAATAGCATCTCCTGTTTCAAGACGCAGGCTGTGATAAAAAAAATTATAAAGAGCTTCGTGCTTGTTGATTTTCTCAAGACACTCTATAATATAAGCCATCATCCCCATGAGTGAGTCAGCTATAGCATCCTTGTTATCTCTCTCCTCTCAAACTGGAGCATGCTATGTCGCATGCTGATGACTACGCTTTTTCTAGCTGGCGGGCTTTCCTTTGGCCTGTACGAGCTTTTGAGTTGCGCAAGTTTCTGCCTCTGTTTCTGATGGCCTTCTTCATAGGTTTCAATTACAACACGCTACGCACCGTAAAAGATGCATTACTCATTACCGCTGCTTCTTCTGGAGCTGAGGTCATCCCCTTTATCAAAGTATGGGGCATTCTTCCTGGCGCCTTTCTCATGACCTTTGTATACAGTCGACTGAATAACCGATTCTCTAGAGACCAGGTTTTTTATGCCATGGTCTCCATTTTCTTAGGCTTTTTTATTATCTTCACAACTCTACTCTATCCCTATCGTAATACGCTTCATCCTCACGCTACAGCAGATTGGCTGGCGTCGGTCCTCCCCGCAGGCTTTAAAGGATTGATTGCGATGTTCCGTTACTGGACTTTCAGCGCTTTTTATATCATGTCAGAACTCTGGAGTAGTGCCATTCTGTCGATGCTATTTTGGGGTTTTGCAAATGAAATTACTAGACTAGGCGAGGCAAAACGGTTCTATGCACTTATCTCAATTGGCCTGAATTTAGCAGCAGTCAACTCTGGTCAAGTCTCCGTTTTTCTCACGAGCGATTATTTACGCCACCGCATTCATTTTCTCCATGACGAGTGGCATCAAACTGTCCTTTTATTGACTGGCGTTACACTCATTTCTGGCCTATTTATCCTCGCGCTCTATCGCTATCTTACGCACCACGTACTTCGTAAAGAGGCCTTAAATGCTGGTCATAGCCATCAAAAAGAAAAAATCAAAATGTCCATGCGTGAAAATTTTGCATACCTGGGGCGATCCAAGTACCTCATCTCTCTCGCTATGATTGTTGTATCGTATAATGTGGTGATTAACCTAGTCGAAGTCATCTGGAAAGATCAGGTACGTCAACTGTACCCAGATCCAAATGCCTATACCGCATATATGGGTAACATTACCTCTATTACTGGTATCATTTCGCTTGTCCTTTCTCTCTTTGTTTCTGGTCAGGTGATCCGTCGGTATGGGTGGACAGCTGGTGCGATTTTTACTCCGTTCATGCTATTGGTGACAACAGCAGGATTCTTTTTCTTTTTCTTCGGTGGCAAATCCATGCTCCCTATGTTGATGAACCTAGGTACGACACCACTTGCTCTCGTGGTGTTCTTTGGCTCCATGCAAAATTGTCTCTCAAGAGCTAGTAAATTTACTCTCTATGACACCACAAAAGAGATGGCATTCATCCCTCTTAGTTTAGAAAGCAAGCTCAAAGGTAAGGCTGCCATTGACGGTGTCGGCTCTCGCCTAGGTAAATCCGGGGGGGCGATGGTGCATCAAAGCTTGCTTCTGATCTTTTCTACGATTGCAGCTAGTGCACAGATTGTAGCAGCACTACTCGTGGGGCTTATTTCCGTATGGATTTGGAACGTCCTGACCCTAGGTAGGCAGTTCAAAAATCTGTCTCACACCAAAAAAGAACCAGCTCCTCCCCTAGAGCCCGCCTCCAGCTCTTTATCTACCTCTGTATAGATTATAAGGAACTTTCGGCAAGTCCACACTGTACTGGTCTTCTTAACTAGAGAAGCTTGCTATGATATATTGTAGACTCGGCCACGCTAGATCAACGTGGCCGAGCTGTGACTAGAAACCGATATTAAAATTAATGACCGCATTATGATCATTGAGGAAGTCCCATTCAAAATTCAGGAAACTTCTATGATTGGCTAATGCAGTAATCCCAACAGCTGTACCCCAACGGCGCGCTTGTTTTTGATTCCCTATCACCACGGGATTCGTACCGTCGGGCTCGCTTGCTACACGTGCATGGTCTGCATCAATTTGCGTTCCTCCCACACGGGCTCCAAAATAAGGAACTAACTCAAAATGGTCCCACTTACATACATGATAGGCCACTCCAAAACCAATCTGCCACTCTCTGTAGATCAATTGTAGTTCCGGATCTGGATAGTTGTCGTTAATATTTTTAATATGTGGTCGTGACTGTAAGTACTCAATCTCTGCTCCAAAACCCCAGGAACCCCACTCGATTAGTGTAGCTCGGCCTCCCAAAGCCCAGGCTAAATCTGTATCGGAACTCAGGCCTGATCTACCGGGCGTCAATCCAATCGGAGCGTTGGGTAAGATTTGACGAAAATTCAAGGTCCCTAATTGACCAAACAACTCGACTCGATGACTTAAGTTTACAGTCAACTCTCCTAAATAGGTATTTAATTGCGTTGTGGGAACACGGGCATAGTCACTACCGTCCTCAATCTCCATCGAATGATCCGTACTAATCGACGAAACAAACCCTACCCCCCAAGATAATTGTTCCATCCACCCGCCACAGGGATCACAGACCGGTTTACAGCATGGGTCTTCGTATAACGAAGCTACAACTGGATTGTATAGAGGTAACGCCTGTGCAGAACCTACACACAGCACAGCAATTGCTAATATTTTTAATCTTGTCATATTTCCTCCTGAGAATTTCCCTATGAATATCATGGTGATGATTTATTAAAAATTTTATTTTTCAAACATCCATCATATCGCTACGCAATCATTCAGGCTGCTGCATTAGCTCTCTACCTTGCTTGACTTGGATGAGAGCGCTTGGATCGCAGGCAGTGTGCCGTGCTCAATATATTCTAGTGTAGCCCCTCCACCCGTAGAGAGGTGGGTCATCAAATCAGCAGTATCTGATGCTTGAATAGCTGCAATCAGATCGCCTCCTGCAATAATTTTGACACTATTCATTGCACCCAAGGATTCAGCAATTGCTGTGGTGCCCTTAGCAAACGGTGCAATTTCAAAAACACCCAAGGGACCATTCCACAGGATCGTATGCCCACGTTGTAACTCCTGTTTGAATAACTCGATAGTTTGAGGTCCGATATCCACACCTTCATACCCCTTCGGAATCCCCATGGGAAGGCCTGCAGGGCGGTAGTCTGCTTGCTTACTTACAGATTCGGCCACCACAAAATCGACTGGTAATAATAAAGGAATACCACGCTCGTTACATCGAGCTATCAGCTCTTCTGCAAGAGGAATCAGATCTTCTTCACAAGGGGAATTCCCAATTTCGATGCCTTTCGCTTTAAGAAATGTATAGGCCATCGCACCGCCAATCAATAATCCATCCACCCGATTGACTAGCGACCGTAATACTCCTAGTTTAGTAGAGACTTTGCCTCCTCCTAATAGAGCCAGAAAGGGCTTTTCTGGGTTTTCTAACAAGTCACCTAAGAACTTCATTTCTTTCTGTAGCAAATAGCCTGCGGCCGCACGGTCAGGAAAATATTGGGTAATCGTCACAGTAGAACTATGAATACGATGTGCAGTCCCAAATGCATCATTGACATAGAAATCTGCGTACGAGGCTAGCGTCTTTGCAAATCCTGGGTCCTCTTCAGGATATTCTTCAGCTCGATGAAAGCGTAAATTTTCTAGCAATAAGATCTCTCCAGGTTTCAACGAATCGACCAACGTCCTTACGTCATTCCCTATGCTATCCGATGCCATGTGAATCGGCCGATCTAAGATGCTTTTCAATATAGGAACAACGACTTTTAAAGAGCACTCGGGATTGACCACACCCCTAGGCCTACCCAAATGGCTCATCAGAATGAGACTGGCACCTTGCTGGAGCAAATAGCGAATTGTAGGGATAGCCGCCTCGATACGAGAGGCATCCAACACCACGCCCTCCGCTCCCATGGGGACGTTGAAGTCGACGCGTACCAGTACACGTTTCCCCGTCACGACTAAATCTTCAATAGAAAGTGGATGCATCCTCCTCTATATAACAAAGAGGGTACCTATCGTCTATCTGGATCATCTTTTTTTTCAAAAAAAGACCTTTTTGTTACCGTTTCCTCTCTATGGATCCCGCTGCATATCTACTTGTTAATTTTGGAGGCCCCCGCTCCTTAGAAGAAGTTTTTCCTTTCTTACGCACCTTACTCTGCGATCAAGAGGTCATCCGTTCTGGATTGCCTGGATGGATGCATCGATGGCTCTTTTCGCGTATCGCAAAAAAGCGCTCCCTGAAAGTGACGAAAGACTATGCATCGATCGGTGGGAAATCTCCCCTATACGAAGATACCGAATGGCTATGTACACAATTATCAGAAAGATGGCGATGCCCTGTGTGGGCGTTTCATAGGTATCTACCCTCCACCCATGCAGCCTTATTTGCGCGCCTGGAATCTATCCGATGTGGTGAGATTCGACTCCTCCCCATGTTCCCTCAATTTTCTTACGCAACCACAGGCAGTGCTGCCACCTATTTTTCATCTAAGCTTCCCTCAACTACCTTGCGTCGCTTTCGTTGGGTCAAGTCGTACCCAACATATCCTAACTATATAGATGTCTGGGAAAGATCCATTCGTGATTTACTCGCAACACACCATATCCAAGAAGAAGAGCTGTTTTTATTATGCTCTGCACACGGTCTGCCTCTTGAATTCATTCAATCTGGGGATCCCTATCATCTCGAGTGTTCTGCAACCTACCGTGCTCTACTATCTAAATTTCCGAAAGCCCAAGGAGTCCTTTCGTTTCAATCACAATTCGGCCCCGCAGAATGGACGCGACCCTATACGCGAGACCTTGCATCTAGTTTAGGTCATCAATTACCACAACACATGAAAGTCATTGTGGTACCCATTAGCTTTACCTCTGATCACCTGGAGACATTGTTTGAAATAGAAGAGGAATATTTGCCTCCATTGCGCGCACACAACATACAAGCCTATCGCTTGCCAGCATTCAATCGCCACCCAGATTGGGTCACAGTGTTGCACGAACTGGGAAAACAAGAAGACCTCTGCGTGCCCCATGCAATGCTAGTTCGACATAAGGGAGCCTACCGAGATGGTCGAATTAAAAAGTGAAGTCATCAGGTAATGTCGTACCTTTGGGCACAATAATAATCCCATCCCGCACACAGATTCTTCCATCAGGGGCGGTATAATGAATGTGCTGTCCTTGATTGATCAAGCGGACTCGATTGCCTAAAGTGACATTCGTATCGACAATTGCACGGTGAATCGTGCAGTCTTTGCCGATACGCGGACAACCAGCAGAGGATGCGTAATATTCATTGCCAATGAGAATAGAATCGCGAATGACTGTCCCCTGATCTACTACAGAGCGCACTCCTACAATGCTGTGAACCACCTCTTCAGCACCTAAGATAGATCCTTCACAAATCAAAGCTTGATTGACCCTACAGCCCTGTATTTTCGCTCCAGGTAAAT
This sequence comes from uncultured bacterium, assembly GCA_964386785.1. Lineage (GTDB taxonomy): Bacteria > Chlamydiota > Chlamydiia > Chlamydiales > JAAKFR01 > SZAS-3. Next base: position 15,060 of record CAYLUD010000012.1, on the reverse strand, counting down.
TCGTCGTTTTAGTCAAAATCAGAGCCTGTTCATTATAACAATGTAAACCCTCACTCCTTCCTTCAGTAAGAGCTAAATTTGCATGATAGTAAGAGTGAATTGTGCCAATATCTTCCCAATATCCATCATAGAGGTAAGAAAAGACATCCCCTCGATTCATTTGAGTTTGGATCAAATGTTTTCCAAAATCTTCTCTGCCATCCACATCTAATAAAGAAAACAACGCATCACGACGAAAGAAATAGATTCCCATAGAACCCAAATAAGGACGAGCTTCCTGGTGGTGCGTACTCTGTACATGAGGATGATAAAATTGACGCAAGATCTCCATATCTTGAGGTTTTTCATAAAAATCGACGACACGACGACTATCTGAATCAATACGCATGACACCCATGCGCCGCGCATCGTGTTCCGATATAGGTTGTGTAGCAATCACCATATCTGCTTCTGTTCCCAATCCAAAGTGGATGAGATCCTGAAAATTCAGATTATATAGTTGATCTCCAGACAGAATCAAAAAATATTTTGCCGAAATATTCCGGAATGTAGCCAAATTCTTGCGAATTGCATCTGCAGTACCTAAATACTCACTTTGTTGACCTAACTGATTTGAAGGTAATAACATTTGAATATTTGGCACTAGTTGTTTGCCATAACTTTGCACCACATGTTCATGTAACGTTTGTGGCAAATACTGCCCAATCACATAGATTTGCCCTAATCCAGAAGAAAGAGCATGGGAAATCGGGATGTCAATTAAAGAATACCTCCCCCCAAACGAAACAGCGGGTTTACAACGATACTGCGTGAGAGGATTAAGCCGGCGCCCTTCACCTCCAGCTAGAATAATCACTGCCACTTGATCTAGAGGAATCATAGATCGTGCTGCTGGGCAACATCTGGGTTCAATTGATTTAATTAACATACACCTACTACTAATAATAGGTTTTATAATTAATTTTTTTAATAAAAAAATTAATTATTTTTATTGTTTTAACGCTGAATTATTTGAGTTTCTTGATTAAAAAATCAGATTCCGTTGGGGCCTTGTTGAGAAGGATCATGGATGATCTATTCACCAACCAAGCCCGTAGAGAACCTTTCGTACGGAAAAAAAGCACCCTGATAGCCACCCGCGATCTTGATGTACGGATGCATAGTCTCTATAGATTCCTTGAAGAGACGCAATTCAGGCCATTCCTCTCGACTATTATATATGCATAGGATCTGTGTTGTGGATGTATGTATAAGCTCTATGTCTTGCACATGCGACCTTTCTTGTAGCGGGAGTCGTATCATGATTGCGATTTTGAGCCTTCCAAGGTCTCTCCGTACCATCTACCACATGATTTCATATCCCATCTCGCTTGTTACGAGAGCCTTTCGCTCAGATAGATGAAAAGGCGCCCTTGTAACCTAAAAAAACGAATGTGGACATAACAATGCCTCTCGCTCATATCTATATTTTGCGACATGAGAATAGACGAAACGATAGAGTATATATAGATTGCAGACGAGTTGTGTGTGAAAAAATATTTAAGTCAATTGAGGAGATAGTACATGCAGAGCATCTTTCCACTCCGCAACCGATCGAATAGGAACCTGATGATCAGCTAAATAAGCTGCTGCTTGTGGGGTCACGAGCAATGCGATCACTTGAGTAGGCACCCAACCTGCATTGCGCAAAGTCACCCATGTAGTAAGAAGCGGTTCCGGATCTTCAATCACCCCTTCTATGAGGGCAATCCTGGCATCAGAAGGGGCTATCCCTATAATCTGATCCTGGTCAACCGCTAACAAAGGAATATGGTGCAGGGTAGCACAAGATGTTGCAAATGAAATGGCCCGACTTGGCGCAGCAGCTAAACAATTAAACGGCTCTAAGGAAGCCTTCTTCCACAAGAGCTCTGAGATTTTTTTCAATAAATCGGGGTAAGAGATCACATGTTGAAAGGTAGGCCGAATGGGAGCTGGCAACGTATCAGGAAAACACCCAACTCGACGTAAATCTAAAAAACACTGGCGTGCAGCAGAATGCATTGCCCCATGATATCAGTTGTTTTCTTTCTCCCCCACTGATATTTAACAGGTATGCACCCTCGCCTCTTTCTAGGCATTCGAGTCACCCCTGATCAGCTACCCCTATTTCAAACTTCCAATCTTATTAAAACCTATCATGAAGAGATGATCTATTTGGGATATTCCTTGCCTCCAAGGATTCTATTCCAAGAGCTGGTCAATCTTGAAATACGCTTGATCCAAGAATTTACCACTTATAGTGAGGAACGAAATAAAAAAAGACCCGTGCTCTTTTCCGAAGTATGGCTGGGATAGGTCATGCAAAACTGCTTTCCCTATAAGATAGCCCATTCAGCAAGCCTCTAATCTCTTGCTCAATTTATTCTTCTGCCACTCTACATCTAGAATGGTTTGTTCCAACTGTGAACCTACATTGCCCTCTAAAGCATACGCAAGGATTTGACCTAATCGTTGCTGTTCTATCTCCAGGTCCTTTTCGCCTCCACGAGCCATTGGAACCCCTTCCTCTAAGAGTTTAATTCGGTCTCGAATGACCCGGGCCCCTAATTGAGCTTCGATAAGACAAGCCTTTTTCTCCTTCAACGCTTCTAGCGCATCGTAATCTGCGATCAATGCAATCCAGGATGCATACTTTGGATCTGCAATTATGTTCATCCACAGGTCTTTACAACCACAATCTTGCACCCTCATTCGCTCCATACACGAAATCAAACGATTCAATTCCTGTTGACGCTGCAGAAACTCAAATGGGGTTTGCTGTGCATACAAACGTTCGCGATAGTAGTCCACTACTCTCCTTTTTGCCTCTTTGTGTAAGGCTACAAAAGGCGCTCCTCCCCCTGTTACATCGATATAACGATGAAGGTCTTGCAACATGCGACACAAATGAAATTCCTGCCCCGCTTGCAGACCCAATGCAATTCCTGCTTCCATTTTACGCACGACCGACTGTACCCAGGGATACCGGTATTCCTTAATATGGCGTAAAAAGGATTTACGATGAGCTTCGACTTGAGGGACATCATGATAAATCATCAGAAGAGTCTGGTGCTTGGATAGATCAGATAACAACCCATTCGTTGCATAATGTTCTAAATCATCCAGCATCTGCCCTAGAAAGACATTCAGAAACTGTCGCTTCAAGGAGGGTTCGCCATGAACAAGGCCATAGAGTGCATGAATCCCAGCATTCAATGGACCCGGGTGAGATTGATAGGCCTGAGTTACATGATGTAGCGCTACCTGAGCCACATCAAAAAATGGGGCAGAAAATGAAGGGTTCATACTTTATCTACTCCTACAGTCTGAGGTGGGATCGCCCATAGAGTGGCTTTTTTTTCTAATTCTGCATTAGCGTAATCTGAGGTATGGATCCCCATGTTTACATAGAATTGTTCCAGCTCAGCAAACTGCTTATACCAATTGATTGCTTGCTTCTGGAGTTCCTGATAATCTATTGCCAGAGCTTTATACCTCTGATCTCGTTCGATGAGATCCTCGATCATGGCCTTCTCTTCGTCAATAAGAGGGGCAAGCTCGGATAGTCCTTTGGGGTCCTTCAATAATGAAGCAAATTCACTCGCATTTTTAGGGAACTTTTCTTCACTAACAGCGTCATCATCTACTGCTTGTTTCTTGAATATGGTCTGGATTTTGGTATGGTATGCTTTCCCAATTTGACGAGCGGCACCTAACATTTTTTTTATCTTGCCTTCATCCGTGGGTGCAGAAGACGAAGATGCACTCTGCTTTCTTGAAATATGGTGACTGATCATCTTCCCCAGATGTGCCATGCCCTGCATGGTCTTATTTAGAATTGCATATTCATGTTTCTCTGGCAGGGAAGTCCATTGTTGCAGATAGCCATCCTGTGACAGAGAGGTCATCAGATCTTCGATTGGGGTATGATTAGCTCGTTTGTTGCGCAAATAGATCCAGCGAGTACGCCAATCCCAGGCCACGCCAGCCTCCAATTCCTTTCTATATGCTTCATCCGCTTTTTGAGGAGATGTGTCGTCTACATCCAAGAGCGTGTGAGCAGAGGCTCTCCACGCCTGGATTGCCTTTTCTAAAGTTGCCCCTTGTTCTAGGCAGTTGTTCAGTGGGACCCTTGCCTTTGCTATATTCCGTAATGTGGTATTCCATTGTTTCGCCCATTCATGGTGGTCGTTAGTTTCGGGCAAGAAGATCTTTTCCCACTGTTCGATCTTTGCCTCCTCGATGAGTAGTAATGCTCCTTGCATCGCTTTGGATAGATCATATGGAACATTTGGAATAGCTAACTCGTCTCCTAATTTCCATTGTGTAGATAGATCTTGTACATCATGGGCAATTCCGAGGTACTGTGGAATCCATACCTTCCAACATGTTGTGAGTATCTTTAGAAGCTCAGGGCGCAATGTAGATTGGAGCATCCCCATCAAAGATTGTATATTTTGCCGATGATATGGTGTAAACGCTTGGCTGGTACCATTTAGTGGTAAGATTGCGTCTTTGAGTTTTTCTAGATCTGCTACGGATAGTGAGCCTAACTTATTCATCAGATCGTCCAACGATTGCTGATCGAAATGATCTTTCAACAAACCCCTAATTTGATCCTGTATCGATAGAGAGACCGCCCATGCCCATGTTGTGGATGGAGCTGCCTTAGCTGTCATTACTGTAGCCGATACAATACCTTTTAAATGCTGTATAAGCGATTCTTTTGCTTTCTCGTCCCACAAATTCCTTTCAATACCCAAATCGTCCGCTAACTCACATACATTTTGCAATGCGATGACGTCGCGCGGCGTGCTAAGGTACTTGTTGCACCATTGTGGCCAAAGTAAGTTCAAGATCTGGCTAGAGCACTGTTTCTTCCCTAGATCAGTCCCTTTCCATGTTTTCAAAGCCTGCCGATGTTTCTCTGTAAATATCTCCCCGGACATTGCATTCAACACAATGTCCAGCGTACCTAATTGATCTGTGTTGCGTTCATATTCCAGCAGATCCTTCAATCCCTCACTATAGCCGTCCAGATTCTGATAACATGAAATGGCACCAACAATTTCGTTAATCTTAGCTGAATTTTCTGCTGAAAGTGGGTCAGAATTAGTTCGATCGACATGCCACCCAAAAAACACCCGGGCTACCTGTAGAATCCGGCGCCACCAAGATACCCTTTGGCTCGATGGTTGTTGGTGAGTAACAGTATGAGCTGTCGGATTCACTGGTGGTAGTGTTGCGTTAGGATCCGGCGTTGGGACTTGCTTCAATGTGTTGGAAGGTGGAGAACCACTGGGTTTCCCTAAAGGACCAGGGGCTTTTTGATGTACAGGACCCATTTCTTATTATTTTAAGAATAGATACACTTTTATTAAAATATTTTTTTTGGAATAAAACCCAAATAATCAGATGATGTTAAAAAATAATCAATCCCCTCAAAGAGTCCAAATGATATATGAGATATCCCATGCAAATGACCAAACACCACTTTGGTTACATGATATTGTTGCAATAGAGAGGTAGCGCGAGTAGGTGCCATGGGATAGCCGATGGGGGGGTAGTGTGTCATCGCAATACGATAGTCTCCCTTCAGTTGTTTGAGGCTAAGCTCCAGCCGCAAGATCTCCCGGGCATAAATTTTCTCATCCTCCTCGGACGCTTGCTGTCCCGAGGTCCCGCAAGTATATTCATTCGTATCCCACAGACGACTTCCTCCAATACTCACCCCTTCCCAGTGGAAGGCATCGTTCGATAGAATATGAATAGAAGGAGGTAGCACGCGACGCACTTGTGTCGCGGAACCCCACCAAAAATCATGATTCCCTCTTAAAAGCACCTTCTTACCTGGTAGTCGTTCGATCCAATTCAAGTCTGCTTGCACCTCATCCATACGCATCGCCCAAGAAATATCCCCGGCGATCAACACTAGATCAGCAGGCTGGACTAGATCTTGCCAAGCCTCTGCCATACGTTCGACATATCGATCCCAATTGGGGCCAAACACTTCCATGCTTTTATTGGGAATACCTAAGGACAAATGTAAATCAGCGATTGCCCATATTGCCATAGGTACATGATGATCCATGCCTTTCTATTTGTCGATCCGATTTTGTGGCGGCCCTAGGGCATGTGTTCTGCACATAGTGGAAATTCCAATTGCGAAAAATCGCAAAAATCCCAACACTCACCCCCATGGAACCCAAGCGCCCTTCTCTATTATTTAGCACGTTACGTACCTTCTTACTCTCAATGTTTGGAGTGATAGGGGCGCTGGTGGGGCTGGTGCTCACCACTTTATTAATTGTGGGACTATCCAGCTCTTCTGAAGAAGGAAAATCATTTCCTCACCATGTAAAAATCTTGCCTGATGCGGAAGGACACCGCAAATCTCTGTCCTGTTCCACACCTGTTGTCCTTACTCTCTTCGTAGATGGTGTGATTGGTGAGGATCCAATCACCTCAGAAAAAGTGGAAGAGATCCTCTTGGATTCACAAGAAGATTCTTTAAAAAAGGACCGTGTCAAAGCCGTTCTTCTTGTTATCAACTCTCCAGGAGGTGGAGTAAGCGAATCCGGGACCATCTATCGTTTGCTGCAAGAATACAAAAAGAAACATAACATACCTGTCTTTGCCTACGTCGATGGATTGTGCGCCTCTGGAGGATACTATATTGCATGTGCTGCTGATCGCATTCTCGCTTCACCTACCAGCCTCATCGGCTCTGTAGGCGTCATTTCTTGGCCTCCATTTTTTAATGTCAGTTCTTTACTAGAAAAATGGGGCATTCAATCGATGACCTTGAGTGCAGGAAAGGGGAAAGATGCCCTGAACCCAACTCGGCCTTGGACAGACACCGAAGGGAAGCAAAGGCAAGCCATTCTAGATTATTTTTATCAAGATTTTGTCTCCCATGTGACGTCCCATCGCCCTCAGATCACTCCCGAACTCCTGACCCAAATGTATGGGGCTGAAGTATTCCCCACTCGAGTGGCGATGGAATATGGTTTTATTGACGGAGAGGCCTATTTACGTCGGGATGCCTTACGCGCATTAGTGGAACAAGCTGGTATCGAGGGAGAATATCAGGTGGTCTGCTTCAAAACTAAATCCTGGTGGAAAGAGATGATGAGCGAACAAACCTCTCTTTCTTTCATGAAGCAACGACTGCTCTCTTTGGGCATGACTCCGCAGTACCGATGAAACTCTACCTAATTGATGCATCTGGATTTTTATTCCGTGCCTATTTTGCATTGCCACCTATATCGAATGCGCAAGGAGTCGCTACGCATGCTTTATTTGGATTCGTCCGCTCTCTTTTCAAATTATTAAAACAGGAACAACCCACCCACCTGGTTTCGGTATATGATGGGCCCAACCATAAGCAGAGCCGTAAAGCTCTCTACCCTGATTATAAAGCGAATAGGACTGCCCATTATGAAGACCTACCCGAGCAAATTGAAGCATCGAAGCAGTTTTGTACCTATATGGGAATTCCCTACCTCGATCTACCCGGTGTCGAGGCGGACGATACAATCGCGGCACTAACCCACTGGGCTGAACAACAAGGCATGGATGTCCGCATCTGTAGCGCTGATAAAGACCTGTATCAGTTAGTAAATGACACGACTTGGCTTCTCCACCCGTGGAAAGAATATCAAATCATCAGAGAACAAGAGGTGCAAGAAAAGTTTGGGGTGCGCCCCTCGCAAATCCCAGACTATCTTGGATTGGTAGGAGACGCTTCTGACCACATCCCCGGAGTGAAAGGAATCGGGCCCAAGACGGCTCAAGCTCTGCTCACACAATTTCCTGACGTAGAAACGATCTTGGATCATATTTCGGAAATATCGAGCAAAAAAACACAAACCTTGTTGTGCAATCAGCAAGAACAGGCGCGCGTATCAAAACAATTAGCTCTTTTAGATTATCAAACACCCCTGCCAATTCCTGAAGACCATTTTACTCTCAAGCCCCCCATTCAAGATTCCCTGCGCGCCTTCTATTTCTCTTATGGTTTTCTTTCCTTACTAAAAGCAGAACAGCGATCGATGCAGACACCTCCCACAGTGCATTGTTTGCGTGACCCTCTAGAAGTACAGCGATTCTTTCAGGAATGCCACGGAGGGGAGCCAATCCCGATTGTGATCCATCGGACAGCTTCCCATCAACCTGTCGCAATCGCCATTCTGATCCCTGGGCGCTCCCCAACCTACATACCTTGTCTCGATGACCTACTGCCTATGATCTGGGAAGGGATCTCTTCTGCTGCTATACGATGGGTAGGCCATCATACAAAAGAAATGAGTCGATCGATTCCTCTCCCGTATCGCGACATGTGTGCGTGGGGCTTCGACACCCTTGTGGCAGCCTATCTACTCGATCCTTCTTCTCAAGAATATTCCTTCCCTGGCCTAGTGTTACAACGATTAGGGCAATATCGCAATCCATGGAAAGAGGGGATCGAAGGGCCATTGGCAATCGATCATCCCAGCACACCCCCACTAGCCTCCTATCTTGCTGAAGAAGTGAATGCCCTGCATGCGCTCTACAAAAGTTTATCTCAAGAATTGCATGAAGCCAACCTGGATCCGCTCTTTTACGAATTAGAGCTGCCCCTTACCCGTATCATCCGCAAAATGGAAGAACGGGGCATTTATTTAGATGTTGCACAGTTAGAATCCCTCCTTCCCCCATTGCGCACTCAGCTCCACTCCTTAGAGCAGGAGATCTATCAACTAGCTGGTTGCACATTCAACATCAATTCTCCTAAACAACTGAGTGAGATTCTTTTTGAACAACTCAATCTGCCCCCCATACAGAAAACCAGCACCGGCTACTCCACACGAGCCGATGTACTGGAAAAATTAGCAGTCGACCACCCGATTGCGGAACGCATTTTAGCATATCGCTCTCTAGAAAAAATGCGCTCTACTTATCTAGAAGCGCTACCTAAACAAGTGAATCCCACCAGCCATCGCATCCACCCAACGTTTGACCAATATGGCACAACAACAGGCCGTCTTGCATGCCACCATCCTAACTTACAAAACATTCCTGTACGCCACGGACTGGGCGCTGCCATTCGCTCTGCATTTCGCCCCATGGATACCGGATGGAGTTTTTTATCTGCTGACTATTCCCAAATCGAATTGCGCCTGCTTGCGCATCTATCTGGCGATCCCCATCTCCTTGCTGCCTTTAAGAAAGGCGAGGATATTCATCGACATACAGCATCTCTTCTCTTCGGAACCGATGACGTCACCGAAGAACAGCGCCATCGTGCTAAGGCGATCAATTTTGGCATCGTATATGGTCAACAAGCATTCGGGCTTGCCAAGGAATTGCATATTACACCAAAGGCTGCTCAGGAATTTATTGACGCCTACTACCAACGCTACCCCAATGTATGGGAATACCAACAACGGTCGATTCGGACTGTCCAAGACACTGGCTATACCACCACACTGTTGGGTAGAAGAAGAGCGATCCCTGACATTCATAGTCGTAATACACACTTACGCGCAGCAGCGGAACGACTAGCTATCAACACCCCACTTCAGGGGAGCGCTGCAGATTTAATTAAAATGGCAATGCTCCAAATTGACCAGATACTCTCCGATCAGCAGTTGCAATCGTTTTTAATTCTTCAAATTCATGATGAATTAATTTTTGAAACACGAGATGAAGAATTGGATCGTATGCAACTCCTAGTACAAGAGACTATGGAGCGGGTCCTTACCCTTGAGGTGCCCTTACTTGTCCATCTCTCGATTGGCAAAAATTGGGGGGAGTGTTAAGCTTGGAAAAGCTTGCAGTTACAGGCAGTCCCGGCGTGGGCAAATCTACGGTTTGCCACTGTTTTCAAGAATTAGGTGTTCCTACTTTCAGTGCTGATGTGATATGCCATGAGCTGTTGGCTCACGACTCCGCAGTACGAAAGCAGCTGCTGGATGCTTTTGGCGATGCGATCTTGACAGAAGGTCAGGTCGATCGAGCCAAGCTGGGAAATCTGGTGTTTCCCGACCAGCAACGGATTCACACCTTAGAAAAAATCCTTCACACCCCAATTCTTAGGGAGGTTGAGCAAATTCTAAAGGAAAACAAGCAGATGGGGGCTCCTCTTATTGTGGGAGAAATTCCCCTGTTATTCGAAGCAGGATGGGCCTCTTTGTTTGACCATGTCTTGCTCGTAACGGCTGCTCATCCTTGGCGTGTGCAGGAGAACATGGGTTTGCAAAAGCAGCGCATGTGGCCAGAAACAGATAAACGAGCACTGGCTGATTTCCGGATTGCTAATGACGGATCTCTAGACCAGTTACAACAAGCAGTAGAGAAACTCTTTAACCAAATCAAACCAAGATAATCAACTCAAGCCCGTGCTCCAAATAAGACCATCGTGGCAAAACTTTTAAACCCCTCAAAACAATATGAATCAAGAATCCAGGCAGTCAGAAGAAGTAATCAAGCCCGTAGAATCTGAGGAACCCACAAAACGCATGATGACGTTAAAACCCCCAGAGAAAATGGTAGCTGAAGAAATCGAAACGCGTCAGCCAGAGGTGGCACCAGAGCCCAGGGGGCCGAAGAAAATTACAAAAATTGCAGATCTACAACGCATGACCATTGAGCAATTAGCACACGTGGCAAAAGAATATGGCATCCACTTAGCCTCTCTCAGTCGCTCGCAAGTGGTCTTTGAAATCTCAAAAATTAAAGCTTCTCACCCAGACGAAACTCTGATTGGGGAGGGAGTACTCGAAGTCTTGCCCGATGGCTATGGCTTTTTACGTTCCCCTAGTTACAGTTACATTTCCTCTGCTGAAGATATTTATATTTCACCTGCTCAAATTCGTCGTTTTGATCTGAAAAAGGGAGATACCATCATAGGGTCCTTGCGGGCTCCTAAAGAAAAAGAAAAATATTTTGCTCTAGCAAAAGTAGATTTTATTAATGGCTTTACTCCCGATCAGGCAAAAGAGCGTATTTCCTTCGAAAACTTAACTCCTCTTTTCCCGAACAAGCGATTGGTGATGGAGACATCGAAAGAGCGTCTATCGGAACGGGTTCTAGATCTAGCTGCACCGATAGGGAAGGGGCAGAGAGGGTTGATTGTAGCTCCCCCTCGCACTGGAAAAACCATTATATTACAAAATATAGCCCATTCCATTGCGAAAAATCATCCTGAAGTCCACCTCATTGTCCTCTTAATCGATGAACGACCCGAAGAGGTGACGGATATGGCGCGCATGGTGCAAGGAGAGGTAGTTGCATCTACATTTGATGAACAACCTGAGCGCCATATTCAAGTGGCTGAAATGGTCATTGAAAAAGCTCGCCGACTTGTTGAACATGGTCATGACGTCGTGATTCTACTAGACTCCTTGACTCGTTTAGCTCGTGCGTACAATACGGTACAGCCTCATTCTGGGAAAATTCTGACTGGTGGTGTGGATGCTAGTGCACTCCATAAACCCAAGCGATTCTTTGGCTCTGCCAGACAAATCGAACACGGCGGATCGCTGACGATTTTAGCTACCTGTCTGATCGATACAGGATCTCGTATGGATGAAGTCATTTTTGAAGAGTTCAAGGGAACAGGCAATATGGAGCTCGTACTCGATCGACGTCTGTCAGATCGACGAGTCTATCCAGCGATTGATCTGATCAAGAGTGGTACTCGTAAAGAAGATCTGCTCTACCATCCTTCAGAACTGGAAAAAATCTATCTACTCCGAGGTGCTACTGCAGACCTTACCCCATTAGATGCGATGAATTTGCTAGTCAGTCGGCTTAAAAAAACGGGAAGCAACGCAGAATTCTTGCTATCCCTAAAAGAGTAAGCTAGACTGCGATCTAAGGTGTCTAGTCCATCAATCCAAGAAGGGGTGTGCGATCAATTTTTTAAACGCCCCTTGGGTCGATGGGCTTGGTATTTTTTCTGCCTACTGTTTTTATCAGGACTCTATGCTCCTCTTTTAGCAAATAGTAAACCCTTACTTGTATCGTGGGATGGAGAATGGTTTTCTCCCATGTTACGTTTCTTGCTCTATCCAGGCTTTTACTCAAAGCCCTTGGATCGCTTCTGGAACGTATTCATGATTCTATTTCCCTTCTTTTGGATCTTTCGTAAGGCTCCTAAAATCCTCATCGGTTTGGCATTTCTTCAAATGGGAGCTACTTTCTACTTAGAACATCAAGGTATCACGAATCCAGCCCGCTCTGTCACCCTGCTGCAACAAAGAAATGCCTTACGCCTTGCCTCCGAGGAATTTATTCCTGATTGGCAATTTGAACTAGCCTATATGACACGTTACGAACAGCTCAATCTGCTGTTGCGATATGAAACAATGAAAGCTCAACACCATCGATGGGCGCGTTATTGTGGGAATAATGAGCTCTGCTCCTTGCCTAGCCTATGGGCTTTAGAACAACAAAACTATGAGGCGCAAATCATTGCTCTACACAAACAAATCGACCTCTTACAATCTCATTATATCAAGGTGTTGTCTTCCCCATCCCATGAAGATCTATCCGTAGCAAAACAGTATCGATACCTCATGGCTTCTTTGTCCTTTTTAGAACAGCGCCATGCATGGTTAGAAGAACAAAGTAAGGTACTCCGTATCTATCTCCCCGCTTGGATACGTCCTTTTCATTGGCAAGAAGATGCAGGAGGATCTCAGCAATTCAATCATGATCTTCCTTGGTGGGAATTAACGAGAAAAAATCGAAAAGACCTACTGGCAAGCCTCCTATTTGGCATTCGAGTTTCCATCCTTGTTGGCATATTGACAACAACTATCGCCCTGCTTGTAGGCATTCCTATTGGTGCTTGTGCTGGATATTTTGGAGGACGGTGGGATCTCTATTTATGCCGTCTGATTGAAATTTGGGAAGCCATGCCCACATTTTTCATGCTATTGCTTATCATAGCATTTACTGAAAGCAAATCCATCCTTATGGTGACTACTGTTTTAGGTCTATTTAGCTGGCCTCCATTTAGTCGTTTTATGCGAGCAGAAGTGTTAAAACAAAAACATTTACCCTATGTGCAGGCTTGCAAGATGATGTCGTTTTCCACTTTTCGCATTATCTTTTGGCATATCTTGCCTAATGCCATTCCGCCAATCCTCACGTTGATCCCCTTTACCATGATGTCTGCAATTGCAAGTGAGGCGGGGCTTTCTTTTCTAGGATTAGGAGAAGAGGGAGGAACATCTTGGGGCATCCTCATGGATGAAGGGCGGTCCAGCTTCCCTGCAGAAAGTTTTTTGCTATGGCCTCCTGCCATTGTACTATCTTTACTTTTAATCAGCATCGCTGTGATCGGAGACTCACTCCGCGATGCTTTGGATCCAAAATTCAGGCGATGATTACTCCTTCATCTGCAGAAAAAGGCTCCTGGGAATGGCTCCCCGGGTTCCATCCGGGCCGAGAACTATATTTTTCCCCTACATGAACCTATGCCCCACATTCCGCATATTGAATGGGCCCGTCAAACACAGCTTGCCATGTCGTCCCAACATGACCCGCCCAACATGAAATACTTGGCTAGCTTGTACTGTGTCTTTTGTCTCCGCAATATAGTGCCATACCCGTGTGCGTACATCTACCGAATAAGGTGTGCCCATTTTCTCTCCTAGTCCTTTGTACCAAGAGAGACCTCACCAGCTACCGATAACATTTTGATGTATCGCCACCATTTGTTTGGACACAAATTTGATATAAATAATTTCTTGTCATGGGTCGGCGTGCGCCCTCTCCGCGAGCTATATCTGGGCTCGCTCGGGGTATCCGTTCAGCGGGTGACAAAATAAAATTCCCAGTATAGACTTTGTTGCTATGAAGGTAACAAAGCCAACTTACGAAGAACTTTTTGAGACAGTTCGTATGCTTGCAGCAGCCAATTTTCGTTTACAAGAAGAGAATAAGCCCCTTCAAAAAAAGATCGAAGAACTCGAAGAACGTCTGGGTCTGCATTCGCAAAACAGCTCAAAGCCTCCAAGTCACGACCAGAAAAAAAACAAGCAAGCGCCGAAAGGTGGGGCTAAGCCCGGGCGTCAAGGTCATTATCGTAAACTATTTTCTGAGGACCAGATTTCTAGAAAAGTGATCTCTCCCCTAAAGAATTGTCCACACTGTGGGAGTCAGAGATTGAACTACAAGGACCCAGAAATTTTTCAACAAATCGATCTTCCCCCTATCAGGCCTGAGATCACGCAAATAGAAAGAACAAGAGCCTGTTGCCTAAACTGTCAACGACATGTAGTCGCTCCTTTCCCGGAGGGATATCATCAAACAGCGTTTGGTCCTAGACTCACTACCTTTGTGGGTATGTGTAGCTCTGTATATCGACTCAGCAAGCGTTCGACTCAAAGCTTACTAAAGACAGCCTTTGGTATTGAGTGCGCGCTGGGCTCTATTCCAGAAATGGAAAGACGAGTTTCTAAGGGTCTTGAAACTGCCTATGGGGATCTCTTCCGTCAAGTAAATCAGGCAAAAGTAGGCTATATTGACGAAACCTCCTTCAGGCAACAAGCAAAGACCCATTACGTATGGACAGTCACCACCCAAAATGCGGCCTTCCTTCGGATTTTACCTAGTCGAGGGATAGATTCTCTTAATCAAATACGTCCGAGAGGACATCCTGGGATGACAGTATCAGATCGCTATCAGGTCTATGCGTACGATACGTAACAATATTGTTTAGCTCATATCCGAAGGGATCTGAAAAAGTTTGCTGAGAGATCGGGTGGGGATGGTGAGTTAGGGAAGAGAGCGTTATTCGAGATAGATGAGATTTTTTCTTCCTGTCGCCTGACGTGTAGGAAGTCCATGCGAAGGTTTGTGGGATACCGGAGAAGAAGACTCAAAGACATTCTCTCTGATGCGCTTGCCAATGGGTCAGAGAGTTTTTCGAGATTTGCAGAGAGACTGTTGCATAGTTTTCATAAACTTTTTCTCTTTACGAGATATGAAGCCCATATTCCGCAACCTCTAAGCCGCCGAATAGATTTTTTCAAATTTCTCTCC
>CAYLUD010000011.1:0-33611 GCA_964386785.1 uncultured bacterium | reverse complement strand
CTTTGACAAGCACGGCTGCGAATGGCGAGGAACGGCAACAAGTTGAGCCATTGCTCGACAAGGTGCAAGGCAGGATAGAAAGGGCCGACGCAAAAAGCTAGGGAAAATAGCCAAAAAAATAGAATCAACGCTGAAGCGGATGAGGTGGAAAGTAGAGCGGGCGATTTCTTGGCTACAGAGAACATTCAGACGGTTGGCGGTGCGCTGGGAAAGAAGAGTGCGTTACTGGAAAGATTTTTTGATGTTTGGCTTAATAACTTTTTGGATAGACAAATTACTGGGATAGGCTCATAGAACGCTTTTTTTGTCGCATTAAAGATAATAAACGTCTTTCTCTGAGATTCGATAAACTGACCCATACTTTCTTTTCATTTTTTGCCATAGCTGCCATTAAATCTCTTGGTCTAATTTGTTAACAGTCCCATATTGCATACACAATACTTCCTGTATGGAATAAGACCTAGATAAGCAAAATGATTATAAAGATTCTTATACCGTTACAGTAGATAGGGATCTTGACTTTCATAATAGGGTTTGCGATGCTCGCTGGCATGTCAAAAGTAACCCCTATGCTCCAGCAATGGCTCGATTGCAAACAAGAAGCGGAGGGCATGATTCTTCTCTTTCGCTTAGGAGACTTCTATGAAGCCTTTGAAGAGGATGCACGGACCTTGGCCTCTTTGTTAGGCCTTACACTTACCCACCGTGGTGATATACCGATGGCAGGGATTCCCTGTCATACGGTAGAAGGATATATTGATCGTTTGATTGAGCAAGGAAAGCGGGTGGCTATTGCAGAACAGATCGGTGAAACCGACAAAGGACTCATGCAACGCGCGATCACTCGGGTGATTACACCCAGCTCTTGGATGTCAAAACGTAATGAAGCGTGGAGTTCTCTGTTAGTTTCGATGACTCAGATAGGCACCTTATATGGATATGCCATTTTGGATTTGGCTACTTCCGAGTTTCGAGCTACTGAATTTCTTTCTAAAGAAGAACTATGGAATGAATTAGCTCGTGTGCATCCACAAGAAGGAATAGTACCTGAATCCTTTGCTCGTCGCCATCCTGACTTATGCACGGAAAACACATCCATGCGGACGTTCTCGACTACGTATGCGCCTACAGATACCTATGCTTTTTTGACCTCTCACTTTTCGACGACTCATCTGGATCAATTTGGATTCCGCGGCATGACTGCGGCGGTGCATGCGGCAGGTCTCTTGTTGTATTACGTGCACCATGTCATGCGGCAGCCAATCACCTCAATTCAAAACCTGTCTCCCTATGTCTTAGAGGGCACACTGGGGATTGATCGTGCCACACTGCGCCATCTGGAGCTAACAGAAACACAGTCGGATCGGGGATCTACACTATTCAGCGTCCTAAACGAGACATGCACCATCATGGGGACTCGTAAGCTACGACAATGGATCCATCGTCCTCTGGCGCAAACACTACCGATTCGTGAGCGCCTAGATGCAGTCGAAGGACTGTTTCAAGCAGATCGCATGCGATTGCAGCTACGTGAGAGATTAAAAGAAATTCAGGACATCGAGCGTCTGATGAGTCGGGTCTCTTCCCAGCAAGCCTCTCCACGTGATGTATTGGCTCTTGCCTGCTCCCTGCAAGGTGTGCAGCCCATCCGCTCCGCATTGCAAGAATTGACCCCATCGCTCTTCGTGCGACTACGTGATTCCTTACCCGATCTGGATGGCCTAGCCTCTCATGTGCGGGAAGCTCTAGTAGAAGAACCTCCTATCCGTATTGGTGAAGGTCCTTTATTTCGAGCGGGGTATCATCCCCACCTGGATACGTTGTATCAAAAAGTATATGATCAAAAAGGATGGCTACTCGAGTATCAAGCACGTCTTAAGGCAGAAACGGGAATTAAAAATTTACGTGTCACCTACAATAAAGTATTCGGATATGCGATTGAGATCAGCAAGGGGCAAGCCCATCTAGCTCCCCCTTCTTTACAGAGACGACAAACGCTCACGCAAGCAGAACGGTTTATTTCTGCTGAATTGAAGCAATATGAAGAAGAGGGGTTGCGTGCTGAGGGTGAGGTTTTGGCTCTAGAAAAAGAGTTATGTGCTGCATTACAGGAAATGATCCTGAGCCATCGAGCGCTCATTCTGCAAGCAGCCCAGGTATTGGCGGATCTCGATGTACTGCAAAGTTTGGCAGAGATAGCGCGTCGCCATGGCTATGTGAAACCCACTATCGATGAGTCCTTTCGCATTGAAATTTTAGAGGGGAGACATCCTATTGTAGAACGCCATCTTCCGGAAGGACAATTCATCCCCAATGATTTTTTCTTAGGTCAGTCTCATGGCCAGATCATCCTACTCACCGGTCCGAATATGGCAGGGAAATCTACCTATATGCGGCAAGTGGCTCTTCTGATTGTGATGGCACAGATGGGGTCGTTTGTTCCAGCCAGTTGTGCTAGGATTGGGTGGGTCGACCGGCTCTTTACAAGAATTGGTGCAGGTGATGACGTAGCGCGCGGGCTGTCTACCTTTATGGTAGAGATGAGTGAGACGGCATCGATTCTTCGCCATATGACCTCTCGTTCTCTGATTGTATTGGATGAGATGGGTCGAGGTACCAGCACCTATGATGGACTAGCCATTGCATGGGCTGTGATGGAACATCTCTTGGACACTGAGGGGCCTAAACCAAAAACTCTGTTTGCCACTCATTATGCGGAACTCACGGACCTTGCTCAAACGGAAGCAGATATCAGAAATTATCATGCAGCTGTGGAAGAACAGGGGGGGAATATTACATTCCTTCATCGCATTCGATCTGGTGCTTCGGCGCGTAGTTATGGTATTCATGTCGCTCAGCTAGCAGGATTACCCCCTCGAGTGATCCACCGGGCAAATGAAATTCTGAAACGGCTAGAGCCAAAAAAAACTAAATTAGGAGAACGACGTGCTGCCGAGCAGCTCCTCCTATTTTAAGCAATTCCCCACATGCCCTGGGGTCTATTTGATGCGAGATCAGGAAGGTCGCATCTTATATATAGGCAAAGCCATCAACCTGCGAGCGCGGATTAAGAGTTATTTTCTTCCGGGACGTGATGGACGTCCTATGATCCCCTATCTAACTCCTCAAATTTGTACTATTGAAACGAAAGAGACTCGTTCTGAAGAAGAAGCCCTACTCTTAGAATCGCAGCTCACCAAAGAGTACCAGCCTAAATACAATGTATTGCTCAAGGATGATAAAACATTTGTATCCATTCGTGTCACGACCTCACAGCGATGGCCGATGATTACGTTATGCCATGTAAAGGAAGGGATAGACGAAAAAGACCTTTTATTTGGCCCCTACACGCAAGCGCAAGCTGCTCGCGATACGGTGGCACTGCTACATACGCTTTTCCCCTTAAGACAATGTTCTGATCACGAATTAAATCATAGAAAACGACCGTGTATTCTGCATGAATTGGGCAAATGTATGGCTCCCTGTTGTGGGTATTGCGAGCCTACTGCATATCAAGAGGTAGTGGACCAAGCGGTTGCCCTCTTGCGTGGCGATCATCACACCTTATTGCGCGATTTACGCAACCAACGCAAGGTAGCTAGTGAAAGACTCGACTTCGAAGCGGCGGAGGATGCGCATCTTTTGCTGCTTGCGGTAGAGAAGACCCTGCGCCACCCTGCCCTAGCACCGCGACGAGAGGCTCGTACCCTCTTATTAGAAGAGCTCCAGCGCACACTACACTTGAGTCGTGTACCAAAACACATCCTCTGTGTAGATCAATCCCATCTGAGTGGTACTGCCCCTGTGGGGGCAGTCATCTCCTATCTTGGAGGCTATCCCTATAAAAAAGAGTACCGCACCTACCGTCTGAGTAAAGTGGATGAATATGAGGGATTAGATGTGATATTAACTCGTCATCTGCGTTCAGCCTCTCAGCTACCCGATCTACTGTTAGTAGATGGGGGAAAGGCGCATGCGGACCATGCCGCACGCATCTGTACCACCTGTCAAGTGCCCCCCTTCGATATCGTTGCCATTGCCAAGGAAGAGCATCGTCATGACCGTGGCTTATCGCAAGAAAAACTATTTTTTCCCCATTCTGTGGATCCACTGATCCTTCCTATACAAAGTCCCCTTCTCTTCTTGTTACAAGAGATTCGAGACGAGGCTCACCGTTTTGTATTAGCCTTTCACAAGAAGCAGCGAGGCAAGATACATTTTCGTTCTGAGCTGGAAGGATTACCTGGCATTGGACCAGCAAAACGAGAACGACTCTTACACTACTGTGGCTCGGTCACGCAAATCAAACGATTATCCAAGGAAGAGCTCAACAAGATTTCTGGGCTTTCTCAAAAGAATCGTGATGTATTATGGGAATGGATCCAATCTTGTCGTACTAACGACGGGTTGGATGATGTGGTTTTGTAGCAGATTCCATCTCCTTAACCACATCAGGCAGGTCGGACAACGTCTTCCATTCTTTCATTCCTTCTCCCCATACGAGAGACTGATGATCAAATGCATGGCGCTTCCACTCCTTAGCTAGGTCTGGGAACTCCAAGGGTCCTTTCTGTTCTCTTGTTTTGGGATCTAGGTAGTACCACATTTTCATCCAGGACTCACCACGCTGGGGGAGGGAGGATTCAGAGCGGCTACGACGTTGGATAGCAGGCAAGCAAAGGACAACGACAGTCCCTAGCAAAGAAAATAGTGACCCTACAAAAAACCATGGAGCAGGGCGCCTTCCCTTCTTTTGGGCAATATAGGCACTTAGGAAGCCAAAAAACAGAGAAGCCACTAGTACGTTGAGTATTTGCCAATATGTCATATTAGTTATCTAATATAGCAAGAAATTCCTTATTTATCAAGAAATACAAACATATGGCTACCTATCCTTGATCTGCAACCCGCCCTTGCTATTTTCTCCTCTCGTATTCCTTCTATGTCCCTGAAAAAATTCAATACATATATATACTTCTAATCGGCTTAGGAGGGATAGGAGGATTGCTCATGCATCGCTTCTTGTAATTCTAGCCACGAGACACGCGCACAGCCTACCTGAGAAATAGCT
Source organism: uncultured bacterium (assembly GCA_964386785.1). GTDB lineage: Bacteria > Chlamydiota > Chlamydiia > Chlamydiales > JAAKFR01 > SZAS-3. Next base: position 28,540 of record CAYLUD010000011.1, on the reverse strand, counting down.
ATCGCAGCTGCCTGATTGGCAACCTGCAGGGCTCTATCTAAAGACCATAGGTTTGCTAATCCTGCAGCCATCACAGCCAAAACTGTATCTCCGGCTCCTGTGACATCGCGGACCGATTGCATGGTTGTAGGGTAATCTACCCTTGGTGTATCGGCACGAAACAGTGCGATGCCCTCTTCGGAACGAGTGACAATGAGTGCTTCTAAGGGTACTTGTTGTAGAATGATCTTAGCAGCTTGATCAAGGGAGTCTCCGAATGTGAGTCCTGCTGCGGCCAAGGCTTCCTCTTGGTTCGGTTTAAGATAGGTAGCGCCTCGGTAGCGAGAAAAGTCTCTTCCTTTTGGATCTACTAATATAGGAACTTTAGCCATCATGAACACATGGTGGAGCAATGAGGGAGTAAGAAAGCCTTTGCCATAGTCGGATACTGCAATAAAATCGACTCCTTCCAGAGTTTTGGGGAGTTGATCGACAATTGCAGCCTCTATCGAGGGGCGCAGAGGGAGGTTGTCTTCATGGTCGATGCGCAACAGTTGCTGTTGTTGGGCGACGAGTCGATGTTTACGAGGCAGGGTATAGGTGGGATCTATATGGATTGCTGAACAATTGGCACCCTCTGCCTTCAAGATCTCCCATAACTGTGTACTTGCATGGTCTTCGCCCAAACGAGAGAGCACTTTGACATGCATGCCTAATGAAAGGAGATTCAGAACGACATTACCAGCTCCCCCTGGCAAAGACTGTTCCCGTTCTGCGCAAAGAATCGGTACGGGGGCTTCTGGAGAAATCCGATGGACGCGCCCAAAAGTATAGAGATCAAGCATGAGGTCACCCAGGACCAGGATCGTCTTTGGTTGCATTAATAACACCTCTGGGGAATGAGGTATTCTTGCACATATTCTAGCACGGCTTGTTCTAAGGAGTAGAGGGGTTGTTCTAATTGATGTCGTCTGCTGTTCTCCATGGAGGCGCAAGTATAATTTTGATATTTCCCGACCAAATCGAGAGGCATCGGGATGTATTCGATCCGGGGAGACACGCCTATGGCATGGCATACAGCACGGGCTAAGCGATTCCAAGAAGCAGGTTCACCAGCACCGATATTAAATAGGCCTCCTATAGCATTGGAGAGGAACTGAAGGGTCATTCGCGCTACATCTTTGACATAAATGAAATCTCGAACTTGCTCCCCATCTGAAAAGCGATCTGGCTCTGAGGAACAGAAGAGTCGAATAGGCGCACCTTGTTGTAGGTCCTGCACCATTTTGACAATTGCGGACGACATTCTTCCTTTATGAAATTCATTAGGTCCAAAGACATTAAAGTATTTCAACCCTACGCATTCTTGTAGCCATCCCTTACGATAGAGCCAGAGATCAAACCAATGTTTACTCAATCCGTACATGTTCAAGGGCGCATACTGGGGTAGTAAAGAGAGGTCCTCAGAAAACCCAAGAGAACCATCTCCATAGGTAGCTGCGGAAGAGGCATAGATGAAGCGAATATGATGCTCCATCGCATAGGTAGCTAATCGTTGGCTGTATCGCGTATTATTCTCAAATAGGTAGTCTGCATGTGTCTCTACTGTCGAAGAACAGGCTCCGAGATGGATGATCGCTCGTAGGGGTGGAGCTGTAGGCAGCCACGTGAAGAGTTCTTGAATGGGAATGAATTCTACAAACTGTTTGCCTACCAGATTTTTCCATCGCTGATCTTCGCCCAAATCATCGACTAGAAATACTTCTGTTTGACCCCTGACATTCAATTCCTTGAGAATAACAGAACCGATGAAACCAGCGGCTCCTGTAAGTAAAATCGGTTGCTGCATGAGTTGGGGTTACTCTACCATGGCATTTGGTTTTGCAACAGTTGATTCTTCGGGATCCGCATACCAACATGCAGATTGACGTGTGATCGCGTCGACGGGAATCCCATCAGGATGGCTACCACCAGTACCTACAAATGTAGATCCTGAGCCAGTCATGAAGACATGGGAATAGGATGTAGACCAATTTGCTTTCCATAGTTCTAGTGATGGTTCTAATGCGAGAGCTATCGACTCTAAACGATTATAATAGAGTTGGTAATAAGGATCTTCATAGGGAGGCTTGAGCTGTTGAAAAACACGAGGGGTAGAAAGTTGCACCTTGGGCAGGTGAAGAAACCATCGAGATTGTATTTTTGGCTGTGGTGTAAGGATCTCTCCAATTCCTGTGCAAAGAGCGGATCCCTCTGAGAAAAAAAAGGGCACATCCGCACCAAGTTGAAGTCCCCATTGCTGTAGTGATGCGATATCTACAGGTGATCCATGTAATTGATTCAGAGCCCACAGTGTGGTAGCCGCATTGCTGCTTCCTCCTCCCAACCCTGCCTGCATGGGAATCCGTTTATCTAAATGAATGGCAATAGGATGGTATAAGGAGGTTTCTTTCCGAAATAAGTGAAGAGCTCGTACTACAAGATTATGAGAATCCATCGGTAAAGAAGGCTGAGAACAACTCCACGTATCTTGTTCTGCTAACGATATGGAAAGGCGGTCGCCGTACCCGACTGTATGCATCAAGGTACAGAGTTCATGATAACCGTTGGGCCTTCGACCTGTCACATAGAGAAACAGATTAATTTTAGCTGGGGAAAAGAGGAGCATGAGTTTACCTACTCCCTTTTCCTTATAGGGAAAAGGGAGTACGAAGGATTAAGCAGTCGTTGTAGGATTGGAAGTAGGAAGAGCAAACTCTGCGACTTCTGAATTCACTTCCAGCGTTACAGAAGCCTTTACTCCTTCCTGCAAACGAAGAGGGATCGTATGTCGACCTAACTGTTTGATTGCATGAGGCAAAAGAATCTGCTTTCTTTCGATAGCATATCCTTCTGATTGAAGAAGTTTAGCAATCTCCTGCTGAGACACGGAACCGTAGAGCCGTCCATCTCGATCGACTTTAACGACTGTCACAATAACGACCTGCTCAAGTACAACAGCTAGTTTTTCTCCGGCAGCTCGATCGACCGCTGCTTGTTTAGCTCGTTCTTCTTGGAGGCGAGTTTGCAGTTTGACCACATTACGATCTGCAATCAGTGCTTTCTTTTTTGGTAAAAGAAAATTTCGTATAAATCCTGGCTTAGCGGTGACAAGATCTCCGCTGCGTCCTAATCCATCCACGTCTTCTAAAAGCAACATTTTTTGTTTCATGGGTCTCCCTAATCATTAGCAACAAAAGGCAGGAGCCCAATGTAGCGTGCGTGCTTGATGGCTGTGGTTAGATAACGTTGAAAACGGGCGGATACACCTGTAACGCGGCGAGGAAGGATCTTTCCTTTTTCTGTAAGAAAGCGCCGTAGCGTTTCCACATCTTTGTAATCTACAGTTTTCCAACCGGCCGCCACGAACGGACATCCCTTTTCACGTTTATTCCGAGGCTCAGCGTGTTGACCAGAGCCTGACGACATTTTACTCATTTCTCTACTACTCCTTATTCTGGTAATTGCTTGAATACAATCTCTTCTTTGACTGTCTCTGTCTTGAGCATCAGGAATCTCAATAGATCCTCATTGAGATGATACTCTCTCCATAGATCAGCTAGGGTAGAGGTTTTTGTTGTGAAGTAGAGAAGATAGTAGTGACCTTCTCGGTCTCCACGAATCTCATAGGCAATTTTTTTTCTACCCTGATCGTGCACCTTGTGGATTTCTCCTCCACCTTCCTGGATTTTACCCGTGATCTTATCTAAGGCTTTTTTGCGCGCCTCATCAGAAAGGGTAGCCCGCAGGATGTACATGCCTTCGTAGAGTTCTCGTTTTTCTTTCATGTTTTTTCACTCCCAATCTGCTGCATTGCAGATTTCGTACCATTCACCACCCAGTTTTCCAACAGGATCACTGCTTCTGCAAGAACCTGTGGCAACTGTGCCTTTTCCTCATCCTTAAAAGGACTCAGCACAAATTCTTCTAGGGACTGTTGTTCACCTTTTTCTCCTATCCCCATCCGAAGCCGGGGATATTCCTTTGTGGACAGAGCCCACTCGATGGAGGCCAGTCCATTATGCCCCCCATGTCCCCCCGAAGGTCGCAACCGCATCGAACGGAACGGAATCGCTTTATCATCCACAACGATTAAGAGATCCTGCAACTCTACCTGATCATGAGGATAGAGTCTTTTAAGAACCTCGCCGCTGCAGTTCATGTAAGTCTGTGGCAACCAGAGAACCACTGAGCTCCCCTGATATGCTCCACGAGACGTTCTTACTATCCCCTGTTTCGAAGAAGTAAAAACCCACCCGTGTTTTTGCGCGAAGGCTTCGACCACCAGAAACCCAAAATTATGCCTAGTATTTACATACCGAGCACCTGGATTCCCTAAGCCCACGATCCATTTTACTTTACCCTTCATCCCTTCCTATGGACGATCCTTTACTTCCTAGAAATAACTAAGGCAATATCTTGAGGATTGCACTGTAGAGAAACACCCTGAGGAATTGCAAGATCCGCCACTCGAATCGACGCCCCAATCTCTAGATTTTTCACATCATACTCAATGCTTGCAGGAATGCGCGCAGGAAGACAACGCATTTTCACGTGACGAAGGATCTGACGCAAAATCCCGCCCAATTTCACCCCAGAGCAGTCCACAGCTCCCAATAATTTTAACGGCACATTCAAAACTACAGGGTGACCTTCAATCAACTCTACAAAATCCAAATGTTGGACATTGTAAGTTGTGGGATGATACTGCACTTCTTTCACTAATGCTCGCACGATTTTCCCATCGACATCCAACTCTAAAATCTTAGAGGACAGAGTGCCAGGCTCAATCGATTGTAATATTTTTCTAAACTCGGTACCATTCACCACTCCAAGACGACCTGGGGCGCCCTTGGAATAGATTACGACAGGAACATTACCCTCTCGACGAATCCTATTGATTTCCGACTTTTTTTCCGCCTGACGACTAGTCACATGTAATTTCATGGGTTGATCTCTCCCGTCTTCTAACGAGTGAGGAGTATAGTGCAACACTCGTTTTCTCGACAAGGCTTTTCACACGCCATCTCCGCCACGGATAGTTTAAATTTTATTGTTATCAGCAATGCGGCTCGCCCACCGTTCAGTTGCACATGGTTGCGCATCGAATTACCCTAGATGCACCGAATATGGAAATGGCATGAGCACATATTAAGACCCCTATTTCGTGGACGTCGCTGAGACATCCACCGATAGGGGTAAGATTTTGCTCCACACAATCCAGGAGGTTGCCTATACTACTTGTCTGAATGGGAAGGAAGGCAATCGCTGTCCAATGATGTGGAGAGAGGAAAGTCCGGACTTCATTAGAAAGAGGATACCAGTGAAAGACTGGGGGCCGCAAGGCTACGGAAAGTGCAACAGAAAACAGACCGCCAGATTCATCTGGGGAGGATGAAAATCCTCGCTTAGGGAGCGAGGCTCTTGATGGGCAACCATCGAGGGATGCAAACCCTATCCGAAGCAAGAGCAGGGGTGACTAGGTCGTCTCTTTCGCGATCACCCCTCTAGTTCGCTTGAGGATCTTGGTGACAGGATCCCTAGATAAATGATTGCCCACGACAAAATCCGGCTTATCTCCTTCCCATTTCTTTTTACTCCGCAGTCCGAATGTCATGCACGCAACTGTTACGACCCCGAACAGGGAGCATCACCTGTTACGCCCGAACAGCAACTCAAGTACAGCTTACTATAGGCTTGAGCTGAGGCCTTCCACCCAACTGAGCGCTTCATTCCCCTCTCTTGCAAGGCTCTCCATTCTACAGGCTGATCGCGGAAGAATTGCACACTTGTTTTGCACACCTCATAGCATATATTAGGATCGTAGGGAGAAAAGGTAAACCCGGTCACTTGATGTTCTATGCTATCTGCCAATCCACCTGTTGCATGCACAATTGGGACAGCGCCGTATCGCATCGCTATCAACTGTGTTAAACCACATGGCTCAAATCGCGACGGAACCACAAAAAGATCAGCTGCTCCATATACACGATGAGCAAGTGCTTCGTCTGAAGCAAACTGCAAAAACAGATGATTTCCATACTGTTGTTGTAATCTTATAAATTTCTCTTGTGTCTCCATATCCGACACAGAACCCAACAGCAGATAGACTCCTCCCATTTCGCACGTTGCACGAACGGCAGACTCAAGAGCTTCAATCCCTTTCTGCCATACGAGTCTTGCGATCGAGGCTACGATAGGAGCGAGCTGAGGAACACCATGCCGTTCACAAAATTCTTTTTGGTGATCCTGCTTTCCTCTGCAACAGTCTGCATGATATGGGGCATATAGATATCTATCCATGTGAGGATCCCAATACTCTTCATCAATGCCATTAAGAATTCCTGTTACACCACGCTGTTGCAGCCATGCTGCAAAACCATATCCGTATTCTGGACTAAGAATTTGTTGAGCATAGGTTGGTGATACCGTGGTAATAGCAGCAGCATGGACAAGGCCTACACGTAGTAAGCTATACCCCTCAGGCCCTTGATAGCGGGGATCAAGACCACACCCAATGCGTTCCAATAATGCGGCAGAACAAGCTCCAAAATAAGAAAGGTTATGCAGCGTCAATACAACTCTTGGCACCCATCGTGCGATGCATGCTGTATGCCAATCATGCACATGCATCACATCGTAAGATTCTTTCCGTGCAAGCTCTGCTGCGGCGCGAGAAAAATGAGCAAATCGTTCGACATCGTCTGCTCCATAAATATAGGAACCATCAAAATTGGGGACATCCAATGCTCTCACCACAAACGGATATCCCGCTAAAACTTGAGGAGAGAGCCATGAGTACGGAGGGACCCACACCTCGACTGTATGGCCCTGTCGCACAAGTTCTGCGGGAAGACCTTGGAGCACATCTGCAAGGCCCCCGATTTTAGCGATTGGAGCCAATTCTGCTGCTACATGAACAATCTTCATCTCTGCAATCTAGTGGTTGAATTTAATTTCTTGCAACGCTACACTCCTCTCTATCTTTTCCCTGGGGTGTAGCCAAGTGGTAAGGCAGCGGTTTTTGGTACCGTGTATCGGAGGTTCGAATCCTTCCACCCCAACTTTTTGTTATATTAATTTCCCTGAATCGCATCGTATTTTCATCAAAAGAAAGATCATTACCCCCTATTATACATCGCGGAATAGCAGCCATCGGTAGTAGATAGACAGTCTATCTAGTATGAAAACTTGCAATAGCAAGCCAGCCCCCTATATGCAGGGAGCAAGATAATAATGCGACTGCTACAACCCATAACCTGCCCTGATGGGGGGAAGAAACAAGCTTACAAGTGCGACAGATAGTTGGTATTATGCAGATGGAGACGAGGCTCGACGACGTCGGCGACGAGAGGCAGCTCCCTCTTCTTCCATTTCCGATACCGTTTCAGGCCAATAGAGAACACGTGAACAATGTTCACAGAAAACGATGCGATCTGCTTGACGGACTTGATTTTCGTGTTGCGGCGTCAAGACAATATGACATCCCCCGCACGTACGATTTTCAATAGGAACGACAACGCGATCTTTTTTATTCTTTAAAAGACGCTCATAGATAGCTAGAAGGTCTGGATCGACATGAGCGGACTGTTCTTCTCTCGCTTTAAGAAGCTCTTTACCTTCTTGATTAATTGTTTCGACAGCTTCAACAATCTCTTTTTCTAGAGCTCGACCATTGGCTTCTTCATTTTTGCAATTCTCTTTGAGCGCAACAAGAAGATCTTCCTCTGAAGCCAGCTGATCTGTCAATTCGCTTAATTTTTGTTCTGTAGCGTGTCGATCGCGCCCAAACTGCGTTAACTCTTGTGTGAGAGCATTAAACTCATCCATTTTCTTTACAGCAGCTTGCTGCGCTTCGAGCTGAGAAACTCGGGATTCGATTTCTTTGATTTGGACTTCCCCAGCACGAATCTCTAGTTTTAGAGATTTGATTTGCTCTTCTTTTTCGGACACTTGCTTCGCGACATCTTTCTGTAGAGAAAATAATTTCTTTAATTCTTTTCTTCTCTGCTCTTTTAATTGCATGAGTCGAACCATCTTCACATCTAATTCTTGAATGGAAAGCAGAGCATGAAAAGCGTCTTGCATGAAGAATCCCCTGGGTAAAACAGATAAAGACGATAGCGATGTTTGATTTATCCGTCAATAGCTGGAAAATCCCCACTGAAAATACGTGGACATATATGCCACCTATCGAGGTTTCTCGGCATCTGTAACCAGGTATTTCGATTGCTCCAGTGAACACAACAATCCATGAAAATGACTTATAAGATTCTGTCTTAAAAACAGAGCATGTTACTTGATCCCCCATATTCTGTATTTTTTACTCATTAGAATAGATTATTTACACATGGGAAATACGCGTGCAGCAAGAATATAGATAGACTTATTCTGATTCGGCTCCACAAAGCATCGGACACAGAGCAGCCGATGCCCCTGTCACAATCAAATGTGGATCTATACGATAATGTGATGTTTTCTCGTATCTAACAATACTGAAACTTCAGAAGCCTCATAGAGGGGAGCTCTCCTGTTGAAGCTGTGGCACATTAGGCAGTGGGCATGAAAAACACGTGAATGGAGCCCGTTACAACACTCTCTTCTGAAATGTAATGAGCGTGGAATATGGGACACCCATTCTCACATAGTGCACAGCACACGGCATTTGCGATGCCGTAATTAAAAAAATAAATCACTCAAAACAAAATAAAAAAAACGAAACAAAAAAAACAGTTCGTTTATAATATTTTTCACAATGTGCACAGAGACTAATTCAAACACAAACCCTCCTATACCAAAAATACCGACGAATCGCGTTTGGCTTGAGACCGCTCGTCTCATAGGCGCTCTCATGATTGTGGCCGGAATCGGCATTGCGATTGCAGCTTTGATACTAGGCTGTGCACACAGGGTAGGCACTACGATTCCAATGAACTGGAATGTATGGGCTCCAGCCTTTGTTAGTCTTGCGGTTGGAGTTGCTCTCACTGCCTATGGAGGGTATCAATTGCATCAAATTAGGACCAGAGCAAACAACTATGCTTCTCTATGGTGTAACCCTGCTCTATGGTGTAACCCTGCAAAAGCCTCCAACGAGAGAGCTGCAATGCAAAGTGCTGAACTATCGACTTTCTTAGCAATACTCAAGGGCGAGAAGGTTGAACAGCAAGATGCTTTGGACCTTGCTATGTGGTCTTATCAGAACGCTTGTTTTGAGGTGTTGCAATGCATTTTTTCTGATGAGTTTCTAGGGAAGATTGCGCAATCTTCCCTGCTATTTCAATGTCATAACGAGCTATTTGAAGGGCCTAAAGATGCGTTAGCAAAAACAATTCTACCTAATTACAGATGCGCAGTGCATGCATTCAATGCCCTCCAAATTAACTTCCAAATTTTCTATGATACACATCCATGTTACTACGTTTCGCCTTATTACCCGTACACTTATGCAAAGCCCCTTCAGGAATACCAGTATAGATGGCTGACCGCTATCCTCAATGGACTCCCTGCAATTAACCAGCTGTCTAATAAAAAGAATACGGAGCCCGAGCTCATCGTGTCATGGGCTGTAGAGACATGCGAGCACTTGCATATCAAGATCTCTCAAAGATCTCAAACAGGCGAGATCTGGAAATCCGAGGCGAAAGAGGTATGTGATGCACTAAATAAAATCAAAGCCACCACCTGAGCAGGATTCGCCACATTATCCCTAATAGATGACACGCATGGACAACATCCCGTTGCGATTTCAAGCCTGTATCAGATCTTGGTTGTAATCTTCGTATTATTAGATATTCGCAATAGGAGGGATTACAACCATAGCATGCACGCTCACCTTCTGCTTGCACAGCATATAGATTAGGACATGTGTACCAATATGGACATGGATATGAGAAATGCTGGAATGGAGCCCATTGCAACACTCTGTTCTGAAATGTAATCCGCCCGGAATATGGGACACCCATTCTCACATGGTTTACAGTGCACGGCATTTGCGACACCGTAATTAAAAAAAATTATTACAATAAAAACGATTGCAAATCAGAAAAACAATGACACAAAAAAACAATTAGCATATAATATATTTCATGGCAATACCAACTAGTTCACACAAGACTGTTTCTCCACCACAAATACCCACGAATCGCGTTTGGCTTGAGACTGCTCGTTCCGTAGGCGCTCTTATGATCGTGGCGGGATTTGGCATTGCGATCACAGCTATGATATTAGGCCGCATACATAGGGTAGGTACTACAATGCCAACCAACTGGAATTTATGGGCTCCAGCCTTTGTTAGTCTCGCGATTGGAGGTGCCCTCACTGCCTATGGAAGCTATCAATTACATCAACTTACGACCAGGGTTAAAAAATTTGTAAACAGCATGGAATCTTGGGGAGTTGTAACACCGCTGCCAGAAAAGAATATGACCCTATTCGATTCTGTTACTACAATAGGTATAGGTTCAGAGATGCCGACTTTGGTGGCGATACTCACAGGTCAGCGGGTCACACCGAAAGATGCACTGCACCTTGCTAGGTTCGCTTATCATCATGGTCAGATAGCTGTATTGCAAGTCATATTCTCCGATAGCTTTTTAGCTAAGACTACCCAATCTTGCGACCTATTTCACTTTGGTGCAACAATATTTAGCATTTCACCAGAAACACTTCAACTAGATGCCATAAATTGTATATTTAATGCCCTCTCTGATCATTTTGCAATTTCCTATAACGCAAACCCAGATCGATTCCACGGGGAGTATCCAACTGCAACTAATACCCTTGAAGACTTACGATCGAAATATCAGTCTACATGGATGACCGTTATCCTAAATTCGTTGTCGCCCTTCTTACAAAAGCCGGAATCAGTCGGGGCGGTCAAAAAAGTAGTCTTATGGGCTAAGGACGTGTGCATAGATAATAATATCATCATCCCTCAGTCATCACGAAGCTCCAAACTGTGGGATACCACCGACGCGGAGATAAAGTCTTTACTGAATCAGATCCCTAAATCTGTCCTCGCCCCGATACATGAATAATATCTCGTTGTAGATTCGGGCCTGTATCTCTAAGAACTCGAAGTAATTTATTTTTTAGCCTTGGTATTACTAGACATTCGTAATAGGAGGCGTTATAACGATGGCATGCATGCACATCCTTCTGCTGTCACAGCGTATCGAGCCATATTGTCTCATTTGGGAGAAGTCTCTCCCTGGTTGAAAGATCAAATCATCGCAGAATTAGAAGATCAGCGGCGCTCCCTAAAATTAATTGCATCAGAAAACTATTCTTCTCTTTCTGTACAGTTGGCCATGGGGAATTTATTGACTGATAAATACAGTGAAGGGTTCCCCTTTCACCGTTTTTATGCCGGATGTGAGCATGTCGACCAGATCGAACAACATACTGTAGATTTAGCTAAACAACTGTTCCATGCAGATCATGCCTACGTACAGCCCCACTCAGGGGCTGATGCTAATCTCGTTGCCTTTCTAGCCGTTCTGTACCAAAGAATTTCTCAACAGCAACTCAAACGATTAGAGAAAAAGCAACTCGATCAACTCTCCGTAGCCGAGTTTGAGCAATTGCGCCATGATCTAGGAAATCAAGTCATGATGGGACTGTCACTCCGTTCTGGTGGGCACCTGACTCATGGATATCGCAATAATATCTCAGCTCTTTTATTTCGTTCTGTGTCATATGATGTCGATCCACAATCCCATCAGTTAGATTATGGTCTTCTTGCGCAACAGGTCCAAGAGGTACGACCTCTGATCTTACTTGCAGGATTCTCTGCGTACTCTCGGCGCATTAATTTTGCTAAGATGCGTGAAATAGCTGACTCAGTAGGGGCAGTCCTGATGGTAGATATGGCTCATTTTGCAGGATTGGTAGCAGGGCAAGTATTCCAAGGAGAAGAGAATCCCATTCCGTATGCGGACCTCGTTACGACTACAACACATAAGACCTTGCGAGGTCCTCGTGGAGGTCTTGTTCTCTGTAAAGAAGCATGGAAAGATAGCGTGAATCGAGGATGTCCACTTGTGCTGGGAGGGCCATTACCTCATATCATCGGCGCAAAAGGGATTGCCTTTGAAGAAGCCCTGTCCCCCTTATTTTCTTCCTATAGTCGTCAGATCGTAGACAACGCAAGAGCGTTATCTGCAGGGTTGATAGAAGAGGGTCTATCTGTGATCACAGGAGGTACAGACAATCATTTATTGATCGTAGATCTTTCTGCCTCTGCAATCAATGGACGTCAGGCGGAGGGGGCATTACGAGAGGTAGGTATTACAGTGAACCGTAATATGATTCCTTTTGACCCTAAGGGTCCTTTATATACATCGGGTATTCGTCTAGGAACACCTGCGCTCACCACTCGCGGTCTGGGGACAACAGAGATGCGCAAGATTGCCCATTGGATTGCAAAGGTGATAAAAAATCTACGACCTGTTACCGTCGGCGAAGGAGGGAAAGGTCTCTCCTCTCAGTATGCCTTAGACAGCGTACTGGCAACGCAAATTCGCGGGGAGGTAGGTGAGCTCTTGACCCATTTCCCCCTGTATCCAGAACTGACAAGATAGGATAGACATGGCAAAAGAAATCCAAAAATCTGCTGAAGATTTTCATTTCCGATCGTTAGCTGACCATATTGATTATACGATTCTCCAATCTCGACGCATCCTATTTGGGGACGCTGTTGATAGTGACACAGCTCAGGATGTAATTCGAAAATTGTGGTACTTAGAATTGGCAAACCCAGGGGCCCCCATCCTCTTTGTCATCAATAGTCCAGGAGGATCTGTAGATTCTGGATTTGCAATTTGGGATCAAGTGCAGTTGATTTCATCTCCAGTCCATACTCTAGTAACAGGGCTAGCCGCCTCGATGGGATCGATATTAAGTCTGTGTGCAGCGAAAGGGAAAAGATTTTCCACCTATAATGCCCGTGTTATGATTCATCAACCGCGTATTGGGGGTGTGATTCAGGGACAAGCTACAGATCTCGAAATTCAAGCAAAAGAAATTGGTAAAACCAAAGAGCGTCTTGTGGATCTATATGTCGAAAAAACTGGGAAGTCAAAAAAAGAAATCGACAAAGCCCTTGATCGTGATACGTGGATGTCCGCGGAAGAAGCTCTAGCATTTGGCTTACTTGATGCAATTGTCTCCTCATTTCAAGAAATCCGGTAAGATTTTTTCTGGATCGGGCAATCGGTTTTATTTGACCTATCTGGCTCCGGAGCATATCCCTATCCCTGCGCTCTGCGCGGCTTATGATGTGGATGGAGTGATCACGTACCATGCTCCTCTGATGCGCATCTTCAATGCTGATGGTTCTGAGGCTTCGATGTGTGGCAATGGATTGCGTTGTTTAATCGCCTTCTTATGGGAAGAGGGGGATCGCAGACCTCGCTACACCATCAAAACGAAAGCGGGGTGGCATGAGGGGTACTATCGATCCCATGATGAGGTCACTGTCTGTTTTCCTCTTCCTTCTTCTATGCAAGTAGCATGTATATCGGGGTGGGAGTTTTTCGTGATCAATACAGGGGTGCCTCATGCTGTACGAGAAGCCCCTCTGGACTGGCTACTCGAAGTGGGATCTGAATTGGTACAACATCCTGTTTGGGGTCCCGAGGGTAGCAACATTACCTCCTACTGGTTTTCTGAACAAACGGGTTGGCATACTGCCACGTTTGAGCGAGGTCTTCACAAAATTTCTGGGGCTTGCGGTACAGGCTGTATGGCGGTCTCGCATGTTCGCTACGCAACGGAAGAGCACGCAACGCCTCCATTTCGATGGATTGTGCCCTCAGGAGAGGAGGTTCTGGTGACGATTCATCCCCCCACACTCACTGGGTTCGTGCATAAAAAAGACTTCTCTCCTATAATGACCCCGTCATGACTCTTCCTAAAGCTCAGTGCCCCCTGTTTCTTCGTCTCTATCGCCTCATGGATGCTTTTGCAAAATCCGATGATGAGCGAGATTTTTACTTAGATCGTGTAGAAGGATTCCTCCTATTTGCTGACTTAGACAAATCGGAAGAGGACCTCGTAGCCTTGTACAAAGAAATAGAATCCACACCTGATCGGTATTGTCTTCTTCCTAAACTTAGTTTTTACGAAATTAAGAAAATTATGGAGGGATTTGTCAATGAAAAGGTCTATGACATTGACACCAAAGAAAAATTATTAGAAATCATTCAATCTAAAGAACCTAGACAGAATTTTTTAGAATTTATCTACGATATTGAGTCGGAAACAGAGAAGTGGCAACTGTATTATCAAGAGCGTTCTCGTGTTCGCATTATTGAATGGTTGCGTCAGAGCCATTTTCAGTTCGTCTTCGAAGAGGATTTAGATTGTTCGAGTTCTCTTTTAGAAAAACTAAAAAACACTCTATTTGAAGAAAAGGTATCCAAGGATTTGCAGCAAGCGCGCCAATCGCTGGTAGTCAAATCGAAGACCTATTATTCGAATGAAGCCCTGAATCCACGACCCAAGCGAGGGCGTCCTCCGAAACAAGTAGTGAAAGTAGAAGTAGAAGTTCCCATTCCTTGCGACATCTATACTCAGGTACCTGCTGCCGTTCGCCGGTTTCTTTATTTGCCTCATATTCAATCTCCCACCGAGCTGACTTTTTCGGAAACTTGTAGCACAGAAGCAGAGTTTTTAGAGCAATTACGTAGCGGTCATCGTAATGATCGTCAGACTCAACTACGCGTGTTGTCTGAAAAATTTGCTTCCTTAAAGCAACTTTCATCCAAATTAGGACTCAATGAGGGGCATATGCTTCCTTCCTTTGATGAACCCGATGAAGATGAGATCGAGCCTCCTAAAAAGCCTGCTCGCCGCACAAAAAAAGTGATTCATGTGGAGCCAATGAATCCCAAAAAAAAATCAAACTAGGCTTTTTTACGAGTTTGGCACGCCCCTTGCTAATTCATAGAGCATGGCACAGATTCCTTCTTCTCTTCCTCCTGCTGCGGGATCGTCTCCTAATGGGGGCACGTCGACATCCCAAATGCAACAGATCAATCAATTCTACCAGTCTCAAGCGGGGGTTGCAGTACTCCAAAGTCTTGCGACGGACATTGAAGAGTTAGAACAGGCGGGGCAAGGCGCTACCCCTGGTGCAAATGCCAATGAACAAGCGGCGATACAACTTGCGACTCAAGAAATTCAAGCTCTATCGGCCTTGGTTTCCTTACTACAAAACACCCCTACCTCTCCCCCTCCATCTGCATCAACACAGGCATCTTTGAATCAAATGGCGACTACCCTGCAATCCATGGCGCAGGGGCTGCAAGGCAATCCACCTCAAATTCCTTCGGGTGAGGAGCTGAACTCCTTATCTGGGATGTTAACGCAATTAAATGGTCTGATTCCGAATTACCCTGCTCAAACTCAATTGACTTACTGGACAAGTCAAGTGCAACTGTTTTCACAATTAACGCAGACCGTAAGCAACTTATCTCAATATACTAGCCAAGCTCAGACCTTAAACCAATTCTTACAAGCAGAAGAGAGTTTTAATCAACTCGCACAATCTCCTCCTCCAATCGACACTACCGAACTCACGCAAAGCATGGAGAGCCTGGTGAATCTGATTACCGAGATTCCCAACTTACCACAGTCTGTGCAATCTCAGGTTCTTGGGCAACTCAGTGCTATTCAAAACCAAGTGGGCTTTGCCTCATCAACGAATGGCAGTCCTGTGGTAACGGCCGATAATATGGAAAGTTTAGGCTTAATCTATGAATGGACACAACAATACATAACGCAGACACCGGCAGCCGATCAATCCGAAGGGGGGTGGCAGCAGTTTCTAACGGCACAAAGTCAAAATCTGTTCCAATCTGGCACAGGCGTAGACAGTGCTCTCAGTGCTGTGCATAACGATCTTTCTAATTTTCTTGACTCTTCCCAACTCGCGACCACTTGGACTTCCCTGTCGTCGAGTGCTCCTCCCTCATTCAGTGCATTTCTACAACTCTCCTCGATTAACAGTATTGTATCACCAAATTCTTCTTCTGCTATTGCTCTTCTACAGCAATTTGCCTCGCTCTACCAACAACTCAATTCGGAGCCAAATCCTAGCGATATGAATCCTATCAATATCCATGACTTTACAGGCCTTCCTACCTTTCTTAATGTGGTAGAGCAACTCACGAATCCCACGACATGGAATCAATTGACTCCACAAGAACAATCCTACCTTTCTTCCTCACTGAATGTATTAGCTAATGGTGACAAACTCTTCCAACTCACACCCGTGACAAGCTCATCGCCATCTTTTTCTTTGCCACAGCTACTCGCAATGGATCAATTAAGTACATGGGCGAACCAAGCGCCTGCTGGGACAAATCTACCCCTCTATCTAGCTACACAATTACAAGGATTTTCTTTTTCTACTACGCCCATTGGTCAGGCAGAACAGCAAGCCATGTCACAAATGTTATCACCGAGTGGACAGATTTCGACTCCCCTGCCTATTGTGGAGTCCTATCAAAGTCCTACTCAATGGAGTCCATTTAGTGATCAGACGGCAGGTGGCACCATGTGGGATAACGTCCTCATAGCTATACAAAAAGGGTCATTGCCTCCTCTTGCTTCTTTCCCGGATGCATACCAACCTTTGAATCCACAGTCCCTTGCCTCCGCAGTAGCTCTTTTCTCTGCGCAAGCGAATCTATTAACTCCTTATGAAGCGCAATTGAGCGCTTCTGCTCAAGCATTAACGCAGGCATGGAAAGGGGCTGCTGTACAGGCTGCGCAAGCCAGCGCAGCGGGGGGTACCTCCTTACAACAAGCGTTTGCGAATATTATTTTGAATCACTATATGCCGGGGCAAGAAAATTATCTGCAGAATCAAGCCATTCAACTGAATTTTAGTAACTGGCTGGGTCAGGAATATAACCAGCTCATGAATGATACAACAGGGTTTTCTAGTGCTAGCACATTAATTGCATTCTCAAAACTATTGAGCAGTCCGGAAAGTGGGACCACTGGGGTCTTTCAAGGATCGTATGCGATGGCGGCTGCGACATTGAATAATGAAAAGAATGCAGTAGCGCAAAATTTGCAAGGGGCACAACAAGCGCAGACTCTGATTCAACAACTCCTGCAACAACTGACCCCCCCAGGAACTCCAGGACCTGAGGGTACGGCCCAATATCTAAACCCTAATCCTCCGAATCCAGCTCTTGCCGATTCAATTAATCAGACGCGTGCGACACTACAAAATGAATTACAGAGCATCAATCAAGCGATTTCCAACCTAACGATTTTACAACAACAACTTGTCTCGATCACCATATCGCCACCGACGAATTCGACTTCGTATCCTGCTAGTAATTACTTTCAAGTCAATGTCACGCAAGGTGGTGTTACTGCACAAATCCAAAACAATCAAATCACCCAGTTATCTCAAATGGAGAACTCTGTGGTACAGGGAGGGAGTTCGACTGGTATTGGGGATGTGGGGCAAATTTTAGATAATCCCGAGCCCTACCCAAAATTCGACAATACTTTTCCACCTCAACTCTCGCCTACAACTCCCAGCCTAGTACAAAATAGTGTAGAGAACACGCAACAAGCCCTGACGAATGAAGAAAGCGCGGTGGCACAACGATTAGCCAATACGAGCCCATCGGCTCAACCGCTGTACTCAGAGTTACAGCAACTCCAGACTCTCCTACAAGGAATCCAAGTAGTGAACCCTCCTACTCAGATGCAATACCTAATCGCGGCTGGCCTGTTCACTGAGCCTACCAATTTGTCTCCATCGACCTCTGCAGGATTACTTTATCAAGGGAAATCTGTCAGTACTCAAACCATTCAAGAGATTCAAAACTTAGAAGCCACAATTAATTCTCAAATTCCACCTGGCCCTGTGAGTGGTGGATTGACCACTATTGCGCAGGATTACTCTACGCAATCGCAAAATGCGTCCAATCAAAGTCAAACGCAGCAGATGCAATTGCAATTGGTCATGACAGAAATTCAACAAGAATGGACGGTGGTCTCTACCGCTCTGCAGATCCTGAATCAAACGTATATGTCGATTGCTCAAGCGATCTCGTCTCCGTAATCGGGTGCGAGAAGCATATGCGATCTACAGCCTGCTGGAGAGCGCTGTATCGATCAGGGATATGCACAGCAGCCCATTGCAACAGATCACCAAATCGGCGTTGTACTTCTTGAGCTTGCTCATCGGGATTTTGCGCTACAACATCCTGGACCCACTGCCCAATGTCGATCCAGACTGCTCCTTTGGCAGAGAGTCCTACATTTTTTACAAAAGAACGATCGAGGTCCCGGATAGCTAGTCGACTCCTTTCGTGGAGGATGTGTACTAGGGACTGCAAATCTACGGAGACTTGTTCGATGAACAGGGGTTCTGGCAAGGCAGTCAGCTGATAGAGTCGTTCTGTTAGTGGTTGGGCCTTCTCTTGCACAAGAAAGATGTAGGAATCCAAACAAATACGATGGGGCCATCCGATCGCATCATAGAGTTGGATTGGGGCATGATGTGGAGACTCGGGTTGCGAATGCACATAGAGGAGTCCTGTCTGTCGGGGAGCTCGTGTGAGCGCCAAATGACAACTCGCAATCAGGTCTTGTACTCGAGCGGTTTTTCTTAGGCGATGCTCGACAAGTTTCTGCTTCCAAACAGCAGGCATGGGGAGGGATTCTAAAGAGGGAAAAGACCGTACATGTTTACCCTTCAATAATTTTATTACATATTGATGATCTTCGCTTTCAAAGGCGTAAAATTGGCATCCTTTCCCCAAATAATGGTACGGTTGCGCAAGAGCAGTAGACCAAATAGCCTCATGGGTGGAATTCGGGGGGAGGTGGAGATGACTCGAGTTAAAGCGAAGCTGACCTATAGAAAATCCCTCCATATACCAATTATAGGAAAGAATAGAGGTGAGTGTAAGTAAGCCGAACACAGCTAGTGTGATGAGTTTTAAGCGCCATCCCATGGAGGGAGAGGTTACCATGAGAGGAAATCCTAGAACAAGGAAAGAATCCTCTATTGCCAAAAATAGAGGTTCCATCATCTACTGGACGTCATGATCGTATATAGCTCCATTTCACCCCAGCATAAACAAGATGCTGTGCTTCGAGGTGTAGGGATTGGGGGGGCTGGGGCTCTACTCTTGGTCATTTCAGGAATCTTCTTCCCTCTTCCTATATTGCGGATGTGGGGTCCATGGATTTTTTTTTCTAGTCTGCTCCTGTTAGCAGCAGGGTGGTATCCTTATCGGCAGGTGCGCCGCTTAGAACAATCCCCTCATGCGATAGAAACAGAAGAACATAGGGTGGTTTTTTGCTATTATCAACGGGAGTACCTATATCTTCCTTATGAAGAGATTCGTTCGATAGAGTGGGGAGAATCTGGCTCTTGTTATGGTTTTGTACTCACCATGAATCAACCCATCTCAGAAATATGGGAACGTCGATTGGGATCCCCACTACAGGCGCCTGTACAACGAGCACAGTCCCTATTTCTCCCTTTTTTTTCGTATCGCTCGTTTCAGGAGTGGCAGTCTGCACAACCGGATTTGCCATGGAAACAACCACATGGCGGTTCGCATACCAACAAAACAATCCAAAATGTACTCTAAGTAGCTACGTGAAGGCCAGCCTGAATGAGGTCATGCATTTTAACCAAACCGACGACCTCGTGATTCTCCACTACGGGCAATACCATAATGGGGTGTTCTGTATCGCTTTCCATCAAGCGTACAGCTTCCCAAGCGGAAGCCTCTTGAGAGATCACTTTTGGCTGCGCTGTCATCAGGGAAGAGAGTGGGGAACGTAACACTTGTTCTTGTTTTGTCTGCAATGCCCGTCGGAGGTCTCCATCAGTAAAGATCCCTCGTAACCGTTTGATTGGATCGACAATCAAAATACACCCGCAACGCTTCTCTGAAAATTCCACGAGGACGTCCTGTAACGTATGGTCTGGAGAGCAAGTGGGGGTTTGATCCAGAGATAGCATGAGGTCTTTGACTTTTAAAGAAGCTCTCTTCCCGATCTGTCCTTTAGGGTGATTGGCTGCATAGGCTTCTAGGGTAAAGCTGCGATGGCGCATCAATGCTCCCGTCCATAGATCTCCTAGTAGGAGTTGCAAGACGGTAGAGGTAGTAGGGGCTAGGTCAAAAGGGCATAGCTCGCCCTGACAAGGTAAGGTAATCGTATAATCTGCTAGTCCAGCAAGCTTGGATTTCATTTGGGACGTCACAACAAGTATAGGGAGGCCTTTAGCGCGCACTAAAGGCACCATTTCAATTAATTCTTGGGTTTCTCCTGTTTTAGATAAGAAGATCAAAGTATCCTTGGGTGTCAGAATTCCGATATCCCCATGCAATGCATCCACAGCTGAAAGAAAAGCAGCCCGAGTGCCAGTAGAGATCAGTGTAGCAGCAATTTTTTGTGCAATATAGGCACTTTTTCCGATTCCGGAGAAATAGATGGTCCCTTCCGTAGCAAGTAGATACTGTAACCCCTGTTCGACGTCGGATATAGAGAGTTGATCATAAAAAAAATCGACGGCGCGGCGTTGTTCCTTAAGTAGGGATCGAAGCATAAGATCAAGATATCGGAATCACTGGAAAAAATCTAGCCCTGGGGATAGGATCCCATCGCATGAGTCCGGTTACAATTAGTGTTGCCTATGGAGACGGCATTGGTCCAGAAATTATGGAAGCGACCCTCTTCATGATGGAGCAAGCGGGAGCCCAAATACAAGTGGAACGGGTTCTGCTTGGGTTAGAAGCCTTTGAAGCAGGATATGAAGATGGGATCCATCCGGACGCTTTGCGCTCTCTAGATGCTACCAAAATATTACTCAAGGGCCCTTTAGCTACACCACAAGGAAAAGGGTTCCGTTCTGCGAATGTGGTGCTACGTGGTCGATTGGGGCTCTATGCGAATATTCGTCCTTGTTGTTCCTATGCTCCTTATGTCCCTACCCAACATCCCGGCATGGATCTTGTGGTGATTCGAGAAAACGAAGAAGACCTATATTGTGGGATAGAGTACCGGGACAGCCCTGACTTGTGTTATGCACTGAAAATGATCTCTGCGTCTGGATCTGAAAAGATCTTACGATATGCATTTGCATACGCACGCCGTTGCAATAGAAAACGGGTTACTTGTTTAGCGAAGGACAACATTTTAAAACTTACGGATGGCCTCTTCCACGCGACATTTGATCGAATTCGCTTGGAATATCCTGAGATTGAATCCTCCTTTTTGATTGTGGATGTAGGCATGGCCAAGATTGCTTGTGCTCCTGAGGATTTTGATGTTATCGTTGTTCCCAATCTCTATGGGGATATCTTATCGGACATTACGGCAGAGCTATCGGGATCTATCGGCCTGGTCGGCACGACCAATATAGGAGTGCACGGCGCGTTATTTGAAGCCATTCATGGATCTGCCCCACGATTGGCGGGCCAAGGTATTGCCAATCCATCTGGGCTGCTATTAGGAGCAATTCAGATGCTCCATTATATAGGACAATCAGATTGTGCGATCCGTTTACATGAAGCTTGGCTATGCACATTAGAAGAGGGTATCCATACGCGCGATCTGTATCGTGTAGATGGAAGTCGAGTCTGTGTATCTACACAGGAGTTCGCCAAATCTGTGGTAGCGCGATTAGGAAAGACCCCATCTGTGCTGGTGGCCCCCCGATCCCCTATTTGTCATCCGACGGATCAGATCATCTCGACGTCCATGCCCAAAAAAGAACTCCGGGGTGTAGATATTTCGATTTATGCCGCTATATTACCCTCTGTTCTTATGAAGAAGCTGCAGCGCTTTCCTATCGTGAGTATTAGGAATCGAGGAGCCTATATTGAACCACCTGGCAATGATGCTATGGAGGGTACGGATCAATGGCGGTTACGATTTCTTTGGGAGAACACAATTTCTTTTGGAGAAATTCTTATTCTTCTCCACCAAGTACATGATGAAGGATGGGAAGTGCTATCGGTGCATCCCTTATACCATTGGGACGATATCCCGGGTTATTCAGGAGGACAACTTTCCAAGTCGGCTTTCAAAGAAGCTAAGAACTCACACGCATAGATGCCATCGACTACGCGGTGATCAAACGTAATGGTGATATAGGCTACATCACGTGCAGCAAATGTACCATCCGGACGGACTACCACCCTCTTTTGAATGGTGCCTATTCCTAAGATACCGACTTGAGGATAGGGCAGAATGGGTGTACCCATCAACGCACCTGTCATTCCAAAATTGGTTAGAGTAAATGAAGCGCCCTGCACATCGTTAGGATGTAGAGACTCTTCTCGTGCTGCTGTAGCGAGGCGAGCCACTTCTCGGGATAGGTGGCCTCGATCGGCTCGATCGGCATGGCGTAACACTGGAACAATTAAACCAGTAGCAATATGGACAGCGATCCCCAAATCAATGTCCTGTTTACAGAGAATCACCTCTTCTTCCAGAGTACTATTGAGTAAGGGGTATTTCTTCAGCCCTCGACAAAGGGATTCAATGACCAATGTCGTAATAGTCAGTTTAGCCTGTTCCTGACGCAACCAAGAATCTCGATGGTATCGTACCCAGTGCAAGGCATCTGTCAGATCCACATCAATGGTAGCAGAAGCCTGAGGAATCTCACGTACCGAGCGCACTAAATGGTGAGCGATGCTCTTTCTCATAGGAGATAGAGGGATGCGTTCGATCGTTTCCATGCTTGCCAGTACTGATGGACAGGGTGAGGATACCGGCTCTGTCGCTCGCTGTGCAGACCACTGCTCCACATCTCTCTTCGTGACTCGCCCCCCTTCACCTGAGCCTGCAATGTGATGGAGTTCTTCGATGGGAATCCCCTGTTCCTGTGCAAATCGGAGCACAGCGGGAGAGAGAAGAGACACTGTAGCTGGGTGGTTCTGTTGGGAACAGAGAGGCTGGCTGTGTACAGCGGAGGTTGTCACGGCAGAGGAATGGGTCTGTACGATCGCCAAGGGAGCGCCGACTTCCACCTCCGTATCGATGGGCACTAGAAGTTCCATAACGACTCCTGCGACAGGGGAAGGGATTTCTGAATTCACCTTATCTGTACTCACAGCAAGAAGGGGTTCATCTACAGCAATTGGATCTCCCACCTTCTTGAACCATTGAATTACGATCGCTGATGTGATGCTTTCGCCAAGCTTGGGTAACAGAATGGGGGTCATGCTTGCTCCTGTGCGAGAGACTCTTCATAGCTATGGTAGGCCTTACTACGATAGAGGGATTCATTCAGTTCTTTTTCTTTATGGGCTACGAACACGGCTACCACAGCATCCCCTAGAATATTCACGACTGTACCGATAATATCGCGAATACGATCAATACCTGCGATAATAGCAATCCCTTCCAGAGGCAATCCTACAGAACTAAAGACGATCGACAGTGTCACAATGGCTCCTCCGGGAATGCCGGCGCATCCAATGGATGCCAAAGTAGCGCTGACAGCGATTAAAAACAGCCCCTGGATTCCTAATTCAATGCCATAGGCTTGTGCCACAAAAAGAGCAGCTATTGACTGAAAAATGGCGGTACCATTCATATTAACTGAGATACCCAGGGGTAGCACAAATCGAGCAATAGTCTTGGGCACACCTAGGTTAGCTTCAAGGCAATGAAGTGTTGCAGGCAAGGCTGCCGAGCTTGAGGTTGTAGAAGCTGCCAATGTGATCGCTTCAGTCATTCCTTTAAAAAATGGAATAACAGGGAGTCGAGCTAAGAGCAAAATTCCACAGAACACCACTCCGACATGAACCATACAGGCCAAATAATGAGCGGAAAGGAGTTTGAGTAGTGGATAGAGGATGCTGACCCCAAAGGTACCTGAAACCCATGCCATGATGGCAAAAATCCCGTAAGGGGCCAATTTCATTACCATTCCTGTGATACGGACCATCACTTCTGCGGTGGTTTCTAATACTTGTACTAAGGGTTTAGCGCGTTCCCCTATTGCATTGAGTCCTAAACCAAGAAACAAAGCAAATACGATCACTTGCAGAATTTCTCCGTTGGCCAATGCTCGAATTGGATTCGAAGGAATTAAATTCAGGAGCAGATGAAGAATTTCAGGAGTTCCATCTAGATTAGAAGGAACATCTGGCGCGATGAGGCCAATCCCTCTGCCTGGATTGAACAGTTTTGCAAATAGCATCCCGATGCCTATCGCTAGCGAGGTAGTAATTGCATAAATAGCCAGCGTACGAAGGCCAATCCTACCTAATTTTTTTCGATCACTGATCGCTGTGACCCCGCTGGCCATAGAAGAAAACACGAGGAGAACGACCACCATGCTGAGGAGACTCAAAAAGATCGTTCCTATCGGTTTCAAAGCAATGGCTTTTGGACCTAAAAGAACACCAAGAAGAGAACCCCCTAGCATTCCTATCAACATCTTTTGCCATAATTTCATAAACCCTTCCTTCGTAAAATCTCTTGAATCCGTTCTTCTATCTGCTGAGACCGAAATTCGATACGTACCCAGATAACGGGCAGTCTAGACGGAAGGACCCCTTTTACCCAATCCTTTTCTGTGCATACTAATGCTTGAGCACCTTGTGAAGCAGCATCCTGCTCCCATTCTTGCCATCGTTTTACAGATGGTTTCTGGTGATCAGCCAAGATAAGAGAAGAGCAAATATCACATTGTAAATCCTGCAAGGTACGCACCCAACGCTCAGGGTGTGCAATACCGCAAAAGAGAGCTATGCGTTTAGGAAGTGTGATAGATGTGCCCTCTCGATCGTATGCTCCTTGGACATGAATGGTTCCAGATAGAAGGGATGGATCTAGCGACCCAGCATCGCAGGTGATGAGTAGATCGGCCTGCTGGATTCGTTTGGGTTGGTCGCGTAACGATCCGGTGGGCAAAAATCGAGATGGAGAGCGTTTCGATACTACGACAATATCCAGATCGCGATGGAGTTGACGATGTTGGAATCCATCGTCAAGCAAGAGCAAATTGGCTCCTTGATTTTGCGCATAGCGAGCTGCAGCATATCGAGAGGAACCTACAATGACAGGAACACCGGGTAAGCGATGCGCCATCATCCATGGTTCGTCTCCTACATCGGTGGGAGAGCAGGAATGGGGGTCCACGAGCTGCACTCCCCTCCCCCGTCGTCCATACCCACGGGATAGGATAGCTACGTGTTTACCCTGTGCATGCAATCGTTCAGCCAACCAGAGGGTAATGGGGGTTTTTCCTGTACCTCCAGCTTCAATGCTTCCAACGCTAATGACCGGACAGGAAACTCGTTTAGGGTGTAACCAGCCCCGATCATACAGCCTATTACGTATCGCAACGAGAATAGCAAAGACATGACTACTAGGCATCATGCACAATCGATATAGTCGAGCCATCGGACTTTGGATCCGATCACTCAATACCCCTTCAACCCACGCACGAGGCATGGTGTTCCTTGGATGTTTCTAACAATAAGGACTCTACAACTTCGATCAAAATATGAATGACCAGCATGTGCGCTTCCTGAATCCGATCTGATGTTTGGAATCCTTCTATCGACAATTCGTAATCGGCTCGTCCACGCAACAAACCGCCGGTCTTACCTAGAAAGGCAACGGTCGTCAATCCCATCTCATTGGCTCGATCGACTGCTTTGATCAGATTTTTCGAGTTTCCACTTGTGGTCAGGACGATCAGGATATCTTCTGGCTTTCCGAACGCCTCGACCCCTCGGACAAACACCTCATCAAAGCCTGCGTCATTAGCAACACAACTTAGGTGACCTGGATCTGCTAAAGCAAGGGCTGGGAAGGGAGGCCGTTTTTCTCTAAAAAAACCAGTTAACTCTTCAGCAAAGTGCATCGCGTCACACAGGCTACCTCCGTTCCCTGCAATGAGCAATTTGCCCCCCTGACGAAAGCTATCAGCAATCTGTTCTGCACAGCCCAAAATCCAATCGACCCGCTGTGTTAACTGCTCAACAGCCGCTTTTGCTTCTTCCAAAGAAGAGATAATTTTTTTTCTTTCTACTTCCATAGCATCACCTAGCAAAAGTGTAGATGGTACACAAAAAAAACTTAAATAACACGCACTATATTCTTTGAAGGAACCTCCTTTCCTATATCCAACACATATCCCCGATACGAGACTGAGTATGGACCCTACCCAGAGCCTCGCAACCTACCCTAGATCGAGGCTACAGCCTCTAAATGTAAAGAATATTTTTCAAAAAAATAAACTTGTACAAGTTTATTCGATTTTTATTTAAAATTGTTTTAAAAAATACAAAATTTTATAGTTTAGTCGTAATGGAAAACACTCCCTCTACAGGCAATCGTGCGTGGTGCTCTAATGAGCGAATAACAGCTGCTATCGGCTTACTGATTCTGATTACTGGGATAGCCTTGTTTATCATTCAAGGGCTTCATGTACTGTCCAATACATCTCTTCTACCGGCTGCAAAAGCATTGTCAGGTATTGGGTTCTCTCTATTTTCTCTTAGTTTTTTATCTTATGCATGTAGGGGTGGCTGCGATCATCTTGCTAAAAAACTGGAAGAAGCCGATAACGCCAATAGAGCACAACCCCGAGGCAATGCACCACAACCCCGAGGCAATGCACCACAACGTGGTGTTGTCAATACCCCCCCATTAGATCGATCAATCTCTACTAAAAGTTTTTTTGAATCGAAAGGAGTGTTTGGTGTCCCCGACGAGTTAATCGATTACTTAGATACATGGCGAGCGTTTAGAGCAGGCAGCTGCCAGCCTCCTCCTGATGCAGGATTCCTTTTAAGCGGACCCTCAGGATGCGGAAAAACAAAAATCGCATCTCTCATACACGAACTCCTTGGAGGAACAACAAAGAAATATGCATCTCGTCAACTAATATCATCTGTGCAGGGAGAGACTGAGAGGAAGATAACCGAGGTGTTCACGATTCCTGATGGGGAGTTTTGCGTTATTACAATAGACGAAATCGATGGTTTACTAAGAACGAGGAACCCTAGAGCGACAGACCAGATAAATTCTGGGTTTGTTAACCACTTCCTTAGTGTCGTGCAAGGAAATATTGATAGTGATAAACCAAGACCTTATATTTTGATCGGCACAACGAATCTTTCTGACAATATCGACAAGGATGTTCTGCGTGACGGACGAATTGGCAAGCACTTTTTCATACCCTTGCCAAATATGCAGACTTGTAGCGAGATACTGAATTTTCAGTTTCAAAATTTTCAGTTTCAAAAATATTCATTTGGATACCAAGGCAGCAATGAACCCTTGAATGATTCCTCAAAAATGGTGTTATTTGCTGCCATCGCAAGCAGCTTGGCTGAATCCGGAAAAAATAGCGCGACAATTCTCAGCAATATATCGGAACTACAGCAGCAAGCTCAGCTCAATCAACGCCCACACGTCATCTATTTGGAAGAAATCTGCAAGAAGTTCGCTATCGGCCTAGATCGTATCCAAGACTGTTTGGATAATGCTAGCAACCTAGATCTTATCCAAGACTGTTTGCGTAATGAGAAGTTTTCCCCAGTAGCTCCTTTTGATCCGAATGATCCGAAGGATCCGAATGATCCGAATGATCCGAAGGATCCGGATTTCCCCCATCTACGTTAAGCCCCAATCATCATGAGTCAAGTAGTTCAACTTCTTCCCCCTCTTCAACATAATGAATCTTATGCTAGGATATAATAGGTTCCAGACCTTTGGAGAGAGTATACCATTGACTGAAGAAACGATCCACTCAAGAGGTGCCGCCATGCATTCCATATATTCTTTTACGTGTGAAGCTTTACGAGAACACGTATCTAAACGATACCAAGCAGTACAGATATTTGACTGGCTGTACCGGAAGGGGGTATCTTCTTTTGATGAGATGCTCAATCTAAGTCATGACCTGCGGCATGAGTTGTCTTCTCGTTATTCCCTTTCCTCCCTCACTCTACGTGGCACCAAGGAAGCGGAAGAGACCATCAAATATCTGTGGGAATTGCGAGATGGATCGCTTGTAGAGTCTGTGTTAATTTGTTCGGGAGACCGCCGGACGGTATGTGTCTCCTCACAGGTAGGGTGTCCAGCACGTTGTGCCTTTTGCGCCTCTGGCAAAGAAGGATTATTTCGCTCCCTATCGACAGGTGAAATCGTGGAGCAAGTGGTCCAAATCGATCGTGTGCTCAAGAGCCGTGGGGAGAGAGTCTCGCACGTGGTCTATATGGGAATGGGCGAACCCTTGGAAAATTACGAAGCGGTCTTGGCGTCGATTCGTATTCTGAGCGCACCGGAGGGACTTCACCTGTCTCAGCGTAGAATTACGGTTTCCACTGTTGGGGTTGTGGAGGGAATTCTTCGTTTTGCACAGGAAGGTTTACAAGTGCCATTGGTACTTTCTCTGCATGCTAGCAATCAACATCTGCGAAAAAAAATCATTCCTTATGCTCGAAAATATCCTTTAGAAATGATTTTAGATGCGATGGATACCTACTAT
>CAYLUD010000010.1:0-33658 GCA_964386785.1 uncultured bacterium | reverse complement strand
AAGGCGTAAACTCAAGTCGCTTTATCCTAAAACAAAATATTGACAGTGCACTAGTAGTTGCAAGATTTGCAAAATTTCTCGTGAGCTGGCTTCGAACCCCAGTCCACCGCAAGATTGGCTATCCACTCCTGAAACAGTAGTGGTTTTTACTAATCCTATAGAGTCATTACAGCCCATCAAGGAAAAGGGAGATGAGTTCAATAGTCTAGTCGCAATATGGGTAGAGTGCAGTAACAACAGCCAAGCCGTTTTTAGGTTCAATCCTAGATATGCAATATGCTCCCTGTCTATAGGGGAATTTGTTGCAGCAGAAGGTACATGCATGTTCGGAAAAATAGGGACCAAGTTGGTTGCTAGAGATATCAAAAGGAGTGAGATTAAGGATTCGATAGGTATCGAAGGTGGCCCTATGGTGTACATACCAGGCTCTTCAAACCCTTATTCATTCCTTATGGTTTCTCAACAATTGACGCATGAAGAACAAAAGGAGGGAAAGAAGGATATCCCCACACACTGCATGGTTTCTCAACAATTGACGCATGAAGAACAAAAGGAGGGAAAGAAGGATATCCCCACACACTGCATGGTTTCTCAACAATTGACGCATGAAGAACAAAAGGAGGGAAAGAAGGATACCCCCACACACTGCGTAGTCTCATAATAAATCAGTTTTACAATTACGTGGTCGTTTGGCTCTGCATGTGGGATATTCCCTTGGATTACATGGTACAGAATGGGGAAAGAGGTGGCCTCTTTCCCAAAAAAGATTAGACCGCAGCGAGTTGCTTGAGTCGTTCCCCCGCTAGATTGAGTTCTTTTTTGAACTTAGACAGGTCTTCTTGTGCTTTCTTGTTTGTTTGCAGTTCTTGTAAGCGCGCAATAAAATGCTGAATCAAATGCATCGTATTCTCCGCATTAGATAGAAAAACAAACTCATCTCCGTCAATGCGACGAATGCGATTCAGTAGCGCACAGTCTTCCTGCTGTGTCACCATATCGGAGGTAATCACATTGATGAATTCCCCTCGTTCATTCACATCTTTCGCTAGACGAGCAGGAATAGTAAAATGTTTGATCGCCTCTTCCATGACTTCGCTTTGCTTTTCATTTAACCATCCTGAAGGGATTTCCCCAACAAGCAGAGTTTCAAACAAAAAATTTGCAATGTCTTTATTATGTCCTGCACAAGTCAGGATCATATTCTGTAGCTCTCTAAAGGTAGAACGAGTAATTTTCATAGCAAAAATTCTTTTCAAATTACCTTCGAAAAGAGAAAGAATGCGGTCTTCAATTGGAATAGGTTTTGCCTTCATTGTAGTAATCCTTCTAATTGGTGCAATTGTTCGATCAGTGTTTTTTTCTGCTCAGGGCTGATTTCTGCTGTGCGGAAACGTTCTGCTAGTTTTCCTAAGATCTTAGCTGCTCCTTCCCCTATGTCTTCGCGTCGTCGGTCTGTAGACGCCAGAGGAAACTCCAAGCGAATCTTATGAAGCAACTGCTGTTTCGTTTCGCCTTGGTAGCTTTTGACAATCTCTTCTTTCATTTCCTGAGAGCCATGTCGACTCGCAAGAGTATAGATTGCCTGGCGTGGCATTTCCTCAAGTTTGGTTTGCAGGTTCTTGGGTATTTTCGAATAAAACTCGTAATACTGCAAGAAATTATAGGGAGTTTGCCGATTTCCATAGGTAGCAATGAGCCATGCAGTAAAAGCGCCCTCTTTGTACTGTTTTAAAATGTTCTGCGCTCTTTTAATTCGTTCCCCATGGAGAATCACTGCTTGATTCGTAATGGCGCGCACCTCTTGCGTAATAGCTAACAGGTCTCGGAGATCATGATCGACCCCAGCACCCTCTTCTATCGCATGCGTTTTGAGGATCTCTTCAATTTGCGAGACCTCCTGATTGGCCAACTTTGATAGTTGAAACATACCAGAAAACGCGGTGAGTTCCCCATCTGTCGATTGCTTGGCAAGATCGGACATCTTGGGGTTCTCTTTCTTTTTTAAAAAACGTTCTTGTAGAATATCTGTTAATTTTGACATGGCTCCAATAACCGTGTTAAGACTTCTTGCATTAATTGAAAATAATCTTCTGCAGCCCTTGACGAAGGGGCAGTTTCAAAAACGGGTTTTCCATAGATCGCAGCTTCTGAGATATGGACATCCCGACGAATTTTTGTTTCTAGTAATCTTCCAGGAAAGGTTTGTTCCACCAAATCGAGAAAAATCTGATTGTTCTTTCCCCTAGCATTCCAAAATGAAAGAGCTACTCCGAGTACTTCAAGAGGATGACGACGAGAAATGCTGTGAATGAATTCAGACAGTCTCTCAAGACCCTTCACGCTGTAGAATTCCGCTGTGGCACAGATAAGAGCTTGATTTGCAGCAATTAAAGAAGATTCAGTAAGCCAACAAAGAGAAGGGGGTGTATCAATAAAAATGTAATCATAATCGGCGTCAGCTAAAATGTATTGGAGCCGTTCATGAGAATAACGATCTGCTGCAAGAGGGCCGCTGACTTCCACGCGCTCAAGCCAAGTGTCTGCTGGAATAAGGTCAAGCTTGGAGTATGAAGTACGTAAAATCACATCTTGTAATGTTTTGGACCCCTGCAACACTTGAGCTAAAGAATCATATTCATCGGGGTCAAATCCCAACCCCGCTGTGAGGTTGGCTTGTGCATCGAAATCAATCAGCAACACACGAGCTTGCTGAAATCTCGCAAGAGCATGTCCTAGGTGGAGAGCTGTCGATGTTTTCGCTGTGCCTCCCTTAAAACTGCACACTGCAATGATCTGTTGATTCATAACGACCGTGACGCTCTTTCCTGCTCCATGTCACGCCTAAAATCAGAGAGAGAGACACCACCTCGGACCTGGTTATCTCGGCTACGGACACTCACAGTTTTGGTTTCCATTTCTTGATCTCCTACTGTGAGCATATAGTTGACTTGCTCAAGCTGTGCAAGACGAATTTTTTTAGAAACCGATTCATGGGAGTCATCTACTTCACAATGAAAGCTATGCAGTTCTTTCATAATGGACTGAGCATAGGGTAGATGGCGGTCGGCAACAGGGATAATGCGTACCTGTCTTGGACTTAGCCATAAAGGAAACCGGCCAGCGAAGTGCTCAATTAAAATTCCCATAAACCGTTCAATGGAACCAAAAAGAGCTCGATGGATCATAATAGGTCGTACACGTTTACCTTCTCGATCTACATATTCCAGAGCAAATCGCTCAGGCAATGCCATATCTAATTGTACCGTTCCACATTGCCACGTTCTCCCAATGGCATCTTTGATGTGCAGATCAATCTTAGGTCCGTAAAAAGCTCCTTCGCCGGCACGTACAATGTACGGTTTGCCAGAACGATCCAAGGCAGCTTGAAGAGAGCTTGTTGCGTGTTCCCACTGTGCATCTGTGCCAATAGTATCTTTCTCTGGGCGGGTGGAAAGTTCTAAATGATAGGATAATCCAAATGTCGAATAGATACGATCCATCAAATGCAATACAGCAAGAATCTCATCTTCAATTTGATGCGGTTCCATAAAAATATGGGCATCATCTTGATGAAAACTACGCACTCGCATCAAGCCAGAAAGAGCTCCTGAGGCCTCATGTCGGTGTACATGGCCAATTTCCCCTAAACGCAAAGGAAATTCGCGATAACTGTGCACCTCTGTCTTATACAACAACATGCACCCCGGACAATTCATGGGCTTGATAGCGTATTCTTTTTCTTCAATCGAAGAGGTGTACATATTGTGGCGGTAGTTTTGCCAGTGTCCCGAAATTTCCCAGAGTTCTTTTTTCACGAGTTGAGGTGTTTCGATAAATTGATAACCTGCTTCTTCATGCAATTCTTCCCAAAACGCTAGCAATGCCTTACGTAATTTCATCCCCTTAGGATAAAAAAAAGCCATGCCCGGAGCCTCTTCCAAATGTGTAAAGAGGCCTAGACGAGGCCCTAGAATTTTATGGTCTCGTTTTTTTGCTTCTTCTATTTGATGTAGATATTCTTTGAGTAGTTTGCGGTCTGGGAAAGAAATTGCATAAATGCGAGTGAGCATCTCTTTCTTGCTATCACCTCGCCAATAGGCACCAGAAGTTTTGAGAATCTTAACTGCCTTAATTTTATTCAAACCAGGAAGGTGGGGGCCACGACATAAGTCAAGAAACTCCCCTTGTCGGTAGGCGGTGAGTTGAGAGTCTTTGAATTCTTCAATGAGCTCTTTTTTGTAAGGATTTGCGGCGAACACATCAAGAGCTTCTTTGGAAGAAGAAAAACATTCCTTTTGTGGAACGAAATGTTCTGTTAAAATTTTTTCTATTTCCTGCTCAATGCGCTCAAAATCCTCCTCGGAAAGATGGAGATTAGCAAAATCATAGTAAAATCCCGATTCAATCGGAGGACCAATCGTAGGTAATGCTTCTGGCCAAAGGCGCAACACCGCTTGAGCTAACACGTGAGCAGAGGTGTGCCAGTAGACCTCCTTCCCCTTAGGGTCAGCAAAAGAAAAAATCTCCACCAAATCGCCATCTTGCAATGGTGTAGAAAAATCCACGAGCTTTCCTTGAATGGATCCAGCAACAGCTTGATCAGGAGCAGTGAGATGGAGCCGCTGTGCTAGGTCACTCAGAGAACTTCCCTTTGGGAGAGTAATGGAGCTATTCTTGTATTGAACCGTAATCATGCGCCGAAGTATGCCCGATTGAAGTTGAAAAGAAAAGTCTAAAGATGAACAATTAGGGTCCATGCTCAAGTGCCTAATTCTTGCGGGAGGAAAGGGATCTCGGCTCTGGCCGCTTTCACGAGGTCATTACCCAAAACAATTTCTTAAACTAGGCGGAGAGGATTCTCTTCTTCAAAAAACGCTCCGTCGCGCGTTGCATTTAGTGCCTGTTCAGGAACTCTATCTTGTGACGCACAAAGACCATGTACATGATGTCTTGGCCCAATCTGTTGCTGTTGACCCTGGGTTACGGGATCAGATTTTAGAAGAGCCTATGCCAAAAAATACGGGCCCAGCCATTGCGTTTAGTGTCCAAAGTTTCATCGAGGCGGGCGCAGATCCTTCTACTCTTGTACTTGTATGCCCCGCAGATCATCTCATTTCCCCAGATACCACCTTTGTAGAGCAAGTCCGTAACTCGTTAGAATGGGCAAGACAAGGATATATTGTTACATTTGGTATAACCCCTACGCGGCCTGATACTGGGTACGGATATATACAGGTTCATGAAGATAAGGTAGTGCGTTTCATTGAAAAGCCCAGTGCAGAGGTGGCTCAGCAGTTGATCGAAGAGAAAAACTATTATTGGAATGCTGGAATTTTTCTGTTTTCATTAGAAACATTTTTGCATGAATGGTCTCGCTATGGACTGAGTATGGATGAGCCGCAGTCGATTGATTATGCGTTAATGGAAAAGACGGATCGATTGGTTTGCAGGCCGTTGTCTCTACACTGGTCTGATATTGGTTCCTGGGAGGCGGTCTATGAGTTTTTAGATAAAGACTCTTCCAAGAATGTCGTCCAAGGAAGTGCGGAATTAATCCGCACGGAACGATCGCTCGTGATCGCTAAAAAGCGACTCGTTGCCGCATTGGGAATTCAGGATATGGTGATCATTGAGACCGAAGATTCGGTTTTAGTAATGCCACGCAGCGAAGCGCAACATGTGAAAGAAGTGGTTGCTGCCTTACAGTCGCTATCTGTCGTGGATGAACCCCAAACTATGGAGCGTCCTTGGGGACAATATACGATTTTAGAGTCGGGGGAGCGGTTTAAAATCAAAAAAATCACCGTGCATCCTCAACAGAAATTAAGCTTGCAAATGCACATGCATCGCAGCGAACATTGGGTTGTTGTGCGAGGAACTGCTGAGGTAACCATTCAGGATCGCAAGCAGATTGTTCATGAGGGACAGAGTATTTTTGTTCCCAAATCCGCGATGCATCGCGTTGCAAATCCAGGCAAGATAGATTTAGAAATCATTGAAGTGCAAGTAGGTGAGTACTTAGGGGAAGATGATATTTTGCGTATAGAAGATATCTATGGACGTTTGGATACAGAGGCTTCATTCCAACTCTTAGTAGATGCTAAAAACAGCGCGCAGCAGTAAGCTAATATTCGTCATGTTTTTTTCTTATCATATTCTTTTTCAGTTGTATCGAGGCGTGTTACCGATTGCATTGCAATTGATCACAAGAACGTGTGTCGCATCATTATTCCTGTTCTGCTCAGGATTAGCTGCCTCTGTTGTAGTAGGCGCAGACGTGCTGTTTGGGAGTATGGATCTTACGTTTCTCCATGGTAAGCGAATTGGATTGATTACCAATCATGCAGCCATTGATCAAAATCGCTCTACCACAGTGCATCGCATCCTTTCGAATCCCAAGCTGCGACTTGAGGCTATTTTTTCCCCAGAGCATGGATTTTATGGGGAAGGTTATGCATATGAATGTATTGCCGATAGCTTTCACCGTGACATCCCAATTCGGAGTTTGCATGGACAAAATCGACGCCCCTCACCAGAACAGCTTCGTAGTATTGATGTCCTGATTTTTGATATGCAAGACATAGGATCTCGGTCCTATACCTACACCGGTACGCTGTTTTATTGTATGGAAGAAGCTGCGAAATTGAAAATACCTTTTCTTGTGTTAGACCGTCCGAACCCACAGGGAGGAATCACAGTCGACGGTCCTTTATTGGATGAAGAGCATCGATCCTTTTTGGGGTATATCAATATTCCTTATTGCCATGGAATGACCCTAGGGGAATTGGCTAGCTTCTTCAATAACGAATACAGTGTTGGATGTCGCTTAACTGTAATCCCGATGAAAGGGTGGAAGCGCAATATGAGTTTTGCTGACACGGGATTGCCTTGGGTGCCTACCAGTCCTCAAATACCCGAGCCAGACACAGCTCTTTATTATCCAACTACTGGGTTATTAGGTGGATGTGTACAGGTGAATATTGGGATCGGGTATACATTGCCTTTTAAAGTAGTGGGAGCCCCATGGATTGACGCTGATCAATTTGCAGATGCCTGCAATGCTCAGAAATTACCTGGGATTCATTTTAAGGCATTCCACTTTCGTCCCTTCTTTGGAAGGTATAAAAATGAAAATTGTCATGGAGTGCTATTATCTGTCACGCAACCTAATGATTATTTGCCTGTTACGACAGCATACACCCTCATTGGAGTGTTGAAAAATTTATATCCCCAGCAATTTCATGAGGGAATCAAAAAAATCGCAGAATCCAAGAGTAAAACGGAATCGTTTTTAAAATTACACGGGCGATCGGAAGTCTTGCGTATCCTGGAAATGGAGCCATTTTTTATCTGGAAGCTCCGCTCTCTTTGTCAAGCTGACAGATCGGCATTTTTGCAGTTAAGAAAAAAATACTTACTCCCTGATTACAGTCTTTAGCACCCAGCATGCTTGTTTGCTAACGAAATTGACGAAAAGGGGATTTCCTCTTATGATGTCTATCACAAGTACCTAAACTCAGGAGATCCAACCATGAAAACAAAAATTAAACCACTAGGAAATCGCATTGTAGTGCGAAGAACGCAAGCTGGGACCTCCAAAGGGGGCATTTTACTTCCTGATACAGCAAAAGAAAAACCAAGAGAGGGAGAAGTATTAGCTGTAGGGCCAGGAAAACGCAACGATGATGGCGTGATCGAGCCAATGACTTTGAAAGTGGGGCAGAAGGTGCTCTTTTCCTCTTATGGTGGGACAGAAATTAAGAGCGACGATGAAGAACTGCTTGTGCTAGCAGAAGATGATGTATTAGGAATGTTGGTAGAGTAAGGGGGTTTCCATGGCAAAATTATTGAAATTTCGTGAGGATGCCCTCAAGTCTATGCAAGAGGGGATTCGTAAACTTGCAAAGGCGGTGATTGTGACGTTAGGTCCTAAAGGGCGTAATGTTGTGATCAAAAAAGCTGGTGGGGCTCCATTGTCTACAAAAGACGGAGTGACCGTAGCGAAAGAAATCGTTCATGCAGATAAATTTGAGAACATGGGCGCTTCTTTAGTTAAAGAAGTTGCCGCAAAAACCTCAGACATTGCAGGAGATGGAACAACAACAGCTATCGT
The DNA here is from genome assembly GCA_964386785.1 of uncultured bacterium. Lineage (GTDB taxonomy): Bacteria > Chlamydiota > Chlamydiia > Chlamydiales > JAAKFR01 > SZAS-3. The sequence continues at coordinate 25,545 of CAYLUD010000010.1, read as the reverse complement.
TCTAGCGGAAGCTATTTTTGCCCAAGGAGCCAAAAACGTTGCAGCTGGATCTAATCCTATGATTCTCAAGAAGGGGATTGATCGTGCTGTAGCTACATTGGTTGAAGGGCTGAATGCACTAGCAAAGCCTGTGAAAAATCATGAGGAAGTCAAACAAATAGCCACCATTTCAGCTAACAATGACCTCGAAATTGGAGAGATCATTGCTCAAGCGATGGAACGTGTTGGTAAAGATGGTATCATTACAGTTGACGAAGCTAAAGGCATTGAAACCGAGTTGGATGTTGTAGAAGGCATGCAATTTGATAAGGGGTATTGCTCTCCTTATTTCATCACGCGACCTGAATCCATGAGCGTCGAGTTAGAGCATGCTAAAGTATTGATTGTCGATAAGAAAATTTCGTCGGCTAAAGAATTGGTTCCAATTCTTGAAAAAATCATGGCCCGAGGTCCAAAGCCTCTTCTTATTATTGCCGAAGATGTTGATGCTGAGGCATTAGCTACGCTCGTTGTGAACAAAATCAAAGGGGGGCTACCTGTCTGTGCAGTCAAGGCTCCAGGTTTTGGGGATCGTCGTAAAGCTATGCTGGAAGATATTGCTTGCTTAACTGGCGCAACTGTCGTTGCTGCGGAGTTAGGGTTAAATCTCGAAGAAGCAACTGTCGATCTTCTAGGTGAAGTAAAACGGGTTGAAGTGAAAAAAGACCAAACAACACTTGTTGGTGGTAAGGGAGATGCTAAACGTATCAAAACGCGAGAACAGCAAATTCGTGGCGAGCTAGGAGCTGCTACTTCAGACTTTGATCGTGAAAAACTCGAAGAACGGTTGGCTCACCTAGTAGGTGGTGTTGCTGTGATTAAAGTTGGAGCGGCCACAGAGACGGAGATGAAAGAGAAAAAAGCTCGCGTTGAAGACGCATTACACGCAACTCGTGCCGCGATTGCGGAAGGGATCGTTCCCGGTGGTGGCGTGGCCCTTCTAAAAGTTGTAGATCGACTCAAAGAACTAGCTGTTGCTGGTGATGAAGCTGTGGGCGTAGACATCGTAAGACAAGCTTGCTTTGCTCCTGCTACTGCGATTGCAAGTAACTGTGGGGAACAGGGCAATCTCGTGGCTCAAAAGATCTACGAAGAAGCATCGAAGAAAAACTGGGGTTATAATGGCCTGACAGGGGTCTATGAAGATCTCGTAGCTGCTGGTGTTATTGACCCAGTGTTAGTCACCAAGACAGCTCTGCGTAATGCAGCTTCTGTAGTAGGATTGCTATTAACGATGGCTGTCATGATCACAGATAAACCTAAACCAAAAGCAGCCGCCGTTCCTGGAATGGATGGAATGGATGGTATGGGCGGTATGGGTGGTATGGGCGGCATGGGGATGATGTAACATGCCAACATACGAGTATGAATGTCAACATTGTGCCCATCGTTTAGAAGTGCAACAAAGCATTATAGACTCACCCTTGGAGCAGTGTCCTCACTGCTCCACACTATCCTTAAAAAGAGGAGTAGGTGGTGGGGTCGGTGTGCAGTTTCGAGGCAAGGGATTTTATAAGACTGACTACTCCAGTCCGTCTTCCTGTCATGTACATTCTTCATCTTGTGGGTGTCATCCCCAATCTTAATCGTCCATCTGTTGCAAAAGAGGTTCAATCCTGGGATTGAACCTCTTTTTTTATTCTCATTGAGAAAGGTACAATCCTCATATTCCTCACATGCAAGAAGAGAATTGATATAAGATGAATTCCCATCTTACGTGATGGGTACATTAGGTATTTCATCTTGTATAGCTTCTTATATAAGCATATATGGGCAGAAGCAGATCCGGACACTTCGATTTTTCGAATTCGCTTAAAAACGAACACTTTAGGTAAAAATCAGTAACGTTGAAAAAAAATCTAAAAAAACATTTATAAAAAACATTTTTTTATTATATTGCCAATTGGGTAAGGAGGCTGGCTTTGAAAAAAAAAATCGTGTTGATGATAGTGCTGTGTTCAGGATCCATTCACTGGGGCCTTGCAGCAGATACCCCTTCCTCTACTGCAACTGTTTCACAAATAAATTATACAGACAAGGTACGTGCAATACAAGCCGACATTAGCAAATCAAATAACCCAAACAAGGACACGCTAGCAAGCCTCGTTGGGCTTGTGTACGGACAGGAAATTGCCCACGGAGCTCCCGAAGAGTACGCTTATTATACTGCGCTGGCATTCGCTTTCCTGTTGCAAAACAACCCTACACTAGATCAGGACAGTATAGATAGCGCATATAATCGTAGTGATCGTTTGGCTTGGAATTTAATTCAGCAAGATTATGGAAACAATGAAAGTATCCCTGATAATCTAAAGGAGTATGCACAAAAGATAGGGATCATCCAAACGGAGACTGCCAATAATTCTGGAGCAACATCTCCTGCAGAATCTCCTCCTGCAGAATCTCCTCCTGCAGAATCCTATCCTGGATATTATCGTGGTGTAGATCGCTCTTCTGCCGATTCTCCTACTGAAAACGACTCTCCTGCAGACGCCTATCAAGCAGTTCCCTCCCCTACTGATTCTCCTCCCGCAGTGACTCCTGTAACGATTCAGAATATGCTGACGGCTGGACAATCTGTGGGTGCGCAAGGTGTTCCACCTCCTACTCCACCTACTGTTCTGCCACATTCGATGTAACTATTGTGCTTTGCAGCTCGTAATCTTGTTTCCCAGGTGACTTGAAGATCCTGTATGGCACCGTGCGTAGCGGGAAAATGAATGAGTGCGTTTCATATCCGTCGATCTATTGCCTAAAAAGTTCTAGAACAAGAATGGATGCTGCCCAACAATCCCATCTTCTTCTGTATGGTGTACAGTCGAGGTGGCTCGCGTTGCATGGAAAAGAGTACGCTGTATTCCCCATTGACTAGATCGCACGTCTTGTTTGTGCTCGATCGCATATGAAATTTTGCTTGTCTCTCTTGCTCATAGAGATTAGAAAGAAAGAATGATCGATTGGCAAGCGTACTTTTGGAAGGGTTGGATTGTTGGACCTGATGAAACAGAAGCTTCCTTTATGGAACGGGCTCGATCTACACGAGCCGCTTGCCCGTTGCAATGGCAGGGCATAACCATGGAATCGATGGAGATCGAGTATAGTAATCAAGGGCTGTGGCCTTGGGAAGGAGCCTGTTGCTGGGTAGACCCCTCTTCTGTTCGGGTACAATTACGTACTGCATTCAAAAGGCGCTCTCAATGGTTGGGTTATTCACGAGAAGAATTACTGATCCACGAGGCAATCCATGCACTGCGAGCTCGATTTACAGAACCTAGATTCGAAGAACACCTTGCATACCAAACCTCTTCTTCACCCTTTCGTAAAAGGTGGGGCCCTATATTTCGATCTTCAAAGGAAAGTGGTTTCTTTATATTGATTTGTCTAGTCAGTGGTCTATGGTGGCAGTGGACGTGGCCACTCTTTTGGGGTGTGATTCTTTATCTTAGTATACGTCTCAGGACAGAACAGAGGATACTGAAGAAAACAAAAAAGAAGTTGCAACAACTTTCCGATTTGAGTGATCTGCTGTTGATTGCCTTGACGGATCGGGAAATTCTGCATTTTTCTACTCAATCACTAACGGAAATTCGCCACTATGTAGCTACGGAATCATCACCTCGTTGGCAGCAACTCCGTGCCGTTTTCTTTCCGTCTTGAGTATATTGCTTGCGTTGTAGCGTATTGCCTATACGCAACTCCTTTCTGTATTTTGCTACAGTCCTTCGTGCGCAGGGGATCCCCGCTTCTTGGATGAGGAGAGACAAAGCCTCATCGGATAGGGGGTGTTGTTTGTCCTCCCCATCAATAAGTCGTTGGAGTAACTCTTTCACTGAGTTAGTAGATACCTCTGTGCCGCCATCACTAACAAATCGATAGCTGAATAGAGATCGGATGGCCAGGACCCCTCTAGGGCAGGTAAGGTATTTATCTGCCGCTGCACGTGCAATTGTAGATTCATGCAGGGAAAGCCTTTCAGCTAATTGCTTCATCGTTAGGGGAACAAGTTGACCTTGTTGATCTTTAAGGAAATCATGTTGAATTTTTACTAACTCTTCTGCCATCCGGTAGAGAGTATGCTCACGCTCATCAAGATGTTTGATCAGGGTGCGTCCTTGTTGGACATGCTGCATAAGATATTCCCGTAGTTCTGCAGATTGGGTTTTTTGTAACATCTCCATGTAGTAGGGATTAAATCGCAGCCCCGGTAAAGGGTCGCGATTGATTTCTATGTGGACACGGTGGTCAACCCAATCAATTCGTATGTCAGGAATGACCTCATGAGGGTTAGCTCGATAGTGACCGCGTAAGAAAGATTTTCCTGGGTGTACTTCTAAAGTTGCTATTTCTTCCGTCAATACCCGATAGACTTCTTCAGTAGAAACAGAGAATCGTTTGGATAGGTAGTTCACTCGATTTTTTACTACGTCGTCAAACGACTCATTTACCATGCGTCTTGCTAGAGCATCAGGAGCGTGAGTTTTAGATAATTGTAATTGAAGCGCTTCTTGCAGGGAACGGGCCCCAATCCCTGTCGGCTCGCAGGTTTGTAGTCGATATAATACGGATAGGATCGATTCTGCTGAGCTGCTGCACAGGATCTCTAACTCGTCCATAGGGGTAGTCAACCACCCCCGTTCATCCAAGTTGCCTACAAGAATTTCTGCAATATGTAATTCCTCTGCCTTTACAAATAGATCACGAATCTGTTCTTGTAAGAATTCAAAAAGAGAGCTCTCGGAAGCAATCGTGTTCTCGATAAAATCTTTGATATCGTCAGATTCTTGGTTTGCATTACCCCCTGGTTTGGTGGGCAGCATCGGGGCTGGAGGACTATCTGGTTCAAATACAGGGTTCCTCTCAATTTCTTCGGTAATCAAACAGGTTAATTCCGTAATAGGGAGTTGTAAGATACGGAGGGATTGCTGCATCTGAGGAGATAGAACGAGCTTCTGTACCTGTAGATGTTGCAGTTCCTGTTTTGATTGTACCACTAGCGCACCCGTTCTATATAACTACGAGGAATTTCACGTAAGAAACGACTGGGTCGCATCATACGATACCCTCCCCAAATCAAGCGGCTCTCTGCAGCCGTGAGGTAGAGTCTCTCTTTCGCCCTAGTCATTCCCACATAGCACAAGCGTCTTTCCTCTTCCAGTTGTTCGTAACTTTCTCTCGAGTTGACATGAGGAAAGAGGTCTTCTTCCATCCCGACAAGAAAGGCGATGGAAAACTCCAGCCCCTTTCCGTTATGGAGAGTCATGAGATTCACAGCGTCCTCCTCCTCGATGTGTTCATCTAAGGAAGAGCGTAGCGATAATTCTTCTAAAAAATCGACAAGAGATCCCTCAGGATTCGAGAGTTCCCACTCTCTCGCTTTTGTGAATAACTCATCGAGGTTTGCCTTTCGATCTTCAAAGGTGTCGCGGTCTTCTTTCAGCACCTCGAGGTATCCAGTTTTTCGAACGGTTTCAATCATGAGTCGATGGAGGGGCAAAGTTTTTTTACACTCTCGTAATGCAAGGATCAAATGGCCATACTCTTGTAAAGCGCTTTTCTGTGCGGCGCGCAGGGGAATCTCTGCCGGAGGATCCAAACAGAAGGCAAGGATAGAAGATCGAGCAGACTGGAATAATACATCTAAAGTTTTTTGTCCTAATCCTCGTTTTGGAAGATTCACCGTTCGAAGGAAAGAGAGGGTATCTTGATCCGATTCTACCATCCGCAAAAAGGCTAGAAGATCTTTAATTTCCTTTCTTTGATAAAAAGAAATTCCCCCTATGATTCTATAAGGGATACGATGAGACAAAAGGGAATCCTCAAACAGACGGGACTGGAAATTCGTGCGATAAAAGATCGTCATTTCTGAATAGGAGAATCGTTCTTTATGGTGCAATTCTTCAATTTGCTCTGCCACAAACGAGGCTTCATCGATTCCATCCCTTCCTACATACAGTTGTATTTTTGGCCCCGGCCCTCGATCACTCCACAAATTTTTATCGATACGATGTTGGTTGTTACGAATCAACGCATTCGCGGCCTCTAAAATGTTCGAACGACTACGATAATTCTGCTCTAAACGAATCGTTTTCGATCCAGTATATTCCTTTTCGAATTCCAGAATGTTGTGGATATTAGCTCCGCGCCAGGAATAGATGGATTGATCAGGGTCGCCAACAACAAAAATATTACGATGAGGTTCAACAATAAGGTAAGCAAGCCGATGTTGCACACGGTTAGTATCTTGATACTCGTCAATCAAAAGGTATTGCCATCGGTTTTGATATTGGTGCTTGATCTCTGGATGATCTTCAAAGAGAAGAACAGTGAGGTAGAGTAGGTCATCAAAGTCGCACGCATTAGACTCTTTCATTCTGACTTGATATTCATGAAATAAGGAGCGGAAGTCTGGATCCTCAATCTCATCGCACCGTACGAGTTGATTCTTGCAAGAAGAAATGTGTTGTCGCAGACGTTTCACCTCTGCTTTTTCATGAGGCAATCCTTGTTGCTGTAACACGGCCTTCAGCAATTTTTCAACGTCTTCTTCGTCATAAATAGTGAAATTAGGTTGATATCCCAAAGAAGAAATGGATTCCCTTAAAATTTTAGCTCCTAAGCTATGGAATGTGCATACTAGAGGATACGAAGAATACCCCCCGTTTTCTAGAAGCCGGTGAATTCGTTCACGCATTTCTTCCGCAGCCTTATTTGTAAATGTTACCGCAACAATGAGATCTGGAGCCACGCCCTCGCGAATAAGAAAATGAATCCGTTGTGTGACAATGCGTGTTTTCCCCGATCCAGCTCCAGCCAGAACTAATAAGGGACCTTGTAGGTGTGTTGCTGCTTCTAATTGATGGGAATTGAGAGGTGTATTCATGGGAACGAGTGTACCTCATCCTACCTCTTTTGCTCAAACAGGAGACAGCTCTTCCTTTTCATGTTATGAAATGCGGAGTATCTCATATTGCGTTACATAGAAAGGGCATCAAGAGCAACAGTCCATTCGACTTATGCACTTCTAGAAATATCAAAGAATCACTACCAACCTTGTATGAGGGCGCGGCAGGAAGGTGACAGGACAAAAAAATACTGCAATGGATCATTCGCTAGGATATAAGCAAATCCGTGCGATTACGTACCATTATTCTACTCAATCTAGGGTTGCTGTTTGCTGTATATACAGCCATTATTTTCTTTTTACCCCCCTATGTAATTAAGAAAGATATTGGTCAGGCCTCAGAGCAGTTGCAGCAGGCTTTGGTTACAAACAGCGAACATATCCTCCGTGCTCAAAGCTATCTTTTCTCACAATTGATGATGGATTTCCTTCAAACCCTAAATGGTAATTTAGACACGTTGCATCAAAACGCAGCTCTGTTTTTCCCTCAATCGAGCTGGGATCCATGGAATGGGATGCTGCAGGCTCTGTCTCGCCATGCAGATGTGGAATTTATTGAGATGGATCACATCGGACAGGATCAGTCTGCTGTTCTCATGCCTCAAGAAGCACCTCTTCATTCAGGATCCTTGTCTAGGGAAGGGGATGGTGTATGGATTGCAGATTCTCAAGGACTATCTTGGCCCACAATTGAATTGCCTATACCCGGTACCACGACATACTATTTGTTACTTCCTCAGGGTAGTGCAGGAGATGCAGTACGAACGGGGCTACAACCTCTGATCGCTCAAGCGAACAAGCAAGATGTATTTGCAGGGTCACCTATCACGAATGCGCAGGATGATGATTGGGTTACCTGGCTGAAGAAACAACAGTTGCTCCAATCGATTCTGCCCTATATGGAGAGTTCCTACGGTCGAGAATTGGTAGGGGTCGCTGCTAAGACAGGGGATCAAATCTCCTTTTTATACACAGCGGAGGCCATTGGATGGAAGCCTTTGGTGCCACTGAAAGAGAAGCCTCCATTGATGCACAAAGAACAAGAGCGGTCCCCCCCTTTTTTTCTTTCTAGCCCTAGACTGATCCATATCTATTTCGCTGCTAACTTAGAGACAGATCAGTTTCGTGCTACACTAGGAATTCCCATCGATTCGTTAATTCAGGCTATGGCTCGTTTTGCTCAAACTGAAATATGGATGATGATCGACCCAAATCTCTGGATTGGGTATCACGGGGATGGGACTCCATGCACCATGGAAGAACGCAACCAATTACAACACTCTCTTGCACAGCGGGCACACTCATTGGGTACAGACTCTTGGTTGCAAAACAATCAAGAAATCATATTGGGTGACAATTCTTATTTTTATAGTCGAGTCCCCATTGTACCGGGGGTTGAGTGTTCCCTATTGTCGCAAATCGGAGGGGCAGGTTCCATGCAAGAAGTTGCGGGGCGTGCTGCGAAGGTCTTAGTCAGCCACCTATCGGAACGCTTATTTCTATTTTTTTCTATCTTCGGCATCGTCCTGGTTCTTTTTATCTTTTCTCGCGCTACGCAAATCACAGTGCGGCCTGTGAATGCATTATCGCTAGCGGCGAAACAAGTAAGTAAAGGTCAGTATGACGCAGTACATCTTCCTAATCTAGGCAGACGTAAGGATGAGATTGCTCAGCTTGTAGGCTCATTCCAAAATATGACGAAATGGCTCAAAGAAAAAGAACAGATTCGTGCTGTATTAGATAAAGTTGTATCTAAAGATATTGCTGAGGAGATTTTGAAATCGAACATTCATCTAGGTGGGGAAGATCGTCCTGTTAGTGTTCTCTTTGCTGATATCCGTGGTTTTACTCATATTACACGATCTATGCCACCGCAAGAAGTCATTCAGATGCTGAATTCTTGCATGACTAAATTGACATCTGTTGTCGAGGGAGAGGGGGGAGTAATTGATAAATACGTGGGCGATTGTGTCATGGCGATCTATGGTGCTCCCACTGCCAACCCCGATCATGCGATGAATGCCGTTTCTTCTGGTTTATTGATGTTGCAAAAGATGAAGAAATGGAATCAGGAACGCCTCATGCGTGGGGAAAGTGCATTAGAAGTAGGTATTGGCATTAATACAGGCGTGGTCGTAGCGGGAAATATGGGAGCAGAAGATCGTTTGAACTACACCGTTCTTGGCTCCCATGTCAATTTGGCATCTCGCTTGTGTGACCTTGCTGAAGCGGGGGAACTGCTAATCGGAGAAGGGACCTACCAGGTTCCTGGCGTGCAGGAGGCCTTTCATATCGAGCTATTGGGTGAAAAAATGCTGAAAGGATTTATGGAACCCGTTACCGTGTATCGTGTTATAGATTTTAAGTGGACTCCATATAAGGAGTAAATATCGTGGCTCATCTCTCTTTTCGGAAGAAGATTCTCAGTGCCCATGTATTGATTTTCTGTTTCCTTGCAATCTTTCTATACCCCCTAACGATAGGTATCGTGGGCTATATTCATCGCCGTCATTTGACGCATCAGGTGGATATGCTTATTCAAGATATGCAGAAAGCCTCGTCATTAGAGGATATGATTCAATTGCTTCAACTACGAAAGCCATTACTCCTCTTTCGAGTGACCCTGTATGCCCCAGAACAAGGATCTATATTTGATTCTCATGCTGATATCCAATCGGCAGATCGCATAACAGATTACCCTACATTGCTTGCCGAGATGAATGAAACATTGCGTCTTGGTAGTAGTTATGAGGTGCACGACTCCTCGCTGTTTGGCGAGCAGATGATTTATGTGTCAAAACGTTTTTTCTTTCATGAACAACCTCTAATTCTACGTGCTGCTTTCCCGAATGGACAAGTTCTGACCCTCATTCGTAATCTTACTCTAGGGTATGTAGGGCTTGTATTAGTTTTGTTCCTACTGTTTATTATTGTGGTTTGGTTTTTGTTGGAAAATTTAACAAAACCGATTGTCGATATTTTGCAGATTATTAATTCACATGCAAATGAGGAAGAGCCTTGGCTCCCTATGGTTCCTGTAGATGAAGATATGGGCGAATTTGCACAGCTAGCAGAAACCTTGAATACCCTTTCCTCACAGTTGCGGTTACATATTTGGCAAGTGACCCAGGAAAAAAATGAGAAAGATGCAATTCTTGAATCTCTGATAGAAGGCGTGATCGCCGTCGATAATAACCTAGTCATCACATATATGAATCGCATGGCAGAACTCTTTCTTGATGTAGAAGGCGTCGATTTAATTGGGCAGTCCTTTAGTGTGCTGGACTACCCTCTTTGTGAGTCTTTGCTTAAAGAAACACAGCGCGTACGTATGCCTACAATGGGATTGCTCCGTATGGGCAAAAAGAAACATCGTTTTTTTGATTTAGTTGCTACCTATTGTCCCGATCAGGGAATGATTTTGGTCTTGCAAGACAAGACAAGTTTACATCGTGTTATTGAAATGGGTCAGGATTTTGTGGCGAATGCCTCTCATGAATTAAAAACCCCCATTACCGTGATTCGTGGTTTTGCAGAAACACTGCACGATCACCCCGACCTATCCCCAGAAGTATCTAAGGAAGTGACGACAAAAATTGTGCGCCACTGCACGCGCATGGAAATTTTGATTAAAAATTTGTTGGCCTTAGCTTCTGTTGATGAAGAATTGCCGGATTCTAGATTAGAGCCTTGTCACCTAGATCGATTATTGTATAGTGCGAAGGCCTCTATTTTAGAAGTGAGCCCTCAGGCACATGTCGATATAGAACTTGTTGGGCAGGCTCCTTTTGTAGCACGTGTAGATTCCGACTTGCTGTTTCAGGCAATCTTTAATCTTCTCGACAATGCGGTCAAGTATTCTACACCACCTGCCAAAATCATGCTCCGACTGATTCATGGAGAGGGGGCAATCGTATTGCATATTGTAGATCAAGGAATCGGAATCCCCAAGGAAGAATTGCCTCGTATTTTTGAACGATTTTTTGCTGTGGATAAAAGCCATTCCCGATCTTTGGGAGGATCTGGGCTTGGATTATCCATTGTCCATCGTATTATCGAAAAGCACCACGGCTCGATTGAGGTCTCTTCAGAATTAGGTAAGGGCACCACTTTTGTGATTACGTTGCCTTTGAGGTAACTGCACTTTGTTGTCCTCAGGCTTGCGTCTATTTCATGGAATGCAATCAGCTAGAGCACTTCTATTTTTTTCTACGTTCCCATCGACCCGTCAAGGGATCTTGTACAAAAAGAATATCTCCCGATTTTCCTAGAGTGTAATCAATTTTTTTTCTGACTTCAGACGGTATATGGGATTGTTCCATCAGGTCTACCACCTGTTGCTGCAGGGTTTGTCGTATTTTAGTCCTAGTCATTCTTTCTGTTTGTGGAAGATTCTCTTCATTTAGAATGGTACGCCATAATTCGGTTAGAATGTGTTCTAATTTTTCTTCTAGGATTGCATCGTGAAAAATAGCAGAACGAATTTCTTGTGAGGCAAAGAGAAGATTGATTTTTTTCTGATTTGCCGTGCCTGCAGAGTCATATGTGATATAGTACAGAAGAGAGGGCACTCCTTCTCCTCGAAGTAGGGTGTACCACCAGTTCTGTAGGTTCTCATTGCCCAGATATACAGTAGCCAGTTCATCGGGTGATACGAAGGCCGTCATCTCATTTTTTTGGCGACGTAACGCCTCAATCAGCTGGATTTCCATGCCGGGCACAAAGCCGGGGGATTCATGATATAGATTGCGTAACAATCGCACCGTGACATCATAAAGAAAAGAGTCCTCCTCTTGGATCAGAAGGTAGAAATTGAGTCGAGAGTTGTTAGGAGGTCTCGCTGTATTATAGTTTAGGGAAGTAGATTTGGCAGGGGTGAGAGTGGGTGAGGGCGCCTTGGGACGTCTCATTCGCAGCGGAGTAGCTGCCCGCTCATCATGGAGATCTTCAAATCGAGCTTGTGCGACTAGGCAATTGAGATGCTGTTCTTGCGTGATTCGTCGCTGAATCACAGACTGTAACCAGAGGTCTTTTTGTACCCCTTGAAATTCTGATGTCGTCATGGCTCCAATCAAGACTAGAAAGAGGCAAGTGAATAAGAATGGACTCATAACATTCCCTCCCAAGAGGCTGGCACAGCCTGTTCTTCGCAATATAGGATAGGTTGATTAGAATCAAATATCCAACAATATTCTTGTTGCCCAGTCAGAGTAATATGAATTAACCCAGGTAGTTGATTCCATTCTAGTGGCCATTCCGTATGCCATCCAGGCTGGATCGGAGGTATGCCTACAGGATGAGAAGAAACAAACAGAGTCGTTGCAGTACGAGGAGCTAAGCCACGAAAGGAGCATTGCGAGACCTCTGGGAACAAAATCTGCGTTCTCGGTGCCATGGCATCTCTATATTGAGGATGAGGCCATATTGTCAGAGCTAACTGACGATTCTCTATATGTAATGTAGCTAACAGCACCCCAGAAAAAGCGGGTTCTCGGTCTGTCCCATGGTCATAAGTAAAAAATATATCGGTGTTTCCTAAGGAATTCCTCTCTGTATAGAAATACGTATGCGTGCTACCTAATGGGGGAGCCAGATGAGCAAATACACGTTCTAATTGATGAAAGGCATAGTACTCTTGTGTCTTTTTTTGAAAAGAGGCCGGCCGATCTTTGGACCGAGTGGCTAGATTCTGATACCAAAAGAATAGAGAGGTCATTAAGAGTCCTAACAGTCCGAGAGCAATCATCATTTCTATCAACGAAAAGGGCTGTTTTCTCATGTGGTGACCCCTTCTACAAAACACCAATACGCATTAGGGGATTGACCGGCAGAAGAGACATCAATAGCAAGGAGAAGTCCTTTTTTGTGGAGGCTCGTTTTATGAATCGATCGAATACAGCGCACATGTATGTGATAGGAACGATCCTGAATATAGATGGTATCGTGATAGGCAGAGCTTTCCAGCACCGAAAAAGGAATCTCCTGCAGATACATTTTTTCTTTTACTTTGCCTACAATCTTAGCTTCTATCAGACGGTTTGGAATGGTGTGAAGTGCTGCCTTACGAGCTCTGTGTAGTTCGGCGCTGCTCCTTACTAAAGGGAATAAGACTAAGGTGAGTAACGCTAAACTACAAAGGACTTCAAATAGCAAAAACGGAGAGCGGCGTCTACGCGTTACTTGACCCATTGAATCCACCCCGGAGCTTCTCCCAAGAATAGACGTTTAGATTGCGTTCCCGCCTGCAAGGTCAATTCTTGATTATGCTGAAGAGGAAACACAATTGAAGAAGGGCCAACCACCGAAAGTCCCTTATAGCAGATGCGTTGTCGATGAAAATCTTGCCCTTCCGCAGTGAACGAGAGATGTTCCCCATCTCGATACCAATCTACGTAAACAGAGTTGCCGCTCATCTGCGCTACCCCCTCTGCTAATTGTAGGAATTGTCGAACGGCTTCCATTTCTTGTTCTACAGCACGACTCTTCAAAAAAACAGGTAAGGCTTTAGGTAAGAGCCCAATACCTACGGAAATCAACAGCAAGACAATGCAGAGTTCCAGAAGGGTGAGCGCTTGCCGTTTCATCGAGACGCCTTTATAGAGTCAGGCATAGAACGAACACAGATTTGGCCATTTTCTACTGTTACGGTAAAGGGATGTCCCCACCCATCACGCTGTAGATCTGTATTTTTAGAGCATAGCGGGGAGTTTGTTACGATGGTTTTCCATTGTCGGGGGATCTCTTCCAAGGTCACGGATCCTTCTGCAACTGCTAAATCAAGAATATCTTGAATTCGTAGAATGGCTTGCTCTGTCTTAAAAGCCTTACCTCGATCTAAACTTCCTCTCATGTTGAATGCAAGAGCTCCTCCAATTAGGCCAATTAATAGCATTACAATCATGATTTCGATCAAAGTGAGGCTTCTTTTTTGTTTTTTCATTTTTTTTCTCCAGTTGTTTACAAAAATGATTGAATGTCAGTCAGAGGTAATAAAATGGACAACATAATTAATCCTACGACCGCGCCTAAAAAGACGAGCAGGATCGGTGGAATCAGGGTAAGTAGTCGTTGTAGAGAACGCTCATAATCGTTCTGATATAAGGCAGCTATTTTATGAAACATGGTCGATAGGGCTCCCCCCTCTTCACCAAGTGCAAGAAATTGCGTGAATAGATCTGGGATTTCTTTATGGAGTTTGAGCTCCGCACTCAAACTCTTTCCTTCCAGGATTCGCGATCCAATGTTCTCAAACAATTTCTTGAATACCAGGAGCTGAAATGTAGACTGCGCAATGGTGAGCGCTTGTAAAATAGGAATACCTCTTTCTAACATCATTCCCATCAGCGAGCTGAAACGCGAAAGTTCTCGTTGTAGCAGCAACGGCCCGACCACGGGAGTGCCGAGGATTTTTTTTTCTATATAGAGCCTTGTTGCAGGCTTTCTCATACGATAGAATCCTAAAATACCACCTAATGCTACGAGAGGAGGGATCCAAGGGAGGATATGGCGCGCTCCACGAGAAATGTTCAGAATCAGACGAGTAAAACCATGAAGTGGACGGTCTGCGAATAGAGTCTCCATAGAAGGCATCACATAAAATAAGAGAATACCGATCAGGCAGCATGAGAAGCTAAATAACAAAGCTGGGTAGATTAAAGCAGATAAAAATAATTTTTTTGATTTTTCTTCCGCTTGCAGCAATCGAGACAATTCTTCCAATGCCTCTTCTAATCTCCCTGAGGATTGTCCTGCAGCGATAGTGGCTAAGACAACAGGGGGGAATGTGGGGTAATGCGCTAGAGCTTGTTCAAGAGATTGCCCTTGTTTGATGTGCTCGCAGAGTTGCATAAGAAGAGCATAAAATGGGCTCGTACGATGTTGAGAGGCAAGTTGACCCAAACTTTCATAAAGAGGCATGCCTGCTTTCAGATAATGGGCTAACTGTTCCATGAATAGGGCAAGTAGAGGGGGAGGGATGGAGCGAGAGTTGCCTTCTCGGCAGGGACGTAACTCAAGCAGAAAAATCCCTGTGTTTTGTAGTTGTTTGCGTGCTTCTTCCAGCGAAGAAGCATAGATTTTGCCTCGATTGCGAATGTGTTGTAGATCGATGGTAGTATATTTAAAATACGGCATCGCTATCCTCCTTCCGAAATCAATCCTTTTTTTGTTACTCTAAGAATTTCTCGAGAGGTGGTAATTCCAGCACGCATGAGGTGTTTGCCATGTTCTCGCAAGGAAGAGAGAAGCCCTTCTTTTTCTGCGCAAGCTTGTACTTCCTGTGCACTAGGTCTCTGGGCAATCAGGGACTGCAGGGTAGGGGAGATAGCGAGCAATTCATAGATTGCATGACGTCCTTGATATCCGGAAAAGCTACAAGATGTACATCCTTGGCCCTGATATAGAACCCCACCAACTAATTCACGCACGGATAACCCCACTTCATCTAATTCCATTTTGTCGGGGTGATAACTGTGTCTGCAATGGGGGCAGATACGACGTACTAACCGTTGAGCGATGACTCCTAGTAGGGTCGACGAGATCAGGTAGGGAGCAATGCCCATGTCAATGAGTCTGGGAATCGCCGAGGAGGCGTCATTGGTATGGAGAGTGCTAAGAACTAAATGGCCGGTTAAAGAAGCTTGTACAGCCATTTCAGCTGTTTCCGAGTCACGAATTTCTCCGACCATCACAATATCGGGATCTTGTCGGAGGATATGGCGTAGGCCCCGAACAAAAGTAAAACCAATTTTAGGGTGTACAGCAATTTGGGAAATAGTGGGAATTTTGTATTCCACAGGATCTTCGATCGTCATGATGTTGGTTTCATCATTAGACAGTTCTTGCAGCGCACTGTAGAGAGTGGTAGTTTTTCCACTACCTGTTGGCCCCGTCACTAAGAGCATTCCTTCAGGGTGAGCTAAAATTTGTCGAAACCGATCCAGCACTTTAGGAAGAAATCCCAATTGGTTGAGACCTAGTAGCACATTACCTTTGTCAAGAAGACGCAGCACGATCCGCTCTCCATATGTAATGGGAATGGTGCTCACACGGAAATCGATCTGGCGTGCCCCCATCGCAATTTTCATCCGACCATCCTGTGGTAAACGGTGCTCAGCAATATCAAGCTTGGCTAGTACTTTGATTCGTGTGAGTAATTGCTGTTGGTATTCGCGGACAGGAAATGGTTTTGTTTGTAATACACCATCAAGCCGGAAACGTACTTTCAAATCATCTTCCGTAGGTTCTAAGTGGATATCAGATGCCCCTTCTGCGATAGCCTGGGTAAGAATTAAATTACACAGTTTAATGGTAGGATTCGCTTCATCAGAGGCCAGCAGGTCGTAACTTGTCTCTGGATCTTCATCTACCAAAGAATGCTTAGATTGTTCCTCTAAGTTGACCAAAAATTGATGAGATTCCTCCTGATTATGATACACTTGATCAATCATGAGTTGAATTTCTTGAGGCGGAGCCACCACACACGAAATAGGACAATCCAGCATGAATCTTACGTCATCCAATGCTTGTAAATTCAAAGGATCTGCAATCGCAATCGTTATGGTGTCCTCATGCGAGGCAAGGGCGATAACTAAATGTTTTTTTGCAAACGTGTAAGGAATACAGTCTGCAAGCCCCCTCATGCTTACCAGCTGGTCTGCTAGCGAAGGATGGTAAGGCAGCCCCAATTGGCGCGCTAGTTCATGAAGCCCATCGGAGAGATCAGTATGTTTGGAGTAATGCATATTACGCCTCTCCTTTATATTCTACACAGCCCCGCGCCTCGTTTTTTTTGTTTTGTTGCGTAGATCGCAATGAGGAAGAATTACGTGCAAATAATCGCTTTTCTGCCTTTTTTGCATCCAGCAAAGCACTGAGAGTTTCTGGAAGATCACCTGGCCGTTTCATGAGTTCTGCTTGCACCAGTTTTTCCATATCCTCAGAGGGGTCATGAATAATTTTTGGGGTAATAAAGACAAACATTTCTGTGCTATTTTCATTTGTTTTTGAACAACTAAAGAGCTTCCCTACTCCGGGAATATCTCCTAAAAATGGAATCGACTCTTGGGAGTCATCGGAATTCTTCCTGCGCAACCCGCCTAAAATAACGGTTTCCCCATCTGCTATGCGCACATGATTTTTGATATGTCTGCGCGTTACGTCAGGTCGATCATTTTGATTTTTTTTCGTCGTATCAAAGATGATGTCCGTATCTAACAAAATAAAACCCAACTCCCCATCTGGTGTCGATTCCATCGTAATGGTAGGGGTAATTTCCATGACAATTCCATACTGGGCGCGGCTGTACATCTTTTCTTTCTTTTCGCCCGATCCTGTATCAATAGAAAGCTCCTCTACAATCGCAATTTTGGCCGGGGTTTGATTCATCGTCGTTACGGAGGGAGTAGCGTTGATTTGTACATCCTGCTGACTCATGAGGAATTGGTAGGCGACATCATAAGCTGGTAGGGTATTACTCTGTGCTCGACTAGTAAAAAATTCGGCAATGCCCCCGCCTAATAACCCGCCCCAACTGAATCCTGTCGCAGCTTTGTTGAGTGCGTCAGATCCTATTTTGAGTAGATTTAATCCAATATTACTTTGGTGGTTCATCTTTTTCTCAAATAGAAGAACTTCAATCTGCACCATTTTCTTAGGTACATCTAATTTGCGTAATAAATCCTTAATCTTAGACAAAGCACTCTGTTCCACGACCATCACAATAGCGCCTGTTTTCGGATCCACAATGAAATTATTGCGGCCATCTGCTGTCTTGTGATGGTGGGCTGGTGTAGTAGCTTGTACTGCATGGGGAGCGACTGCAAGAGGAGCCTTAGTCGCAGACTCTTTGCCAGTCTCTTCTTTATTCGTTGGTTTTACTAGATTAGATGCCCCAGATTCTTTACCGATCAGTAGGTCATATACTCGCGCAAGAACAGTAGCTAACTCCTCCGCATCGGAGTGCTTAGCAGTGTACCAAAACACAGTTTTTTCTTGAGGATCCTCAATTTGACTTTCAATGTCTTGTACTAATTTAATGGCCTTTCTTACTTCATGTTTAGTTCCTGAAAGGAAGAGCGTACGTGAGTTTTGTTCTAAAGGAAAAATCTCAAGCGACCCGCCTTCTGCAGTAAAAGCGCTTTTTAGGATTGTTTCCATTTGGCCAGCAGCAACTTTTGTGAGAGTGAGTACCTGAGACTCTTGATGGCCCTGATGGGTACTCGCAAAAGAATAGAGTTGTAGTAATTCGGTAATGTGATGAGCAGGTCCGACAAGAAACACCTTGCCAGACAAAGGGAAGATCGATACCGCATGACGAGAAGAAAAACGATTCAGTAACTGTAGAGTAGGCCGTATGTCAGGGCCTGGTGGCTCCAGTACATAACACACTCGAGCGGCAGGAGGCGCTACTAGTAAGAGATCCATCTGATCGGTAATCAGCTGAATCGATTCTTCCTCACTAATGAGAAATAACTCTTTCGTAAATGCATTCAAAGAACGTACTCCTACACCATATCGAGCTAGAATCAACTCCAAACACTCTCCCCAGGCCGCCTGAGGGATAGGTATGTTAGAAAATAAACCCACCATGCGGCTATGCAACTCCTGGGGTAATAGGTACAGGTAGTCTTGAGAACCATAGTCAATGACGAGCTGAAATAGTGAGATTTCTGGCTCTTGCCATAAGGCATAGCCCTCACAATCTTTGGCAGCAAGATGTTCCCTTCTCCACATTTCTTGCATGGTGTGGAGTTCTTGTTTCATTGTGCGGATTCCATTGAGAATAAGGGAGAGCTCTTCTTCTGAAGCACCACGACGCGTTGCTTCAGAAGCCTGTTCGTACGCAACCTCTAAGCGATGACGTTGCTGTTCTAGAGCGTGATTAATAGAGCGAACGGACTCTTCAAAATAAGAAGCATTACATGGATTTTGAGACAGTAGTGCCTCTCTTTTTTCTTCAATGGTTTGTTCTGCAAGGAGAGCACTTGCTATCCCGATCAAAAACAAAGTAGGGGGCCACATCTTCATTCTACTTCTCCTAGTGATAAGGTTTGTATGCAGGATGAGGAAGGATAAGGGAGGTTGCGTAGCGTAGCTGGGATTTCAATAGGAATGCACTCGGTCCTGGAAATGTTAAATAAGGATCCTGAGAGTACTTGGCCCTCCGGACGTCCTTGAATATGGTCGAGAATGATAAGAGCTCCGACCAATCGTTGTTCTACATAATCATCTAATTTCTGGATGGTATCTAATACCATCCAACCTTGTTCGGTGCATAGAAGCCAGTCACGGGGTTTCACCGTAAGTCTTTTGCCATCTGCCTCAATAATAAATTGAGACCATGTTTTCGCTCCTACAAAACGTAGATGTTGCGTTAGGTCGGGCATGCCTAAAGAGTCTTTCATTTTCACTAGCGTAATATTGATCCGGTGTACTCCCAACGGGTGCCAGACCTCACACATGAGCATTTTTTCTTCTATTCGTTTGACGACAAGGATCGTGTGAGATAGAGAATCACCTACAAAGTGATCGTATTCTTGCCACCTGTGCCCATCCCATACGAGGATATCACCCAAGCCTACAAAGCAAGAGTAGCTCCCTCCCTCAGTGGGAAAATCAATTCGTTCCTTACCTAAGGTGTGAGCATATAAGGAACCACCATGTTGGGCAAAGAAGAGATCTTGTCCTGCCCATCTGGCTTTTTGACGCGCGAATAGAGAGCCATCTACACGGAATTCTCCTAATTCCCAAGCTGGGGGCTGAGTACGCAGTTCTTCTATGGATAAAGAAAAAGTGGAGCGTTCGATTGGGGAGGAGATCCATTGGCCAGTAGGATCTAGTAACGAAAGCTGGAAGGTGGCTGTTTTATGAGAATGCAATGTGGAAATAGAGAGCTTTAAAGGAGTAGGTGAGCGAGTTAGATGGTAGGTTCCTTGGCATTCTGGCTCACCATAACGAGCCCCTAGAGGGAATGTGGCTAGATTAGACCCTGCTCGGTACTCAAGAAAAACAGGGTCTCTTGCTGTAACGATCATCACCTCTTCATCTCCTTCTGATGAGAGTAGGATGGCAGGCTCTGCCGTCGTAGCATCAGGGCGCAAAACCGGACCGTAGTAGTGAAGAAACGGACGAACATCGGGCAGAGAGAGCGAAGGGGGAGTCCAAGAAAGAGCTAAGGCACTATTAGCTAAGATCTCGGGGTCCAGTCGCACAGGTCCGTGTTGGTGCAGTACGATTTCGCTTTTTGGTGTTGCAAAAGAAGGGCTTGGTTTTACTAAAAGGTATAGAAGCCAAATAGTTAAAACAGAAACTGCAAATACAACGAATATATTAATGTAGTATGTAACTTTCATGACTTGGATATAAATTTTAAATTAAAAAAACAAAAAAAACAATGAATAAAACATTTTGCATAATAAATTTTTTTGATTACTAGCAGATAAAAATATAATCCCAAGAGTTGTTTTTTAGAATCTTTTTTAGAGCGTATGCCGATGTGATGAAAGGCCCCGACGGCGTTGTGAAAAAAGTCTTACATTATCGAAATAGGTAATTGTTGATAAGCTTTCCGACGCTATCTTCCTTTTTGGTTGGGATATTTTATTTTTAAAAACGCAATAAATTACGAATATTTATATGCAATTTATTATTAATTAATATTATTTTCTTAATATTATTTCTGATAAAAATTTGTGAGGTGCACATGGCGAAAGGTCCACAAAATGATGTATGGAATCCCAGCCTCAAGGCAGCTGATCAAAAGGATATGCTATATGAGAAACGCAAGATCCAAATTACATCTATTGTGCTCTTTGTTTTGAGTGTCGGAGTAGTTGTTGGGGGAGTCATGGGCTTGCGCTCTTTTTCCTCTCTGCACAGGGTGTTAGAACACAGATCGCTATCTGACATTGCTACTCAATTAGGATGCACCGTATGCGTGGCTGTAGGTTCCTTGTCTGCGATGCTTAGTCTAGCGATTTTTATCTATCGATTAACGGATGAGAGTGCGGATGCGGCCAGGACCAGAGACAATATCCCGCTCCGTTCCTTCGTTAATTAATGCGCGGAAGCAACCTGCCTATGCTCTATATTTGTTAGTTTGCTGCGCGCAGCATAACTCCATTTGTTCTCGAATCCATTGGTAGGTCGGGACTAGTCCTTCTCGCAATGGTATAGAGGGCTCCCATCCCATATATGCATGGAAACGAGTGTTGTCGCTATTCCTTCCTTGAACTCCACGGGGAGCATGCAATTCATAATGACGTTGCAGGGAGACTCCCGCAATTTCTTCCACATAGTCCACAAGTTGGTTAATGGTCACTTGCTCATGCGTTCCTAGATTCAGAGGCGCATCCAGGTCGGTATGATGCATTAGGTCCACCAGCCCACGTAGACAGTCATCGATATACATGAAACTGCGCGTTTGCGTACCATCCCCCCAGATGCGAATCTCAAGCTTGTTTTGTTGTATGGCTTCAATCACTTTACGACAGATCGCAGCAGGCGCTTTTTCCCTTCCTCCTTCATAAGTTCCATAGGGACCATAGACGTTATGAAGGCGAGCAACACGTGTTGTCAGGCCGAAGTCCTCCTGAAAGTGACGGCACATTCGCTCTCCATAGAGCTTTTCCCATCCATACCCATCTTCTGGCATCGCGGGATAGGCATCTTCTTCACGCAACGCGCCAGCCCAAGCTTCTTTTTGTTTGTCTCCATTATAGACACATGCAGAAGAGGTGTATAGATACCGTTCTACATCAAATTTTGTGGCAGCCATCAGAAGGTGAGTATTAATCAGAACGCTCAACATACAAAGGGCTTTATGATGTTCAATAAAACCAATGCCTCCCATGTCTGCGGCAAGATTGTATACATGCGAGACCCCACGAACAGCTGTCTCACAGGCTTCTTTTTCTCGCAAATCCAAGACGCAATTTTCTACATCATGATCAATTTGATACCAGGAATGCAGAGGTTTGATATCCACGGCCCGAATCTGGCTGTAGCCACATTCTTTCAAGTACCCTACAAGATGGCCTCCAATAAAACCACCCGCTCCTGCGATCAATGCAATTTTTTTCATACAGCCTACTTTCCTATCCGATGAGTTCGCTTAGTTTACAATAAGGCACAACGAATTCTCAACGGTTCTTTTCTAGTGGGGTCGGAGAAGCAATCGGCTCAAGAGGAACATACCCTTCCGTATCGATCACGATGGTTGTTTCTAGCCGTACCCCACCCACTCCTGGCAGATAGATGCCTGGTTCTATGGTCACGACCATGCCGACTTCTAGATTCTTAGTACGAGGATCTCCTCCTTTACGAAGTCGAGGCCATTCGTGAATTTCTAATCCCACACCATGACCTAGACCATGCACAAAGGTATATCCAGCGTCTTCTATGACGTTACGCGCTGTAGCTTCAATCTGTGCAATAGATGCACCAGGCTTACAGAGGGATAGGGCGGCTTTCTGTGCTTTTTGGACAATGGTATATACATCTCTCATAGGAGGGGGGGGGGCTCCAAAAAACAGAGTCTGCGTCATGTCAGAATGGTAATGATTTTTTGATGTGCCAATATCCAGTAGAACCACATCCCCTAATTGTAAACAGCGAGGGCCGGCCCGATGGTGCGGTTTGGAACTATTCTCACCAAATGCAATGATCGGAGAAAAGGAAAGCCCGTCTCCCCCTTGCGATAGCCAGAATATTTCTAGTTGGCGCGCACACTCTCGTTCCGAAATCCCCTCTTGCAGAATAGAAAGTAAGAACTCATACCCTCGTAGACACAGAAGAGCGGCTTCCCTTAGGCAAGAGATCTCTGAAGATTCTTTCGTTTGTCGCACGGCGAGGATAGGCCCTTCTAAAGGTTCGCAAGGTACACCTAGTTTGTGAATCGATTCATATCCTTGGAAAGATAATTTCATAGAATCAAAAAATAGCTTTTTAGGTAGAGGGGCAGGACAGGTCGATAATCCATCCCATATGTAGGTTTTGACCCCTTCTAAGGAGCAGGCGCTTTCTGCATAACGGCCATCCACAAATAGAATGGGGAGCTCTTCCTTTTGCAGGATAAGCTTGCCAGTAGAAAGTACTAATCCAGTGAGATACAAGAGATCAATGGGATCTTCAATCCATAATCCTTCTTCAGCACGAAGAGGCTCTATGGCTCGCTGTCGTCTACCGAAATAATCCATCCATTTTCTCCTTGCACATGATTACAGATATAGGGTCTCCATCAGGAGAAGAGTTGGGGTATCCTTGTTGGACCCATTCCGACCAACCCGCCACTGCTTCTTCAAGAGAATAAGCGGCTTTACGTCCTCGCCTAGCCAGGATGTTTCGAATATTTTTTCCTGCATTGTGTAGCAGGTCCTCTATGCATCCCTGAAGATCCTTAGTGTCTATCCAAGGCGGAATCGCTTCTACTACAAAGGTTAGGCCTCCAAAATAACGCAGGGAGATTCCTTCTTCTTCAAATTCTTTTTGTCTTTGAATCAACGAATCGATCTCATTCATAGGTACTTCGATGCTGTGAGGGAATAATAATGCTTGTTGTACGGGTCCTTTAGAATATTTTTCATACCGTATGCGATAGAAGAGACGTGGTAGGTGCACCCATTGAATTCCTTCACCATGATGGAGTAAAAGATAGGTAGAATACAGGCCAACCACACGAATGGAGGGAGGTACTTCTAGCTCCATAGGAGGCTTCGAAGGCGGAGGAGCTGAAATACTGGGGGGTAATGCAGTGGGGGCGATCGGACGAGGTGGTAGAACAGGATCAGAAATTTCTTTCCATTCATGTGGAATAGGGGAACAGGGGATTCCCATTGTAGAGGGTTGCCACCCAAATTGTTTTTTTTGACTGTGTCGCAAGGCTTGTTCCATAGCCTGTTGTAAGGGTATCAAGATTGCAGATTCATGTTGGAATCGAATTTCTTTTTTCTGGGGATGTACATTCACATCAATGGATTCAGGAGGTAGATCTAGATTCAGAACAAAAATGGGGTATCGCCGAATGGGGATTTGTGTGCCATACGTTTCGAGCACTTTCTGAGACAACCAAGGGGAGTGTACGGTACGATGATTGATCATCAGATACTGTCCTTGCCGATTGGGACGATGTGAGGAGGGGACGCCTATAAATCCATAACCAGGCACTTCGATGAGCTCAGACCAAAAGTCTTTGCCCAAAAGAAATAGAATGCGATCCGCTAGTGTTTGTGCGGCTGGAAGGGTCCACTGCTGAGCCCCTTCATGATTCCAAGTCAATCCAATATGGGGAAAACTCAGTGCCACCCTGGTTAACACACGTCGTATTTCCGCCGTTTCTGCAGCTGCCCCTCGTTGAAAAGATAGGCGAGCAGGAACATTGTAGAATAAATCTCGGACTTCAATCGTTGTCCCTCGTTGTCTAGGCTTTTTCAGCGATTCTTCTACATGGCCACCAGTAACTTGGATTAAGTTGCCGCCTTCCCCAATGCTGCTGTGTAGTGTCATCTTAGAAATCGAGGCAATTGCTGCAAGCGCCTCACCTCGAAATCCCATTGTCTTGAGGTGAAATAAATCTGCAGCGGATCGCACTTTGGATGTCGCATGCCGTTGTATGGAGAGAAACAGATCCTGAGCATCCATGCCCTCCCCATCATCGCGAATGGCTAATAAGGATAAACCGCCCCCGCGTGTATCAACCGTAATGGAAGAGGCTCCCGCATCTTGACTATTCTCGATTAATTCTTTTAAAGCAGAGGCGGGGTGTTCAATAACTTCGCCTGCTGCGATTTGATTGATAGTCAGGTCATCAAGAAGTGCAATTTTACCCATTTCCACCGTTGTAAAATATCGTGAAGATTTTTCCTAGAAAAAACAGGAATTAAAATGATCGTAGTAAATCTAATTATATTAGATTTTATGAATGAATTATTTGTTGGTGCTCAAATAATTCACAACTCCTTCTTGAGTAGGATGGAGAGTGGGGCGACCTTGTTGCCAATTGGCAGGACAGACTTCCCCATGTTGTTCGTATTCCCGAAGCGCATGGACAATACGTAACGCCTCTGCAATCGATCTGCCGAGAGGTAGGTCATTAACGAGTTCATGACGAATGATGCCTTCTCGGTCAATTAAAAACCAGCCTCTATAGGCGATCCCGTCTTCTTCTTTTAGGACGCCGTAAGAACGGGCCACCGTTTTTTGTAAATCTGCCAGTAAAGGGTAGTCGATACCTTGAATGCCACCCTGGCTTTTTGGAGTGCGCCACCAGGCTAGATGAGAAAAGACACTATCTACAGAACAGCCAATAATATGTACTTCTAAATCCTGGAATGCAGGAAGAGCTTCTTGGAATGCATGTAATTCCGTAGGACAGACAAACGTAAAATCGAGAGGATAAAAGAAAAGAAGAACGTATTTGCCGGCGAACTGATCTAATTGGAACCGGTCGGATATATTGCCTTGAACCATGGCTTGTACAGAAAATTTAGGGGCAGGGCGTCCAACAAGAGTCATATACTATCCTTATTGTGGAAATGCACCGGAGAGGATTTGAACCTCTGACCACCCGGTTCGTAGCCGGGTACTCTATCCAACTGAGCTACCAGTGC
>CAYLUD010000009.1:0-34288 GCA_964386785.1 uncultured bacterium | reverse complement strand
TCCACGCCCTGATACACTACGCCAGTATAAGAAAAAACGAGAACAACTCCACCAAAAGACCCTATTATTACATCACGAACGTCTAGGACAAGCCATCTCTGTAGATGGGGTCGCGATCCGTGTAACAGCCAATGTAGAAGCATTCGACCCTACCATTGGACCTGATCTATTAGGAGCAGATGGTGTAGGTCTTTTCCGATCAGAATACCTGTTTCTTTCAAAAGGATCCTTTCCCACCGAAGAAGAGCAGTTGCTTGTGTATAAAAAACTTGTTGAGGCTTCGGCTGGTCAACGCGTGGTAATCCGTACGTTTGATGTGGGTGGAGATAAATTAGGAACCAGCTATCCTTCTCGTTTTGAAACGAACCCATATTTAGGATGTCGCGCAACACGTCTTATGCTCCGTGAGCCATCGGTATTTAAGATACAACTGCGTGCCATCTTAAGAGCTAGTGTGTTTGGAGATATTCAGTTATTATTGCCCATGATTTCCGGTGTTGAGGAGCTTCGTTGTGTGAAAACGTTGATCCATGAGGTGCAACAAGAGTGTGCTAGTAAAGGGATTGCATTCCGCTCTCCACTTGTGGGATGTATGCTAGAAGTTCCTTCTGCTGTGCTGACAGTAGATTTACTGTTACAAGAATGTGATTTTGTTTCGATTGGGACGAACGACCTTGTACAGTACACACTTGCTGTAGATCGAGGAAATCATGCCATGGAGTATTTGTATCAAACGACACACCCTGCCATTTTGCGTTCGATCCTACGTGTGACGCAAGAGGCAAAGAAACAAAAAAAACGTGTTTCATTGTGCGGAGAAATTGCTGCAGACCCTTCTTTTGTTCCCTTGTTACTTGGTTTAGGAATCGAAGAATTATCCGTACCACCTCGCAGTGTCGCCTTAATTAAAAATACAATTCGCAAAGCATCTATTAGTCAACTACAACGATGGAGCCGTACCATCTTAAACTGCCAAGATGCTAGCCAAGTAGAATTGCAACTCCAACTAGGCCCTCGATCGATCAAAACGAGGCATCGCAAGCAATCCTAGCCTACACAATCCCTTCATTGACTCGCTTGAGCATGCACACAGAATGTGATATGGATCCGTCCAGTATTCCTATCGTTTTTTTTGCGTACTTTGTACAATCGTTGTAGCTTGTACGAGCTCATTCCTTACAGGTCACCCGTTATGAAAAAAGTAGCACCTATATTATTTAAAAAATCTGCGTATTTGTTTTTTATTTTTAGCTTGTTGGTTCTTTTTTCTTTCGCAACCCCGGAAGGAATGTCTTATCAACATATTCTTACCAACGTTCCACAGTCCATCCATGTATTAGAAGTCGATCCCAAAAAATTCCCCATTATACCTGCTAGAGCTTTAGATCAGTGTGTAGGGAGGGAGACTGTACTCTCCCTTGCTACGAGAAAGGGGGCTATCGCAGGGATCAACGGTGGTTTTTTCTCTATTGGGGGTAACCATGAGGGGTCACCGTGTGGTATTATAAAAATTGAAAACACATGGTATGGCCTGCCATCGAAACCAAGAGGTGCCATTGGCTGGAATAAACAGCATCGAGTTCTGATTGACCGTCTACTCACTCATTTGGAAGGCATTGATTTTCACATTGATTCACAAACAGGATGGACTACAAGCGCCGATTGGAAGGACATGGATTACATTATTGGTGGCACTCCGGTACTCATCCATAATGGAAAAAAAATTACAGATTTTTCTTCTGAAAAAACAATCGAGACCTTCCTGACGCAACGGCATGCTCGAACTGCTGTTGGCATCCGCAATAACGATACCTGGGTATTTGTAGTTGTTGATGGGAAACAACCAGATCTTAGCTTAGGGATGACGATGCATGAGTTAGCCGATTTTATGGAAGCTTTGGGTTGTGTCGAAGCTCTAAATCTGGATGGTGGAGGCTCCTCAACATTTGTATATGCAGGAGAGGTGATCAATCAACCTACAGGAGATGGTGACGAAAATGACTGCCATCTACGCGTACTACGCCCTGTTTCCGATGCAATACTCATTATGGATCATACCCCAGAGAAATCCTAAGAGCCCAAAAGAGTAGGGGCGAGAGGAGTCTACATGTGTGGATCTACCCTTCCCCTTTTCTAAACCAGCACCATACGAATTGCGCGTATTTAGGAAATAAGAAACCGATCTTTCAGGTAAGCACAGTGCGCAATGTACAAACGCCTTGTACGTGGTGCTAATCTCTACCTAGAGAATAGCCCCTTCGTTGGGGGTGCAAATTGAGATAGTTTTGATTCCAGCTTACTAACAGCATCTTGGTACGCAACCTGAATCAGTGTTTCCAATCCCTCGACATCGTTGGGATCCAAACACTTGGGATCAATACGAACCGACTTCATTTCATATTGTCCTGATAGGTCAATCTGGACTCGTCCCCCACCAGCCGTTCCTTGGACTACTTCATTCTGCATAGAATCCCTTACTTGAAGGAATTCCTCCTGCATTTTTTTTGCTTCTTTCTTTTTTCTTGCAAAACCACTGCCCATAACTTGGCTCCTTATATTTTTTTTGATGGGGTTACAATTTGCAGTGTCCCATTCAATTCTTTTGCTGCAAATCGCATCAATGTGTCTCGATCAACTGGAGATGGCGCCTGTTGTTTCTCTATGGAGACCGTTGACGCACACCCTGTATCTGCTGATGGAATCTGTTGTTCAGGCTCGTGGACTAATGTAACCGTAGATGGGGATGGGGGGGCATTCCGTAGTCGATGCAATTCTATGAGCAATTCCTGGGGATTCAATCGGTCATGAGAGCGAATAATGTGCACTAAGGTCATTTCCACATGTGCGCGTTCTGAAGGGGCATGTTTGAGGTCGGCCCAGCTTTTTTGTACCACTTCTAGAATATCTAATATCTGCTCCCGACGATAGATCGGTAGAGATGGAGGGGTGCGTAGATGCATACGAAAATGAGATGCTAATTCCTGAAGAAAGGGGGCAAAAGGTTTCCCCGTTGTATACAGTTCTTTCACAATATCAAAAGCCCACTCAGGATGTCCTTTTGCTTGATCTAACTGCGAGAAGAGTGCGGCTGAAGGAATGCCCAGCACTTCGCGTACTGTCGCATCCGATACATCGCCATCTCCAAATGTAAGAATCTGTTCAAAAAGAGATTGCGCCTCTCGTAGACTCCCCTCTGCACTCCGAGCGATCCGCTTTAACCCCTCATCGGAATCAGGGAGTGGGCGCCCTTGGTTTTGCAGAATGTGTTGCAGATTCTGCAAGATCTCTTCTTCGGTTAACCTTCGCAACATAAAATGTTGACAACGACTTAAAATTGTTGGAGGTAGCCGATGGGACTCTGTAGTGCAAAAAAAGAATTTTACATGCGCAGGGGGCTCTTCCAGAGTCTTTAATAGAGCATTAAATGCTTCTTTTGTGAGCATATGGACTTCATCAATCAAATATATTTTCCACGCTCCTCGCGATGGAAGAAAATGGATTGCTTCATTGATTTGACGTACATCCTCGACCCCTCGATGAGAAGCTCCATCAATTTCCAAACAATCCAAGGCTTGCCCTTTAGCTATATCCACACAACTGGGACACGCATTGCAAGGTTCTCCATCCTCTGTAGGATGGGCACAATTAAGAGCTTTGGCTAATAGTCGAGCTAAAGAGGTTTTTCCCGTGCCATGAGAACCAGAAAAGAGGTAGACTTGCCCTACTCGATTTTTTTTTAGAGCATTCTTTAAGGTCGTAACAACTGCTTCCTGACCTACGACATCGCAAAAACGTTGAGGGCGGCAGGTGCGAGCTAATACATGGTAGGAAGGATTCATTCATCCTATTTAAACAGAAGCCTCATTTGCTGAAAAGAGAGCGATCCGATATCGTTTCTGATATGCCCAACGGTCTAGATGGATCCCCCTTTTCAGGGGAAGGATTTAATGAGCTACGATTTGCAAGGAGTCAGCACTTTTTTGATCGGAGCATATTGATTCGATGTTTTTTAGGTTTTTTCCTTGCATTATGTCTCTTTTTTTTCATTCAGGGACGCCATACCTATGTGGAATCTTTTGTTCTTGGATCTCCTGCTACCCAACCCCTTTTCTCTCCTATTTCTTTCTTTTTCCCCGACCATACGGCCACCGCCGAACGTCGCAGAGAGGCTGTTTTTGAAATTGGAACTATTTTCCGTCTCTCTCCACAAGAAATTAAAGAACGAGTGACCGAAATTCAGAAATATCTCACGCAAAATCCTACAGGCATTGCGGAGTGGGACCAACGGGCTACAGAAGGTGAAGATCTTTCTCTTTCCTTGAGTATTTTTTCAGAAAAATTGTCGAGTATTCGATTCACAGATGGCAGAACCCTGCAACGCTTGGAGCGTTTTCATAAGGATGAACTGCCCTTGCAGATGAAATATTTTTTCAATTTTCAACCCTCCTTTCTTGGAGATAAAGAACAACTCCCCCCCCCTATCTTGGAAAGTTTTCGTATCCGCTTCTTTCAGGGCTCCATCATTCCTGACTCTGTTTCTTCCTTTTTGATTTCCTATATTACTCCGATGGCATGGCACCTCCAGGAAGATCCTGAGCTAGAAAGTCACCTACGTGCTCTTGCACAACGTGCAATTCAAGAACAATGGATGGAGGTACAGGAGGGAGAACGTATTTTAAGAAAGGGGGAAGTTGTAACACCCCACCACGTGGAGCTCCTTCAAGCTCTTGTGAATCGGCTACACGAAGTACGGGCTACACAAGGTTGGAGTGCCAATACAGGAGTAGGTCTCTTAGTTCTTCTTTTTATTTGGGTTGGAGCTCTCTATCTATACCAAAACCACCGAGCTATCTTTTTTTCTAATCGAAAACTAGCCTTAATCGTCACCATTATTCTTCTTTCTATCGGGCTCGGCAAAGGTGTTGAATGGTTTCTTTATACCCATGCTACCCACTCTGTCCATTTTCTAGAATTTCCCCTCCTAGTTCCCTTCGGAGCGATCCTGTTAACACACTTACTACACTTCCGCATCGCAGCTTTAGCTACTCTCTTGCTCAGCATTTTATTTATGATTGCATTACCTGTAGACCCTACTCCCTTTCTTCTAATGAATATTGTAGCTTCTATCGTAGCAATTGTAGAGGGGCAGAAGATTCGGTTACGTAAAGAAGTCTTTCTTGTATGTGCAAAAGCGTGTGGGGTCACGTTACTCGTCATTCTTGCCTGGGACTTGTATCAACATCTCATTTCTCCTAATGAGCTGTTTTGGGATGGTCTTTCTGCCATCTTCTTTATGGCATTAACAGCGATCGCCGTGGTAGGCCTTCTTCCTCTGTTTGAATCTTTATTTCGAATTATGACGGACATCACCTTGATGGAGTTCTTGGATCCAAGCCATGAGCTGTTGCGTCGGTTAACATTAGAAGCCCCTGGTACCTATCAACATTCGATGATTGTTGGCAATTTAGCAGAAGCAGCAGCAACAGCCATAGGAGCAAATGGTCTTTTTTGTCGAGTGGCCACTCAATATCACGACGTGGGAAAACTTGCTAATCCTCACTATTTTACAGAAAATCAGTGGGGCAACATTGATATGCATCAATTATTAACTCCACAAGAATCAGCGCAAGTTATTATTGCGCACGTCAGCGAAGGGGTAGCCTTATCTCGTAAAGTAGGATTACCTGAACCGTTCATTGATATCATTAAAGAACACCACGGCACCAGTTTGGCCTATTATTTCTACCATAAGCAAATTTCACTGGTGCAAGGAAAAATGGAACAAGTATGTGAAGGTGATTTTCGCTACGCTGGTCCGACACCTAGGACCAAAGAATCCACGATTATTATGATTGCGGACACCCTAGAGGCAGCCTCTCGTTCTCTTGATGTTTTCGATGAAACGCACGTTAGGGAGCTCATGTTGCAGTTGATTGTACAAAAATTGCGAGATGGTCAATTTCGAGATTCCTTGTTAACGTTTGAAGAATTACATGTGGTGCAGGAAGTACTCATTAAAACTCTATTAGCCGCCTCCCACCCACGGGTGAAATACCCGAATCAAATTCCTGGAGAGGATGGATGAAAACGGCTCTGATTACAGGGATCTCCTCAGGAATTGGCGCCTCGCTAGCCTCTTTATTATCATCTAAAGGCTATCGGGTTTTTGGTGTCAGTCGTCACCCTGAAAACCTCTCATACCCATCGGTTCCCTATAATATAGAGGCAGTTACCCTCTCTATCAATCAAGAACAACCTGACCTCTTTATCCACTCAGCAGGGTTTGGCTGGTATGGTTCCTCTCTATCCCAAGATGACAAAGAATTTTGTGCATTATGGGAAGTGCATATGCACTCCCTATTCTTGTTTTCACGAGCCTTTATGAGAATGTGCACACAACAAAACAAACAAGGAACTTTCTTAGCTATCTCTTCTATAGCTGGTGAAATCCCCATGCCTGGAATGGCAGCATATGGAGCTATGAAAGCAGCCATGACCCAGTTTTGTCAAGCACTAGACTATGAATATCGAAACCATATGCGGGTACTCGTCTGCTGTCCTGGAATGGTGAATACTCCTTTTGCTTCTCGTGCTTCTGGATCTCCGTTTGTACACTCTGCATGGACCATATCGGCCAATCAAGCTGCTAAAGAAATATGGAAACAGATTCAGAAAGGGCAGAAGAAGCGGATAATTGACTGGAGGTATCGATGGCTCCATCCTTTGATTTCTTGGTTACCACAGCGATGGGTATTTCCGTTCATCTATCGCAGTGTGATGCAGCGCATACCCCCTTGCGCTCCTCACGGAAATAGGTGATGGAGATACAGAGTGGGTCGCCCTAAGCAATTGAAAGGATCGTATCCTAAAGTGATCTGTCTACAGTAGGCTCATATAGTCAGAGTCTGTCTCGTATTGTGTGTATCTGCTCACATGCTACAGTGGTGCACGATGCTGGTAAAAAAAACGCGTGAGCGTGGTGATGAAACGCACAACTAGAATCCATCTGTAGAGCTATTCTGATTCATCACAAGATCGATGGAATCAACCTATTGTTTCTTTTGGAATAGGCCCGTATGGTCTAGCAATCTACGCTTCTAACCCCCGTACTGAACCGCAGATCTGTTCCATGTCTTGGCAAAAACAACTCATCCAAAATCGAGACACATTAGAGCGATTTTGATCAATTGCCCACTTGATGAGATCCTGAATACCCGGTAACGGAAGGAGGTTTTGTTGCGGTTGCCCGTTATATTGTTGCGTCCATGCAGCCCGAGACCAGGTATCTTGAAGCAACGAACAGAACAATGTTTCGACCCTGGATGGCACATCTTGTGCACGGGACCCTTCTTCAGGATGTGATACCGTATCTAGATAATTGGATAATGAATCTGGCAGAAATATCTCCCATAACGATTGGATCGCATCGAGTTCACGTAATGTGTCTATTGGTATCTCTTTCCGCTCTAGATAGTCAATGAATGCAAGGAATGTATCCGAGTCACGATCTTGTATCTCGATCTCAAACTGCTCTTGCCTGATTTCCATGTTCATTTCTTCCATCCAATTGATGAGGAGTTCATAACCCGTAAGGTTACGAATCAGGGGAAGCAACTGAGGGTGACTCTGCTGATCCAGACAGGATGGATGGATACAACGATAAATCCGAGAAATTCTAGCAAACATGTGATCATAAGTCACTTCTTGTGAACACAATTTCAGTTCAATCGGGCAAGAAGCTGGCAAAATGATCTGAGTAATGCAATGCTGTTGTATAAAACTTTGCCAACGCACTGTGTGTGTGGGCAATTTCATATGGGGAATTTCTATATGGAGGATCTTTGTCTTTGTGCTATCGAGAACAGGATGGATATCTGTCAAAGCATATTGGACATGCAAGACACCGCCCACCTGATCATGGGTTGCAGTGGGAATAGAAACTAACCAGACCTTTTTGTCCCCGTTCATTGCAATCACATAGGGCATCTTAGATACTACTGAGCAGATTAGGCTTAATGAGCCTATAGGAAGCGTAACAGCAGGAAATTGGATCATCGGAGACCTCCTATTGATTGCTCCACAGATCCGGATCTTATTGAATTATGAATTTTTGTTAAAGATGCATAAAAAAATATTTATACCATTACCCCCATGATGCTCGCTTGGTGTTGGGAGACTCTCTTCAAAAGTATCCGTTCAGTTCAAAACTCAGCTCCATCACCTATTCCCAAATCTTGTGAGTTATCCCAGGTTTGTGCAGCTGATCTCAGAGGCTTTTTTCCCGATGTTTTGTTTTGCCAAGAGCATCGAGGAATTCCATGTGGGGTGCTGTTTCTTGATTCTTCTGTGTTGACTAACGCCAGTTTGACGTAAGCGTCTGTTAAGGACTACCCTATATTTTTATTAAAAAGCTAGTGTTGTGTATCGAATTCCTGCAAACAAAGGGAGGAAAATTCCGTGTTTAGAATCCTATCCCCTGTCATAATGCGATTGGATGACAACTTTTTCAGAATATGGCCTCGATGCTACCATCCTATCTTCACTGATCGAGTTAGGTTATGAACGGCCCACGGAAATTCAGCATCAAACACTGCCTGTGATTCTTGCTGGTCGTGATTGTGTAGCCTTAGCAGAGACTGGATCAGGAAAAACGGCGGCCTGCGCCATTCCGATTTGTTCTCGTATTCAGATGGGATCTCCTGGTATTCAGGCATTGGTGATGGTCCCCACAAGAGAATTAGCCTTACAGTATGCGGTAGAGGCGCAAAAAATTGGAAAACAAAAAGGAATTAAAACCTTTGCACTATACGGAGGGGAGGACCTAGGGGTACAGCAAGCAAAATTGCGGAGTGGCGTCCATTTTCTAGTCGCAACTCCAGGCAGGCTCATCGACTTAGTCTATCAACATATTCTCGATCTCTCGCATATTCATACTTTGGTATTAGATGAAGCGGACCAGATGCTCTCTTTGGGATTTTACGATGATTTAGTCTTTATTATGGATTGTCTTGTACAACCTCACCAGACGTTGTTATTTTCCGCAACGATGCCCCCTCGCATCTTAGCTTTATCTCAGAAGCATATGCAAGATCCAGTAGAAATTCGTTTGATTCAGAGCAAACCGGCTCCAAAAAATTTACTGCACTACTTTGTATTTTGTCCTCACCATCGAGATAAGCTCGACCACCTCAAACGGATACTTTCTTCGGAACCAATTGGGCAATGTATTCTATTTGCTAATGCTCGACATGAAGTAGAACGTATGCATCAAACCTTGAAACATCAGTTTTATCCTATGGATTTTCTTCATGGGGGATTAGGACAAGGAATTCGATCTTCTTTGATTCAGAAAGTAATTAAAGGAAAGATCCGTTTTTTGGTGGCTACAGATATTGCAGCTCGAGGACTGGATTTTTCTGGATTGAGCCATGTGATCAATTTACATCTACCGCAAGATCAGGAAACATACCTACATCGAGCGGGACGTACTGCACGTTTTGGCAATTCTGGGGTCTGTATCACTCTCGTGACGCCGCGAGATCTATCTGCATTGAAACAGTTGATTGAACACCTGCAGCAGCCTGTACATTGGATAGGGAAACCTGCTCCCGGATTTGGTTCATCTGAGAAGCCATTATCAATCGTAGAGTCCCCATCTCAACCTATACGAAGAAAACCTAGAGATTCACAATCTGTTCGACCTCGGAAGTATCGGTCCGGCGCATCCACTTTGAAACCAGATGAATCGCCAAAAGGCCCACAAGAAATCCAGGAAGAATAGGTGGGATTCCCATCTGCAGGGAAGACTCCACAGATGGCCAAATAGCCGAGAGAATGCCTCCGGCAAACACACCTGCACAGGCTCCCCATCGGTGCAGGTGCTTAAAATAGAGACAAGCGAATACGAGAGGGCCGAAGGTCGCCCCTAGACCAGACCACGCATACAGAACTAATTGATAGATCGATGAAGGCTGTGCAAACGCAATCAGAAGACCCACTCCTCCGATCACGAGGACGCTACTACGCGATATCCAAATCCTTTCCCTCTCTGAAGCTCGTGGTCGCAATAAACGTTGATAGAGATCTTCAGATAGATTGGACGCTACAATCAAAATATGCGCTGCCATGACATTTGTTGTTGCAGCTAGAATCGCACAAGATGCGAGAGCAACGAGCAAGGGAGAGAGAGTGGTTTTGACGATAAGTAATCCTACTTGTTGAGCATCAGAGAGTCCCGCAGGAAAAAAGGCAATACCACATAGTCCCATGGCTGTAGCTGCTAACAAGGCAATCACCATCCAACTTGTTCCTACATATTTCGCTTTTCCTAATTCATTGGGATCGCGAATGCCCATAAATTTTGTTAAGATATGAGGTTGTCCAAAATACCCTAACCCCCACCCGACTGCAGTCATTAATAAGGTCCAGAATCCTCCTAGGGAATGAGGAAGTAGAGATGTCGTCAACCCTTGCAAGGAAACTCGATCCATTAGTGAGACCTCCCCTCCGAGTTGGCGCAGTAGAAGAATCGGAACCCAGACAATCACAACTAAAAGAAATAGGCCCTGAAAGAGGTCTACCCAAGCTACTGTACAATACCCACCTGTCAATACATAGGCGAGTACGACCGCCAATCCAATCAGAATCCCTATACTGTAAGAAATGCCAAACAAGGATTGTACTAAAAGACCCATGGCAATGAGTCCTGAACCAATATAGACAGTAAAAAAGAAAATAGACAGAAGAGCAGAAAGAGAGCGCAGTAGACCTGAACAATCCCCGACTCGAGATTCAAAAAAACCATTTAAAGTAAGATTCCCATATTGCTCTGTAATCCGGCGAAGTCTAGGAGCGACAAAATGCCAATTACAGAACATACCCAAAACCAAACCAATAGCAGCCCATGCTGCAAAGAGTCCCTGTCCAAAAATCAATGCAGGATACCCAAGAAATAACCATCCCCCCATATCACTCGCTTGTGCAGAAAGAGCGGTAAGCCAAAAATTAAGAGAGCGATCCCCTAAAACAAAAGATTTGCTTGATAGATGTTTTCGATAAGAAAAGAGGGTCACAAGCAGCAAAACGAGAAAATAACCAAAAAAGACAACGGACTCTGTCCAAGGCAATGACATGGGAATAATTATACTTCTTTTGTTAAGAAGGACTCAACCACAAAAAATAAAGAAATGAATTATTGCATTACATTTCTGCCTATCACTGCATGTGGTCATGATGGAACACTCTTTTTGTTTACCCACCCCAAACAGGTAGGTCATATACAGGATGAAGCCCTAGATTTCCTTGTTGCCAAGCTTTTTGCGTGAGGAAGACCAGTCGTTCTGGATCCGCAGATTTTTGTTCTCCTCTTAGGAGAGATAATCGACTTAAGTTAGGGCCTACAACTCCATCCACCAAGTGGAGCAAACCGGGCAAAAGATTAAGGGATACACGGCAAGGCTGATGGATGACACGAACTTCGCTTCCTTCCCAGCGTTGCATGACCGCATATACCCCCCCGCCTCGAGCATCAATTACCGATAGAAAAGAAGAAAATTGAGCTGAAATAAATCCCTCAAGGGAGGAGATGCCTATCATAGGAATATTGCGAGCATAGGCCAACCCCTTGGCTGCGGCACAGCCAAGGCGAATTCCCGTGTAAGAGCCTGGGCCCTGAGTAACTGCTATCCCTTCGGGATCAAAATGAGGAGGGAGGCAGTCAAAGAGATTCTGGGCTTGATGCAAGGGGAATGATTCAATTTGATGACCACGAGAAATCACAACTTGAGGGCGATCCGTGGCTGTATCTAAGATGAGTAACGAATGCATAAAAAATATTGAATATTTATCGTAAAAATACTCTTACTAAGACAGGATATGGTCCCGACCCATGGACAGCAGATAAGGATAGCCCAGTCAGGAAAAATCTGATAGACTTTTCGCTAATCCCCAGACCATGATAAGGAAAGACGCTATGGATACCCAGGACGCTCAAGACTCCTTTCAGAGAGAATTGGAAGAGCAACTGCAAGAGTTGATTGAAGAGAACACAACTGAGGAGACTCACCCCTCGACCTATCCAAATGAGTTGTTTGTGATTCCCTTGAATCGACGCCCTTTTTTTCCTGGGATGGCTGCTCCCATTTTAATTGAGCCAGGTCCCTTTTACGAAATGTTGAAAGTGGTGGCGAATCAGGAAGAAAAATTTCTGGCGTTGGTCATGACCAAACAAGAAAACGCCAACATTCAGAAAACCACGATTTCTCAACTACATCCCATTGGTGTCGTTGCAAAGATTTTACGCATTGTGCCCATGGAAGGAGAAGGGGCTCAGGTCGTGCTGAATATTGAAGATCGCCTTCGTTTGGTTTCTCCCATCAAGAGTAAATATCTGAAAGCTCGAGTGGAATATTATCCGGAGCCTAAAGAAATTACCGATGAAGTCAAGGCTTATGCCATCAACATTATCTCTATTATTAAAGAGCTCTTGAAACTCAACCCTTTATTCAAAGAAGAACTGCAGATTTTCTTAGGTCATTCTGATTTTACTGACCCAGGCCGACTCTCTGATTTTGCAGTTGCCTTGACCACAGCTACACGTGATGAATTGCAAAAAGTATTAGCTGCGATCCCCTTACAAGCACGGGCGGAGCTAGCCTTAAGCTTACTGAAGAAAGAGCTAGATCTATCTTTATTACAAAACAACATCAACAAAAAGATCGAAGCTACGATCAGCAAAACGCAAAAAGAATACTTCTTAAAAGAGCAACTCAAAACGATTAAAAAAGAATTGGGAATCGAGAAAGACGAACGATCGATAGACCTAGAAAAATTTGAATCTCGGTTAAGTCAGCGTCTTGTGCCTGATGCGGTAATGGATACCATTCAAGAGGAAATGGACAAGCTCTCTTCTTTGGATTCTTTATCTGCAGAATATTCTGTCTGCCGAAATTATCTAGATTGGATCACATTAATACCTTGGGGCATCTTCAGCAAAGAGCGGTTTGACTTAGTAAAGGCTGAGAAGGTATTACAGGATGATCACTATGGCCTTGAGGAAATCAAGCAGCGTATCTTAGAGCTCATTTCTGTTGGCAAACTTACGGGGGGAATTAAAGGAAGTATCCTGTGTTTAGTAGGACCACCTGGAGTCGGAAAAACAAGTGTAGGAAGAAGTATTGCTCGAGCCCTGCACCGCGAATTTTATCGATTCTCTGTTGGAGGTATGCGCGATGAAGCAGAGATCAAAGGCCATCGTCGCACCTATGTAGGTGCTATGCCTGGGAAATTAGTCCAAGCATTGAAGCAAACTCAAACCATGAACCCAGTAGTCATGATTGACGAGATTGATAAAATGGGAGCAAGTTATCAAGGAGACCCTGGAGCCGCCTTGCTCGAAGTGCTAGATCCTGAGCAAAATCAAGATTTTTTAGATCATTATTTAGATATTCAAGTTGATCTTTCACATGTACTCTTTATTGTCACAGCGAACGTTTTAGATAATATTCCTGAGCCTTTGTTAGACCGTATGGAGATCCTACGTTTATCTGGTTATATCCTGGAAGAAAAGGTAGAAATAGCGAAGAAATACCTGATCCCTCGAGCACGTAAGGCCTCTGGATTAAAAGTAACGGACATTAGTTTTTCTTCTGATACCCTGCGTAGAATTGTGAATGGATATTCACGAGAAGCGGGGGTACGCAGTTTAGAAAACAACATCAAAAAGATACTGAGAAAAGTAGCCTTATCTTTAGTGCAAGAGCAAGACCGTGGACGACGCACAACGAAAAAATGGACAATTTCCTCAAGTTCTCTGGAAGGATATCTAGGGAAGCCTGTCCATCAGACTGACCGTTTTTACGCCTCCACCCCCATTGGGGTGGCTAGTGGATTAGCTTGGACTTCGCAAGGAGGGGCGACTCTATACATTGAGGCTATTCGAGTAGCGAGTGAGAAAACTTCCATGATTCTGACAGGTCAAGCGGGGGACGTGATGAAAGAATCTTCCCAAATCGCCTGGAATTACGTCCATAGTGCCTTGCACAAATATGCTCCTGGCTTTGCGTTCTTTGAACAATCGCAAGTCCATATGCATATTCCTGAAGGGGCGACGCCAAAAGATGGCCCTTCTGCGGGATGCACGATGGTCACAGCCCTTCTATCTCTACTATTAGGCGTTCCTGTATTGCACAATGTGGCCATGACTGGAGAGATTACCCTGACGGGTCGTATTCTTGCTGTAGGCGGGATTCGGGAGAAATTGATTGCAGCACGCCGTAGCGAATTATCTGTGCTAATCTTTCCAAAAGATAATCAGAGGGATTGTGAGGAATTGCCTGATTACCTTAAGGAAGGGTTATCCTTATATTTTGTAGATCATTACGATGAGATTTTCCCCCTTGTTTTTCCAGGACATCCCCTATCATGAGATGGGCCGAATATAGTCAGAATAAAATACTATTACCACAAAATTGGGCCTCTCTCCGTCCTACTTTAGAATCGCAAGGCAAAAAACTAGCAACATTAAATGGCTCATTCGACATTCTTCATGCTGGCCACCTGCATATTCTGTATGAAGCGGCTCAAACCGCTGACGTACTCCTGGTAGCTGTGAATAGTGACGCCTCTGTACGTGGTTATAAAGGAGCTTCGCGCCCCTTTATTCCCTTAGCAGAACGGATGCAATTATTGAGCGCTATTGCATATATTGACTATGTAACCTGGTTTGAAGAATTAGATCCTTGTGCGTTTCTTCGTTCTGTACGCCCCCATGTTCATGTCAATGGAATGGAATATGGGACAAATTGTATTGAAGCACCGGT
This sequence comes from uncultured bacterium, assembly GCA_964386785.1. Lineage (GTDB taxonomy): Bacteria > Chlamydiota > Chlamydiia > Chlamydiales > JAAKFR01 > SZAS-3. The sequence continues at coordinate 19,469 of CAYLUD010000009.1, read as the reverse complement.
ACTACAAGAAATAGGGGCCAAGCTGCACTTAGTAGACCGAATCCCCGGATTAGCTACAACTGCCCTAGTGGAAAAAATACGATGCGCCTCCTCTGCACAATAAGCTCCGACATCGATCTGACATCCCTATTCCGAGCTTTTCAAGCTGAAGGCATTGTCTATGAATATGAAGAAATAGTGTCTGAAAAAACTTGTCGCATTTGGATTATTTCCGAGGAACATGTAGAGCGAGCAGCATCGATCTGGCGTCATACTCACTTTACACCCCATAATCCTGAGGCTTTACCTTCCATCCAACCTCGTGCTACGACTCGACTGCGAGCTCCATGGACTATAGCTCTCCTGATGATTTGTGCTCTTCTCACTATTTATGATGTTGTAGCTACCAAGCCACCCAATCCCAGGATACCCAGTATCTTACCGGGACCTGGCGTCTCTCCATTAGGGCAGAAATTGTTATTTGATTTTCCCGAATATTTTGTCTTACGTGAAGAGGTTGTATCTTCGACTACACCCCAATTTTCCACCCCAGGAATTCTGCATCGTATGGAAACCATCCCTCTCTGGATGGGTCTATATCCCATGGTGTTGCCCAGGTCTAATCTCCCACAACTCAATCTTTCTGCTGCTGCCTTTGGAAAAAACATTCGTGAAGGGGAAATATGGCGTATCTGGACACCTATTCTGTTGCATGTAGATTTTCTTCATTTTTTTTTCAATGCTACATGGATTTGGGTATTGGGCAGCCTAATAGAAACAAAATTAGGTAGTTGGCGCTATCTTGTGCTATTACTCATGATTGCAATTTTATCGAATGTAGCGCAATACTGTATGACAGGTCCTTTCTTTATGGGACTTTCCGGCATTGTCTGTGGGTTAGCAGCCTTTGTGTGGGTTCGTCAGAAACGAGCTCCCTGGGAAGGCTATCGAGTCGCTCCATTTGTATTGTTATTTTTATTTTTTTTTATTGGAGGTATGGTGCTGTTGGAGTGGATCTCATTGAGTCTCACGTTATGGAAGGGATTTTCTCTCCCCATCACCATCGCCAATACGGCACATGTAACTGGAGCCTTGGCAGGTGGATTATTAGCTCTACCCTTACGTTTACTACAACCTAGGAACCGGATATGATCGGAAGTGTGATGACCTTTCTTGGTTGCTGCCCTACAGAGGACTATCGAGATCGTATCAGCAGCGATGGTGTAGCAGCCTATGATTGTGCAAAGCGCATCTTTATCCTAGTTGGGGTCCTTCTGATGTTAGTGGGCATCGCCATGATTGCTGCCACTTGCGCCTACCATTGCGTACATCCGGCTATAGGCCCTTCTCTATTTCTCGCAGGACTTATTGGGAGTGTTATCGGAGCTAGCCTGCCCTCCCCTTCTATCGTCGAGGACGATACGTAAAAAACAAAATGAATGTTGGTTCAATTGGGTAATGTTTCGAAGAAATCCAGCATTATACCATTTATCAAAAATAATGTTTAGCTCAATTTCATTCCCTTTTACCTTCACTTCGACCTTGTAATGTTGTCATAAATGACAGCGTTACTAGTTAAATAATTAAATTTAAATTTAAATAATCTAAATTTAATAAAAAAAACAAGAAATGATGATAGAATAGTCTGAAGAAAAATCAAATTACGGGATTATCATGTCTAGTTTGCAACCAAACCGCTCACCATCCACCCTTGCTCCCCATATCTTTAAACTAGGCGATGTAAAAGATCTACAACACTGTCTTCCGTTAATCGCAAATTGTATAGCATGGCCTTCTCAACTAGCTCCAACCATTCCTGGCATGAAACAGGTTCATGAGAAATTAACTCAAGCCATTTTTGTTTCTCAAGACACGGAAACAGATTTAATGGAATCTTTTTTTACATCACAAAACAGCGCAAAGGATTTACTTGTATATTCAGCTGATCATCAGCTGCTATTTGCATTCCATTTTATAGACCAAGACACACTCTCTCTCACCGTATTAGGACATCCCCAAGTCACCCTCAATAATTACGCCGCTATGCAAAACGCAGAGAAACCTAACGAAAATCTAGCACTTCAAAGGTTCGTGCAAAGTCTTGATGAAACACACAAAATGCCCCTTGGCCTCGATTTAGGACATTCCTGGATCAACCAGGCTTGCGGTAAATTATCACAAGGAACTAGGCTATTTGATGAAAAAAAAGTGGGGAATCGGACCAAAATAGACCCTGTCTTGGCACTGTTTAGAAACATTCCTGTCAAAAGTATAGGTAAGACAATCGACTGGGTCACCTGGACACAAGGGCTTCTGCAACAATCTCAAAAAAATATTATTGATCCGAATATATCTTCTTATTTTCATGGTTTGGAATCTTATCGCTGCCAAAAAAAACATTCTTCCGAAGGTTTCTGTATTCGAGCATGTGTACACCACGTGCAAACTATGGAGTGGTGGCTCCTCAAAGCCTGGCTGGCCTATGAAAATAGTCAAAATATGAGTATATCTGCCTATAAAGCATGGTCATGGGCATTACGAGCAACAGTATTGCACGAGCACATGCAATCCACACTCCGTGGTGATCCATCTAGGATGGATCGTCATGCTCTTGATTCCATCATACTCATGGCTCATAAGGTATTACGCTCCTATCACAAACTACATTCTCGATATCCCAAGATACCTGGTGAGCTTGAAGATACATACACGCAACTGACACAACAGATGAATCAATTGCATCAACAAATGGCTCAACCCAATATTTCCATACATACCGATATGCCATCTGATAGTAATGCCGACATATCGACTCACCGATTGAACGACAAGAGTGCACATTTTAACAGGTTGAAGGAAGCTTCCCTTTTTTATACGCAATTGAGCCTAGCCATTCGAGCGTTCATCGAGACCGATCAAAAGCTAGTTGATATGGCTAAGGAACTGAAGAATCCATACATGCATGGAGAATTTTCACGCCTACACAATGCGCTCGTCTCCTATCATTCTAAGCTATTGCAATTGGTCAACAGCTCCGATAACAAAGGCTTAATCCCGATCCAGACGTGGACGGAACAGGCAGCCAATCGTATAGAAGAATGGAGTTCGTACATCAATAAGAGAAAAACCCAAGTCCTTCAGTACCAGAAGATATCAACTCCTAAACAAGATGTGATGCATTCTTCGCTATCTAAGTACAACTCGAGCAAATACCCCCAAAAAGATGTCTTGTTGGCATCCATGACCCAGGGGCTCGTTGAGTGGCAACAATCTCTAAATAGCATGTTGGATCTAGCTAAAATCCGCAATGAAGACGATCCATTGAATACGCTGCGTAATGAGTTAAAAGGGCTACACGATCTGTATCGTGCGCATTATTATGAATGTGATGATACACTTAACTCAAGTAATATCTTGGGGAAAAAACCAAAATACCTGGCTGTATTGCAACAAGTTTTAATGGATGCACATTCCTTGATGACCCCTGCGGAGATCTTCCAAGTTGCTATGGAATGGTTACTCCTCAATAAGGATCTAGCTCCTTTAGACCCTCGTCTTATAAATAGTCATTCTTTCTATCCTTTGTCTCCGGATGTAACAATAAAATTAGAAGAGTGGTCTGCCGAAGTTGATGGGATCATCACACCAAACAATCGTAAGAATTTCGTGCAACAGCAATTGCTTGATCTCAATATGCATCTAGCAGAAGAAGAGTTAGAACGCTTCGTTGCAATGTGTACAGACCCTAAAAAGTATAAAAATCTTTATAAGGAGGTGCAACGATTCTTAAACGAATGGAACGTTGAGTATACACAACTGTCTAGCAGGATAATAACAAGCGCTAAAAACGGAAAGCTCCCTGACAAGATAGATGCACATCTTCGTGCACAGACTGGCATCAAAGAAATCCAGGATAGTGGGTTTTGGGATCCGATCTCCTTGTTTGATGAAGCAATCGGTATACACGCTGGGAATCTACAATCAGAGCATTACTTCGTCCATACTCTGTGGGGAAAATACAAAAATATCTGTCAGGAAATGAAGAAGTCGCACCAAAATCTGCTTAATACGGCAAAAAAATACAACCTCAATATACAGGACAATACCGCTATTGCAGAATTATGGAAGAATTTGTGGACTACTGATGTCGCTCTACAAGAGCAGTTACAATCTACTCTGTCTGTACCTGTACACATCCAGCAGGCAATACAGAATCGTCGCAAAATTGTAAATAATTTACATAACATCTTGCAGAATCTAAATGAATTACAAGAGCAAGCTACACGAAATCTACCGTCAAATTACCACCCTGCATTAGCCTTGATTTTACCTACAGAGAACGACAAAATACAAAAATTGTTTGAGGAAGCCGGCTCAACAACGGAGGAAATGCCTCAGTTGAAAACATTAATTAACATATACGAAGAGATGGATGGATCTCACGCTACTACGATACAGGGAATCGAAACAGCGTTAGATAGGTGCAATACACACATCCAAAAACACATGTTGGATCGTCACATAAAAGCTAACAAAGATTTAGCGTTTTTATTTAAATACAAAACAGAAATTAAATCAGTAATTGAAAAATTATTGTTTTCTTCATCCATATTATACTTGGGCCCTGAAGGGCTTAAGTTATTTCTACTATCTGATCAATCGAATCCCAATATGCAGATAGAAAAATCCGGTGTCACGACTGTGCGAGGTCATTCTCTATTACCTAAGGAACACAAGGATGATGAGCACGCTCTAAGTAAAGCTCTTGAGCAAATGCAACTGCCTTTCTTTAACCCAAAAGCTTGCATGTCATACAACTACCCTTGGTATTGTGTACAAGGTTATTTTCTTCAGAATACAAGCTATTTGAACCCCGTTGAGCTCTTTCACAGTGGTTTTTTTGCTCATCATCCTCATAAAAAGCCCGCCTGGCAATCCTGGGTATCCACACATTCTACGACCTGGCTACATACACTTCAGAAACAAATTCAACTCGTACCCGTATCCTCCCCCTATCCGATTGCATACCTTGCTGACCTCTTGGTGCGCACGATCCCTTTTTTGGATCCTTCTTCTCTCGACATTACCAAAGAGCTATTGGTGAATCCTAAGCTGATATTATTAGAGTTAATTCAGAAATTTAACGTAATGGTCCAATCTACGGAGGACCAAAAGTTCTACTCCCGTGAATCGTTGCTAGCAACTCAATCCCTGATTAGTTTGGCATGTTTTCATGGACATACTTGGTATCAGACCCATATATCACAAGATACATCTCTCCTGTTTTATGCCTGCTTATTGAATCCCATACATAATCAGAGTTCACAAAGTCACATAACAACCGATCTATACCAAGAGTCTCTATCATGGAATTGGGATACTTGGCTTGATGCGGAAGCCTATCGTAATCCTCATTTTCATAACAACACACGATACATATGGGTATCCCAAGAACAAACCAAAGAGCTTCAAAAGCTTGCTGATATAAAATACCAGCTTCCTCTTGATTCGATAGTGGATAACCTGAAGTCGGAGGAGGTTGCATTATACCAGCAATTGCTCCCTCATTTATATACTATATTGTTGATAGACAATAATACAGTGATTGAATATACCAGTAATCTACGTCTGTTTCCGATAGCTGAGGTGCAAGAAACAAAAAAAATCACTGACATTCCAGGTCCACTTTCTGCTCCTCCACCTCTGCATGGGGCTATGGATATCGAAGGGAAACCCCTGAGTATCCCTCAAGAGGTGGAAGAGAATTCCTTCCAATTTGCTGGCAAAAGATGGTTATGTAGTCCAGGTGCATTACAAACTCATTCTACATTGCTAGACCCGATTGGTATTGAAGACACAACCAATCCTACGCTCGATCACCTGTTTATGTTGGTAGATCAGATTATGTTGGTAGATCAGAATCTCCAATACATCTTCTTACAAGTGCCGCATGATACGGAGACCCAGCAATACCATCCTCATTCTATTGGAGAACGCTTGGTTATTATGAGTCTTCTTTTAGAGCGTGGGCATTACAAAGAAGTCGATCGTTTACTTGCTCAATGTACCGAATCATTAGCTTTGAACCTTACACCATCATCCTTAGGTTTCTGTAAGATAACGATTCAACTGAGAGACATATACAAGAATCTCGAAGCAAATTCTTTAAGCCGAGCCGTGATGATCAAAATCGTCCTCCGGTATGTATACTGGCTCGCTGAGAATCCAGGTATTTTAGAGGCCTTTTTTTGCAGGTTGACTCCTAGCGGTCACGCAGAAGATAGGCAATCCATCCTGATGACAACCCTATTCTGCTTGAGCTTAGTCCACTCCTTAGAGCACTATCTAAACGATTCTTCTATCATTGGTATGTGTATTGAAGGGATACACGCGCCCGACCGAGAGGAGGTCCAAGCAGCCATTAGGATCTTAGAAGCAAAACTCAGCGAACTGATCACTGGATCCTGCCAAGAGATCGCGAATACATATTTGGATTCACTATTAAATAGTGTTCCTGATCTATTAAAAGGCTTAGCAGAATGGGGTAAGGAAAAGTTAATCAACCGAGTGATGACTGTAGCAGAACAACAAGGAGCGCGCACCTCGGATCTAGCTCTACCAGCTATACCCATCGAGAAACAACCATCAAAATATGATACAACTTTTTCAGCATCAGTCACGGATCAAATCGAGCTCTTAACACTTGAAGTCCAAGCAAAAAAGAATACAGTAACAGGGGCGCAGCAACGACTACACACTCTCTATACGGATCATCGAACACAAGAAAAAAACGAACAAAAGGAGATGCAAAAAACAAAAAACGGTAATAAACAACTTGTTTCCAATCTGGAACAGGAAGATCAAGCAGCTTACTCACAACAAAAAAAATGGATTTCGGATCAATATTTTTATACTCTCTTTGGTCGATACCTGCATGTTCCCAATCACATTGCGTACATCACTGAAGCGATTCAAAAGGTGCCATTTGGACCCAACAACGAGGCTGCACTGCAAGAATTGCAGACGAATGATCCTCAATCCGCAACCTCTTATTACATTGATCTCTATTTATGGAGTCGAGATAAAACGACTCTATTTGGCAACAAGCCCCTCTACCCATTGCCAGAGAATTCAGATCAGTGGCCTAACTATTTTGCGCGCCTCGAGCAAGCTCGTTATCATCAAAGCCTTGTGACACGTATAGGCCTTGCTATTCTATCCGTACTACAGTCTGTTTTCTATTATATCAAAATTTTGTGCGGGATTCAGGCTCCTTTCACAACAGAAACCCCTTGGCAGCACACTCATTGGGAAACGTTTATAACGCACCTAGAGGAACATCAAAATTCTCTTTCTCAAAAACAAAATTTGAGGAGCACACAGCGCAAGACCAGAGAACGCGATACTCAAAAAGAGCAATCTACTTATCGTAAGTGTCGAGAAGAGTATGCACAAGCAAGACGCGCTCTACGTGAATTTCGCATCCAGCAAGTAAGCCATTATCTCTTTGGCTCTTACCTCCATGTAGCAAAGCGTTGTTCAACCATCGAGATAGATATTGCACATTTGAATATAGAGAAAGAGGACACGGTATTGTCCCTCACACAACGTATGAAAGGCAACGAATTAGATTACTACTATGACCTCTATCGATGGAGCCTCTCACAGGTATCGTTGTTTCGTGGGAAGCCCCTCTATCCCCTTCCATCAGATCGAGGGCAGTGGCCCGATTATTTTGCTCGCCTCGAGCAATCCCGATACCACCGCAACCTCATCAATCGCATGGGACGAGTTATCCTGAAATGTTGTGGTGCCATGGTCGCTTATTATCGTCTTGCTTTTGTCAACCCGATACGACGTATTGAGCCAGCACCAGCATCTACAACCCGTGTTGCGCTGCCCTTGCCACTCCCTCTCTATACTACAACACTCGATATGGATCTGGGACGCCTAGGTACATTGGATGAACACTTGAATCAAATAGGAGAGTCATATCGCAAGAAAGTACAAGTAACAGGAGACTCTGTTATGCCTCTTGATGCATCCCACTTAATTCCATGGTTCTTAAGAGGACAACCCAAAGAAGCGGCTAGTGCACTAGGCCTAAAACCAGAAGATGGGGAGCGGTTGGATCACGAGATAACAGATTATCTCATGCGGGTTGCGCAGAAAAAACAGCTCCAGTCCAATGTGAACCATGCTCCTCGTAATGTACGGTTAGGAAAGCTGCAAGAAAGTTGGGAACGTGTGGCACTTGTATTTGAAGCAAGAAGTGGAAAAACACTGACTCAGAATCAATATGATTTGTTATCCCGCCATCTTTCTTCATGCAGGGACTCTGTTCTATTCCAAGCCCGCATGGGAATGGGTAAGACAACCACGATTCTTCCTATTGAAAGTTATCACTTATCTCAAGAGAGACTAGTCTGTGTAATTCTGCCCCCTTCATTATTTGAGGTCTTCCAAGAAATCATTCCTGCTACTCAATTGGGATTGTTCCAACAAGAAACCATCTCTATTCTTCCTACACCTGAAGGAAGCGTTTCTAAATTTAGATTTTTCGCATATCTGACAGCTATACATGAAGCTTTATCTGTCGCCAAAGATAGAAAAAAACTAGTCTACCTACACCCTGAATGGATCCACGAGCTCAATTTAAGCTTACGATCTACTACGGATCCTCGTCTTTACGATCTTTTATTTGCAATATGGGAACAGATAGATGCCTCTACGTTTCTGATAGATGAGTATGATACAACAGCAGATCCAACTAAAGATTATATATATGGATTAAGTAGATATCATCCCGAAATACATAACTTTTTACAGTTCTGCAATCAATTCTATAATGACATGTTATCTGATCATGAGCAGGCGCTATTTCGATCTTCTGATCGCACGCAGGTACAGATTTCCCCTCATAATGCAAAGCACAAAACATCAATTCAATCCTGGCTTGGTCAGTTAGGATTGCCTACAACTGATTTCTTCGTATCGTATGTTATGGATGCAACAAAGTCTTGGAATAACCCCAAGGAGATGAAGGTTATGCAAGAGGAGCTATCTAAAGTCAAGGATCCTACAATACGAGAACGACTTGCTTTCCTACGCCATTCCATTGAAGTATTTAATTACGTAATGCTTAAAAAATCTAACATGCATTATGGATATGCCATGGAACCGAATGGAATCCCCATCGATCCTAAGACAGATCCCTATACTGTGGTATCTTACAATGGGGTCTGTTCTCCCACAACAGATCGCTGGACCGATGTATGGCAAACCATGGCAGACCTCTTTTGTCTTCTCATGGAGCATGGGGCCGACCCAACGCAAGAGGCCGACCTAACGACATATTATTTGGACATGATTTCTATGTTCGCCACAAATGAGCCAGATGACCAGAAATTACGAGAACATTTAACCGCTCATTTTACCTATTTTCCTGAAAATCGACGAGAGGTAATGATTACCTCTCTTATCGAATATGCACATAATAAACAGCAGAATCTTCCTCGACCTCGCTTACTTGAGAACCGTCTACATCTAACCTGCTCTGAAGTCCTACTCTTGATGGAAATGCTTCATACGAAACCGGGTCGTTATTTTGGAACAAAAACTCAACTCTCTAGCACCTCCGTTACACTAGCAGGCCACGGTCTGCTAGGAGGCCGCAGAATTGCCTTCTCTGGCACACTCCCTTTATGGACTCAAAGTTGCTCCTACTCAAAACAAGAGCGCAGCTCCGTATTCACAACGACCCTGCTGAATGAGCTTGAGAAGCAACCTATCTATTACTGCAACCCTACAATAGATTTAACGACACAAATCATAGATCTTTTTTTGCAATTGCCAGGCAATGAAAATAAGCTCTTATTAGATCCAAATGGATCGTTGAAAAATTTCTCTTCGATAGAGTTGTCTCAGATGATTCTAAAGAAGGCCCCAAAAGATTATCAATATTTCTTAACTTATGTAGAAGGTGTTCTTACTCGGTTTGATAGACGTGGGAAAAGCGAACGTTGGAGTGCAACAGAGGAAATTCCCGAAGGTACCCTTACCTACATGGAGCAAACATGCTGTGTAGGCACTGACCTACGTTATCATCCACATACCCATGCTCTTGTACTGGTAGGGCCTTCTTGCTCAAGAGAAAAATATTTACAGGCAGCGACTAGACTACGTCAATTAGCTACCGAGAGTGGTGTATTGCGTAATACTGGGCACTCGATTTCTGTATTCCTAGATGGCACGTTACAAGGAAGTCAAAATATTCAATCTTATCTTGCTGATTGGGAAGAACGACAAGGATCGACAAGTAAACTGGAGCAAGCCATTCTACAGATCGCTCGCGACCCCTTCGATCGTGAAGCTTTCATGCAAAAACAAAAGAATCCTAAGGAACAAAAATGGTCTGACTGGTTTGTAGAACGGATTCTACCCGATACACACTTCGAGGCCTATGGGGCACTCCATGTGGATCTTCCTGCCACGACCTTTATGAAGCAATATATTACGCAACTACAACGAATCTTTCCAGGGTCCCTATCTAAGCAACATCGAGCTGTTCTGGACAACTGCATCAAGCAGGTACAGAAGCTAGAAAGCGAAGGAGCCCTAGTAACCATTGCGCCAAGATCCAGCTTAGGAAATGCCCAACAGCAGCAGCAACAGCAGCAGCAGCAGCAGCAACAGCAGCAGCAGCAGCAGCAACAGCAGCAGCAGCAGGCAAACAGGATGTCCGTCCCTTATGATAAACCCTATGAACCGAGACAGGCGTGGACCTTTACCCAATGGAAGGATACTTCCTTTCCTGATCAAATTGATCGTATTCAGCAATCCTTAGGTAAGACCATTTCATCAGAAGCCAAGCGCTGGTGGAAAGACCAAATGAGTTGGTATGCCGTATCAAACAACGCCCGCTATCAGTACGAAAAGGGATGGGTCTTCAAATCACCCAAGGATAGTTTGATTCATGACCCAGCATGCAAGATCTGGGACTATGTTCTACGTCAACAACGTGGAGATACCGTAACGTATGTCTTTGTTGATTACGATGATATTCGTAATGAGCGTATCCCGTTGGAAGAACAGGATCGATATTATAGGCTACAGATGTGTCGTGCTACAGATAAGCCCTCTTTACCTGAGAGGATACGACCGCTACAGGAACGTACACATAGTGCAGAGGTCCAAGAGGATCCTATCGATGAACAAAAGCTATGGCATCTGTACCAAATGGCAGCCCTATGGAATGGGTGGCCAGGCACACTACGCGCCTTACGAGCCCACCACCATGCCACCCCCATACAGTATCATAGTGAAATACTGGGGATTACCTGTATGCGAAACCATCTCACTCTGCAGGAAGAACAGCAGGTAGCAGGCGACCTAGGTATCTTAAAGGAAGAGGATCGACTCAGATAGAGGATGTACGATAAGAAGCCTTGCATGCGAGAGTACTGGGAATAGCTCCAATCCTCTTCTTGACTCTCGACCCTAAGTGGGGTATCCTCTTTGGGCCATGACATTGCGTGAGTTAGTCATCTTAGGGTCTTCCAGTCAACAACCTACAAGGAAACGCAACCATGGTGCCTATCTCCTGCGATGGCAAGAAGAAGGGCTTCTATTTGATCCAGGGGAAGGAACTCAAAGACAGTTTATTTTTGCTAATATTGCCCCTACATGTGTCACAAGAATTTTTGTTAGTCATTTTCATGGGGACCACTGCTTAGGATTGGGCTCGATGCTGATGCGATTAAATCTCGACAAGGTCACCCACCCTATCCACTGTTACTATCCAGCAAGTGGAAAAAAATATTTTGACAGATTGCGTTACGGAACGATCTATCATGAAACCATCGACGTTGTGGAGCACCCTATTGCCCGTGCTGGTCTAGTATGTGAGGATGCTCATTTTCGAATTGAAGCAGCCTTCCTTTCTCATGGTGTGGATAATATTGCATGGAGGCTTACAGAACCCGATCGACGCAAATTTGACCGAGAGAAACTTCAGGCTGCTGGAATTCAAGGGCGCGATGTACGTCAATTGGAGCAAGAAGGCTTTCTCGATGTAGGAGGTCGTAGAATCCAGCTCGACGAGGTGAGTTGGATCCAAAAAGGAGAAACTATTGCGATAGTCAGCGATACAGCTCCTTGTGTAGCGGCTGTCGAAATTTCTAGAAATGCCCGACTGCTTCTCTGCGAAAGCACCTACTTAGAAGAACACCGTGAGCTGGCTAAAAGTCACGATCACCTAACAGCCAAACAGGCAGCAGCCATAGCAAAACAAGCAGGAGCTCACCAACTCGTACTTACTCATTTTTCAGCTCGTTACTTGAAGACAGCTCCCTTTGTTGCTGAGGCAACAGAGGTCTTTCCTCACGTTGAGGCTGCAGAGGACCTTAAGGTGATTCCCTTCCCTAGGTTAGACCATTGATCTATTTTCTTTTGTCCACTATGGTGATTACCATGTCAGCCAGTGAGGCCTTCTTTTGGGGATAGCAAATTATTTAACTTTCTTTCGCGTATTTATTAGTCCCATTTTCATGCTCTTGTATTTAGGGCATGATTGGTTGGGGGTTCCGATCGTATGGCTTCCCTATTTTTTGCTGCTGATTCTATGCCTCTCTGAGCTTTCCGATGCATTCGATGGGTATTTTGCAAGACGGCTCCATCAAGTGACCGACTTAGGCAAGCTACTCGATCCTATGGCAGATAGTATTTATCGTATTTCGGTCTTTCTCACCTTTACTCGTCCTCCTGTAAATCTTCCTCTTCTTTTGGTATTTATCTTTCTGTACCGCGACTCTGTAATTAGCACCTTGCGTACAATCTGTGCCTTGAGAGGGTTTGCGCTTGCTGCTCGTGCGACAGGAAAAATCAAAGCGATCCTACAGGCTACGAGTTCTATTCTGATTGTCGTCATGATGATTCCCTACACACTCCAGATGATTTCTGAAAAGACTCTCAGTTTAGTATCCATTGTGACGGTGTCGATTGCTGCTACGTATGCCATTTTTTCTGCTGTGGAATACTTGTGGGCCAACCGTGATTACTTACTACGACTGCTCTCCAAACCAAAATAACATGCACTAACGACAACTGCAGTGCGTTGCATCATAGTCTCCTTCCCCTTTAGATACGATTAAGGGGCCATGGTGTTGCTGTTGCACGAGGGCACATCCATGCTCTGCAGTTACTGCAACATAGACATGCGGGGTCTTGAGCAGTAGGCGTAGGACTGCTACCAACTCATGACAGAGCTGCTCCTGAAGTTGAGGTCGATGCGCACAATACGAGACCAGTTCGGGTAGATGAGAGACTCCCATGATATGCGATACCACTCGATATCGAATATCGACTGTACCCCATGTAGGCGTGAGATGGTGAGGACATAGCGTACAAAATGGAATGGCCTGCATGCTCACTTCTTGCCCGGTCCAATCCGATGCTTCCATGGCGTGGATCCCCGACGGCCATCTAGGTCTATCTTCCTGAGCAAACCAAGAGAGGTAGAGATCAGCTAACCTATCGGGAGTACGTAGAAATTCAGGCGCCGTAGCGCCCAGCAAGTCTAGTACGGAGCGAAGATGTACGATGATCTTCTCTTTACTCATGGAGAGTCTGGAAATACTCTTGTAATGGCCCATCAAAGAAGACAATCCCCTTATCTGTAAAAGCAAGAATCTTTGTGGCACACTGCTCGAGTAGATCTCGATCATGGCTGACTACCATCACGGTACCTGGATACTCATGTAATCCCCATGCCAAGGCCGAAACGGCCTCAAGGTCAAGATGATTTGTTGGTTCATCGAGGATCAGAACATTATGTTCTTCCAACATCATACCTGCTAGAATCAAGCGAGCTGTCTCCCCCCCTGAAAGAGTGGCAACCGATTTGAACGCATCCTCCCCACCAAACAATAGCTTCCCTAAAACAGAACGGATATCCTGATCATACAGGCCTGCTTTACGAGCACGCAACCACTCAAAGGCATTTTTTGTATCTTTCTTATCAATCAATTCGGAGTGATTTTGTGGAAAATAACTCAACCGAACTTGATGGCCATACTCGACGAGCCCTCGATCAGGGTTCAGATGTTTAGTTAATAGATGCATCAATGTCGTCTTTCCTAATCCATTATTTCCAATGACCCCAATCTTATCCCCACGATGGATTTCTAACGTCAAATTAGAGATAACGGGGTGTTGGTAGGATTTGCATAGATCCGTAGCCTTAATAATCAGCTGGCCAGGTTGTACAGTGGGAGCGGGAAAGCGGATATAGGGGCGCTGTATATTAGATTTTTTGATTTCTTGCGGTTGTAGTTTTGCCATTTCGCGTTGACGCGACTGTACCTGACTGGCTCGCGTACCCGCCCCAAATTTTGCAACGAACTCTTTGAGTTGCGAAATTTTTTTCTCTTTCGACTTAATATCGGCCAGTTCTCGATCGCGTGCCATTGTCTTCATCTCTACCATCTCGTCGTAGTTGCCTGGATATACGATGATGGTATCATAATCGATATCTGCAATATGGGTTGTTACAGAATTCAAGAAATGACGATCGTGACTGACTACTATCAAGGTCCCTTGGTAGCCATGCAAAACGCCTTCTAGCCAGCGAATAGAGCTCAGGTCTAGGTGGTTCGTAGGTTCATCCAAGAGGAGAGCTTCTGGTTCTCCAAAGAGAGCTTGGCAGAGTAAGGCTCTAAATTGTAAATCCAGCGGAATTTCTCCCATTTTGCGCTGGTGATGGGTGAGGGCTACACCGGCACCGACTAATAGTTCTTCCGCACTGGATTCCGCACTGTACCCATCTTCCTCTGCAATGACCTCTTCCAATTCCCCTAATCGAATACCCACCGCATCTGTCATCTCCCCTTCATAAAGAGACTCACGCTCTTGTAATGCTTTCCATAAACGCTGATTCCCCATCATCGCCACATGAAGAACGAGACAGTCGCGAAAATCTTCAATATTTTGCTTTAAAATGCCTACGCGTTTGGGAAGAGAAACTGTCCCCGTCGTGGGTTGAATGAGACCCATAATAATCTTCAGCAGCGTTGATTTACCTGCCCCGTTGGGTCCAGTCAATCCATAACGGCGTTTAGGAGAAAACGTGGCAGTGACGTCATCAAAGAGTTTTTTTGTGCCAAAGTGGTGAGAAATTTTATCTAGAATGATGCTCATAGAGAGAGCAGTCTACCATAGACCTTCTTGGGAAATCAAGCTCGTGGGTGAGCTCGATCATAGGCTTCTTGTTTCAGTTTGGTAGAAACCTGGGTATAGATGGTAGTCGTCGCAAGAGAACTATGACCTAATAATAACTGGATACTTTTCAGATCCATCCCATTTTCTAACCAATGAGTGGCAATTGTATGGCGAATCGTATGGGGAGTAATCTCACCAGATAGCCCACTAGAAACAAGATATTTGTAAAATTTACGATCAACAGAGCGTGTCGACAGCCTAGTGCCATGGCGATTAAGAAAAATGGCTTCTCCATCTTTTTCTGCTGCGTGACCTTCTCCATCATGATGTCTTTCTGGATGGGCAAGGTAGGCCTCAATCCATTGAGCTGCATGAGGTGTCATCGGCACAAGGCGAGCCTTTTTGCCTTTCCCTCGAATATGAAGCATTCTCTGTGCAAGGTCGACATCGTCTCGATTTAACCCAACCAGTTCACTCACGCGCAAACCGGAGCTATAGAATAGCTCCATAATGCATCGATCTCGAAATCCGAGATATTCTTGTTGGTTCGGTTGATCGAAAAGATGTTGAATCTGTCCATACGACAGAGAGATCGGGATTCTCTTTTCTAATTTCGGTCCATCTATACCCGCCATAGGGTGGGTGTCAATCCAATCTTGACTGAGACAGTATTTAAAAAAAGAACGCAAGGCAGAAAGACGACGTACGATGGTCCTTTTCTGCGATTCTTGATCTCTCAACATGAGAATGTATTCACGTAAGCATGCTTTATTCAATAACGCAAATGTCAGCGGAGCATCCAACTCTAGGTTTCGTTCTTCGAAGGGTAAATGGAGATGAATCTTCGCCCCCCTTTCTTCCAACCCTAGCCTCTCTTCAAGAAATGTTTTGAGTGAGTTTAAATCGATGGTATAGTTTCTTAACGTGTGTGGAGAGAACTGTCGCACGTAGGCTAAGTACTCGAGGTAACGGTATGCTGCTTCGATCCATCCAACCATAAATCTCCTATATCATATGGACGTAGATCCAATCTATTTCTATTTCTTGACATTACTGGGAGATGTTTTGAGCTGCTGTTGATAATCTTGATAACACTCTTCCATAAGCTCTGCTAAATGCTGACAATACGTAGTAAGATTGGCCTTATCATGGAATGTGCTAATTATTTTTAACTTAGGTCGTATGCGTGTTACGTATAGTTTTTGTAAAACCTTACCATCTCGATGACAAGGAGTAGGACTCCACAAGTGTTGATCGAAAAAGCGGATCATTTGCTGGTGACATCGACCCACCAGTTTCAAGAACGACTGGATCTGTGTTGTGCGCAAGTCCTCATTGATCTTTGTTTCCTCCTGGCGAATCAGATCCAATCGTAGTTTAAGCTTCTCATACATTTGCCAATATTCTGTCGTCGCATTTTTGATGCGTTGTGTATACTCATTCTCTTGGATCTTACCTTCTTGATACAACCGTTGTACTTCATCGTGGATACTCCAGAATTTATCTAAAAAAATGCTATTAGCCTTCTCCAACAGCTTTGCCATGATATCTTCCGTCTTGCCGAATAGATTCAATAAGGCGCTAGAAGATGCCCCTAGGTAGTACGTCAAAGGCAACCCTATCAATATATTACTTATTTTTCTTGTATCCATTGTCACAAAACGTGCACAAGGAACGAAGCAAAGAGTATGATGAGAATCATTTGCCAATGTATTCCATGCCTCTTGCAACTGTATTGGTATGACTTTGGTGGACAATCCAGAAAATAGCTCTGCCTGCTTTGGATCCATCCTTACCAGGCAGTGATGGGGAAATGCGAGCCTACCTTTCGTCTGCAAAGCCAATACGTTATACATTTTTTTTTGGCGATACAAGATATGCCTATCCTGCGTTTTCTCACTCGATTCCTCTATCGGCACGATTGCATCCCATGCAAAGGAAGAAGACATAAGCAACGTATTAGGCACATCCCATGTCTTTTTCTTGGGAGGTCGTATCAGTGATTCCAGGATCATTTCCAAGAACCACACCACTCCTCTCACTAAAGAGTGATTATGGCGACACATACTCTGTTGCTGAATCTCTACATAGCGATCTCGCACTGTTTGCATATCCTGGCTAGATTCTTCCTGTTGCAGGAGAGGACCGATAGCCTCCCAAAATGCAGATATTGTTCTGTTCTGAGGGCTCAATTTAGAACCGATCTCTCGTAATAGGTTCTCAAGCTCTATAGGGACTATCTGACAATGTCCATCCAAATCTAACGGCGTGTTGGCCTGATAAGCATGTAAGTAAGCCAATCGCCTTTGTGCATCCTTCGGCATCTGGATCGTGCATGTTGGATCTACGGTGTGCATATTACATACTTGAATGATTGCATCATGAGCCTGTTGCTGATTCTCGTCGGGCCATCCTTGTCCCTTCACCCAATCTTGCAAGGAGTATTGCTTCATGCTTTTGAATGCAAGCTCAAGTTGCTTCATGAAGGTAGCTGCTATCTCTTCCGTAATGAGACCGATAATCTCCTTCCATTCTACTAAATCTTCTTGAAGTACATGCGCGGTAAAGATTCTAAAATAATCCGACACCATCTTGACACATTTTTGCAATGCCATAAGCTCCAGGTTTGGGGCTTGCACTTCATGCTCTACATCCATATCTTTTGATTGAGGATTAGTGTGTGGCTCAATCATGAATTGCTCAGTTTTTTCGGAAGGATCGAGAGGACATACAGCTCTCGTTACTCTTAGATTAGAATCAACTTGTTGAAGGGGGTCCCTCCGAATCGAGTCCTGGTGGCGGTTCTCTGGTTTAGGTATAGATAAAGGGCCAATAATCCTAAGAATAGGAGGCAATACCACCCGACTTTTTCTAAACCCAGACAGACAGATACGCATATCTGCAACAGAATCTCTGCTGGGTGGATATCTAGGAAGACCATGTAGCACCCTCAGGCTATTAGGTTGGATCATGCCCGTGATCCATGGCTCTGTATCCTTTGAGTCTGTGCGAACAAGAAGGGAGCTCCCTACATCTTGAACGCCACGTACGGAACCTACTGCATACCTAATTGAAGACACTGGAATGCGCTCTTCCCGCATCGGCACTTTCTCTTGATGTGCTTCCACTGGAAAAATCAACCAAGATTCTAGCAATTTCCCATTTTGATATATACGAAATGTGCAATTTGCACGATCGACCACAACTTGTATAGGCACTAAACCATTCGATAACGCTCGGAGTCTATTTACTATAGCACGCACTTGCTGTTGTAGAATCCCGTCTTTTGCCATATTGGGCTGTGTTACGGACTGGTCGCATGCATCGATATCATCAACCGGAATGAGGTCTCTAAGCTCGATGATGAGGCGTAGAGATAACGGAATAGGATCTACATCCTCATCGGGCTGTGTTACGGACTGGTCGCATGCATCAATATCATCAACTGGAACGGGGTTTCTAAGCTCGATGGTGGGGCGTAGAGATAACGGAATAGGATCTACATACTCCTGTCTACTCGGAATATCATTCTTTTTGGACTGCATGTGTATTCTCAAGCAAACGATTCCGATCGTCACCATCCAACCACAACCAGAAAGCGATAATGATGCAATCCCCATGCTAGAGGGAATAGGTACAATAGCAAGTACAGCTAAAATCCCCATTGCAAGAGTAGCTACTGAAAATAGTGTAGTGGTACAGAGACCGACTACAATACCCGGTGAACAAAAAGAATTCGTTGTGATAGGTTGTTGTATATTCACTATGTTCACTTTATACGTGAGGATTAGTTACTGTTGAATCTACTATTTTACCTTTTTAATAAAAAAAACATATAGTACTATCGTTAATAAATTATTAATTTTAAGTTATGAACTATTTTTAATGCGCTATGATGGTATATGTGTCTAGTATCAATTGAGGTCATCTTATGGCAAAAATCGATCCCACCCACCCCCCATCGCTGCCACATGCCAACACGTCGTGTGGTAGTAATGAACAGAAAAAAAAGGCATTAAGGAAGCTAGTCCATGAGTTCGCTACTCTAGATCCATCGCTGTTGAATCCACCTCCCGCCCCTACGCCTCAATCTGCGGTTGGCTTACCCAAGAGAAGAGACGCTTGACGACCTGGAAAAAACGAAATGCGCGCAATGAAAACCGTAACGAACTATGTACCACGATAGCAATATAAGGGTCCATGATACATCCCCCCTATAGCAGGGCGATTGCAAGAAAAATTTATTGACAAGTAATTCTTTTTGAATGTGTCCT
>CAYLUD010000008.1:0-37548 GCA_964386785.1 uncultured bacterium | reverse complement strand
GGCTGGCTAAATAGGATGGGACAAATGAGTTTACACAGTTTGATTTACACTCTCTGAGGAGAGATTTCTGACTCTAGTTGGAATGTCAACGAACGCATTCCATGCATCGCAACAAGCAAACACAATAGCATCATCATTCTCATAACAACGATTCGCCAAGTACGCATCTCGCAGCACTTGCCACACCTGCTCGGTCGGATTCAGTTCTGGAGAAACTGGAGGGAGATGGAGCAAGCTGATGTTGCGAAATCGTTTCAGACGTTTTGTTGTATGCCAAGCAGCTTTGTCCAGCACAATAACAGTGTCTCTTCCCGTGGGTTTGCGTTTTTTTCGCTACCGAGACAAAAAAATCATGTCTTTAAGAATTTCTACCGACTCTTCAAGCTGGAGATCATTCTGCCCATATCCACTTTTGACCACAGAAGTAGATTCTAATTCAGATAGAAACACCTGAAAATTCTGATTTTTTCGCAGCCGATACTCACTATTCTCTTTAAGGGTAGGTAGGTATTCCACCCACTGCATTTCCCTTTTTTGGAGATGGGGCAAGTAATTTTTATGAAACCATTTTTTTGCAAAAGGATCTACATCGGATAAAGGGTCTTCATATGAAGCAGGAATTGCATCGGGATCCAGTGCATACTCCAGTATCCCCTCCCCAATAGGCAGTCTATGCAAAGCGGTCGGCACTACGATATCGGATTTTACTCCGGTAACCTGAGTAGACCTACCAGACACAGTATAGTATCGACCTACAGTGACTTTAAAAAATGATGAGGACTCTGCATCTGTAACTGTTTGATGCTGAATGGTCCCCTTCCCATAGGTTTTTTCATCCCCAACTACAACAGCTACCCCATAATCCTGCAGAGCTTGTGCCACGATTTCTGTAGCTGATGCAGATCCCTTGGAGACCAGCACGACAAGGGGTCTGTCAAAAATCCGTTTCCCATCCATAGAGCGATAGTACTTCATGGTCCCATCTGAGTATTTGGATACCACCACAACACCATTAGAAATAAATAGGCCAGAAACCTTGACCGCCTGGGAAAGAAACCCCCCACTGTTATCTCTCATATCGAGAATAATGCCATACAGTGGACCTGCTACTTCTAATTCTTCAATCGCTTTTTTTACATCCTCTTCTGTACTAACCCCTCGAGATCCTTCATAAAACGAGGGCACTTTGATCACACCAATCATTCCATCCGCAAATGGGACCGTATCATAGTCGACTCGTTGCTCCGAAATGGCTATACGCGATCGAACCAGTCGAACCGTTTTGGTTGCCTGCTCTTTTTTCTTAAAAACCCCCAGTTGGATGGGAGCCCCTTCTTTTCCCTTCATAATATCGAGAATTTTGCGAAAAGGGTAATCTTGAACTGCTTGTCCATCAATGGCTATGATGCGATCCCCTGGCTCTAATTCACCCGAAAGAGCAGCAGGCCCCCCTTGCACCATTTCATGGATGACAATTCCTTCAGCCCCTTCCCGCAACACCACCCCAATCCCACACATTCCCTTTTCCAGTTGCACCTTCATAGCTAAGGCTTCTTCGGGACTAAAATAGGCTGTATGCGCATCCAAACTATGTGCTAAAGCTTTCAAAATACGCAAAGTAAAGGCATGTTGTTGCTCTTGGTACGAGCTTGTTTGACCGAGTCCTGTTAACCCAAGATAGCCATTTTCGTGTTCTGCAAGCTGTCGCTCTTGTAACTGTACCAAACGAGGAGCCAGGGCAAGGATTCTATCTGGGTCTACATCCTGAGTGAGCATCCGAAGGTGTGCTAAACAAAATCGGCGATACCGTTCTTGTAGTTGCGCTATATGGGAGGGGTAATCCATTTCGATATCTAATCGATGCGTGATTTGAGTGGCTTCGCGTACCCAAGCTTCGGGTGAACGAGTCCATTCCTGACGCCAGCTTCTGGCTCTATGGATTGAGGATATAATCAGTTGGTCCAATTCATGATAGGTAGCAAAACAATCATTGTCATAATCTTTCCGTATCGTCGTGATGAGCGACGCTGTAGGGTGTAAATAGCCTTGAATTTCTTGTGCGAGAAAATAATGCTTATTCGCATCAAATTGAGAAAGATACATCTCAAGAGATCGAATAGCTACAGTTTCATTCATCTGTTTGTATTCTACATGATAGGCAAACAGCTGATTCATCATATCACGTACTTGACCAGGAGAAAGCGTAGGGGAAGAGCCATGGAGTATGGAGAAGAGAAATAGAACGACCATCCATCCACGCACCATAAGCAACCTCCGTATAACCTATAGAATCTATCGGAGGAGTATAGAAAAAACTTTAGCGATCACAGTGGCAAAAATAGCAGAAAATCACATCGATCCAACTAAGGCTATAAGAGAAAAAAAAATTATCCAGTACAATAAGAAAGGCGAGCTTTGTGGCAAGCAGCCTTCATGGCAAACAGTAACGACATGCTCGCCACGCCTATGCTGACACCCATCACTACAATACCCAGAAGATACGGAACAAAATTAATACCTGTTAGCATCATGCCAGGCGAACAACCTAACCCCAATAAACATAACGCACCAACGCATAGCAGAATAGCGGTCACGATCAAACCAATCGCAGTCGTTCTCGCATCGCGGTATTGACGGGCTTGATCCTCCACTTGATCAGAGGCAATAGAGCATAAGCCCTTAATTCCAGGAAAGCATCCCATAATGGATTGTAATCTTAACAAATAGATTATTAATCTTCCACATTAAAAAAATCATACCCTGTTTCCTTGCCTACTATTTCGAGAAAAGAATTAGATCAAATCGACACGACCCAGCGGAATAGCTCACGAACAATATATTTTATGTACTTCATTTATTATCACAGAAGTGAGCTTTTGCCAGTCATTATGATTTTCATCTTGAATGAATTGAAAATATAATTTATCAGCCAAAACCCTCCTTTCTTGTGGCGTCAAGGAGAGGGCGCCCCTTAATTGTTGTAGATTATATTGCATGTCCCCCCATCGCAATAAGTAAGGATGCTCGTAAGGATATCCTGTTTCGGGGGTGACAAGAGGAATAAAACCACGAGCCGCAGACTCCAAAATGGAAACACACTGAGCCTCCCACCTGCCAGGTTGGAGAAAAAAATCAGCATAACCCGGCAGCTGACTTACAGAGTGCACATCTAGGTGATGCAACGAACGGCCTTCTATACCAAACAAGTGCAGAGGAACACCTGCTTGATGTGCCAATTCCTTAGCATCTGAGACGCCCTTCATGTGATGGTCATTGCCAATATAGAGACATCCGTGCACACCATATTGATATTTCACTCTAGGAAAAAGAGAAAAATCCATAGGTTGATGGACCACGCGTACTGAGACACCCTTACTCCCCAATGTTCGAAAATACGAGGCCCATCGATCCTGGGGATTTTCCAAATATTTTTTTTGATTAAATTCGGACGTTAAAAGAACAATCGCTTTCGCACGATCGTAAAAACGGGTCTCGTCATGCCAGGAAATACAGTTAGGCTTGTCAGATTGAGATCGATCAGGATCACCAGACCAAGGAGCAAATGTGATCATCTTTTTGGTTTTCTGACTCGCCTTCCACCAGGTCTCGCCAAAGTGTCCAATGACAACATCTTTAGAACGAATACAGGCAAGTCTATAGGGGCGTTCATCTTTCTGGCGCAAGATCGTTACGCGAGGAAAGGCCTCTTGAAGAGCCTTGCCAATCCAATAACTAATCTCTGTATTTGCCTTAAGTCCATTGCGAAATCGGTTCTTTTGATTTTTATGTGTATAGATCCAATACACACGAGGACCTTCTAAGAAAGGGAACATCGACGTTTTTTCCATGTACGATAGGAACGCCACCGCTCCCACCATGTTGTGACATATTGATTGCGAATCTGGTACGCTTCATCTGTAACAGCCAGCGGATATGCTGTAGACGTAGACCCCCCATGTTCTCGAAAGCAAGAAAGAATTACAGGAATCTCAAGAGGTTCCGCATGTAAGGCCAATCGCAACCATAAATCATAGTCCATACAATATTTCCAGCGCGTCTGAAATCCACCAACTTGTGCAAACAAAGACCGCTCCACAAGAGTGGAGGGGTGGGTAAAAAAGTTGTATCGGCGTAAACGTGTGGCAGAATAAGGCTCGTTTGGGGTTACGCGAGTAACTCTCCCCTCCGCATCAATCAAATTAGCACGCCCATAAATCCACACTGGTTTGGGAGTCTGATCAAGATAGGAAGCCAATTCCTCTAAGGATGTCGTGGTTGCAAGAAGATCATCCGCATGCAGAAATAGTAAATATTCTCCACTAGCTCGTGCCGCACCTTGATTCATAGCATCCGAAATCCCTGAATCCTTGCCCTGATGAAGCTGAACATGAGGAAAGAGTCTTATCTTATCTAAGGTAGCGTCTCGACTGCCCCCATCCCAAACAATGTGCTCAAAATCCTTATAAGTTTGATTCGCAATGGAACGTAACGTTTCCTCAACATACAATTCTGCATTATATGTAATGGTAATGACGCTAATTTTTTTCATAACACAATCAGTTTTCCATGAGTCTATCACCACTCTTGTTTTGATAGAAGCGGAACTGCTGTAGCTCACAAATACGTGTAGATTCTAGAGCAGGAATATATATCCAAAAACGCCCCCTAATGCTAATATTTTTCGGCACGGATTTTTGTCATGACTGTTATCTCACGCATTTTATCCTATCTCGAGCCAAGAGACCTGGCCTGTTTTGCACAGACATCAACAACGAATCGAGATCACGTCCAAAGATATCTCAACTCACTTCCAACTCACACGAAGACCACATGGCACATCACACAATGCGACAAAGGTCTGCCAGCTGACTTAGCTCTGAAAACCCAATCATTCGCCATACCGATTTTCATCTCGAAATTCCATCCAGAACCTCTTTATATGGAGTTGGACTGCAGTTTTCTAAAATTGCGAAACCTATGTTTCTTGTTTCTGCCGCGTTATTTTCCTCTCCCCTTAAAATTAGACTTCCCACTCAACCAGAAGCATGACCTTAATGACTCGAACATTGTGATTAGCGTCCTGAATCAGAGTCCATCATTAGACAATAAGACTATTGCACCCGCCACCCTACTCGCACATCTAGAACGTTTTTTAGATGGAGCGATTCAAAACAAAATCGAGCCCATAGCCACTAGCCCAGTGACCCTTCTCGTCCCGCTTATTCAGTCTATTCCAGTTCTCGATGATCGATTTCATTGGCTCGAAAATCTACTTTGCACATTACTTGCGAAGAATCGAAATCAAGATCTAGCAATCCTCGCTAACAACATTCCGTGGCTTTTACAAGAGACAATAGAGCTGGGGAGCTTCTCAAATCCTTCTCCTCCATCTCGTGCGCTTGTTGCAGAAAATCTTGTAACTATTCCCGATCAAGATTCTCTCTATATACAAGCCATTCGCGCGATCATCTCTTCACCAAACTGTCTACTTGCAGCACCTTGCGCCTTGTATTTCGCTCAAGCTATTCTGGATAAGAACCAGAATAGCTTGATGCTCGCAGAGATAGTCGCGTCTATTCTCAAGTTCGCCTTGACAGCACCTCTGATGACCGCGCAAATTATCTCTATCTCGGCAATCCTAACAAAATTATTCCAAGAAAACCCGGAAGTAACCACGGATTGTGTTTTACGTGAATATTCAAACTTTGTTTCTTCTGGTCAGATAGACCCTTTTCTCTTGAAGACCATCACTTCATGGGTTCATGCACACGTATCTCCTCTGCTTTCTTCCTATACTCTCATTGACCTGGAACTGGCAACAAAGGCTATTGATATTTTGGAAACAACTCCCGATCGGAACACGCAAATGAATGGGCTAAAAAAAATAGTCAACTCCATCTATATTTCGGCAATAGAAGACTCATTCCTTGCTACACGCCACCTCTATCTTCAAGAAATTTTATTAAAAATAATCAAAATAACCCCAGATGTTGTCTACAAAGAATTTATAGGTCTTCAAAAGCAGGCTAGGTGGTACCCGCTAAATTGGCCAATATTTCAGGAATACCTAGGAACCTGGATTACCGAAACATGCCCCACACTCAGCCTGAACACCTATTTCTAGCTCAAGGATTCATGAATCCTTGCAATTTCGCAACATCTACACCTAGATAAGGATCGTTGACTAGACCTATCGCAGTCCGAGGATATAGGGTGCAAATCGCATGCCTTCTTGATTATAAAAGAAAGTTACACCTATCACGTAGGCAACCAAAAAAATGCAGATTGTCAAGAATCGATACTTTTATTATGCTCACTGCCTGAGAATTTAGTTTAGGGAAGACAATATGCCTACAATCAATCAGCTCATCCGTAAAGGGCGCGAATCTAAAGTAAGAAGAAAGAAATCTCCTGCTTTAGTGAGTTGTCCGCAACGACGAGGAGTGTGTCTCCAAGTAAAGACAAAGACTCCTAAAAAACCCAACTCGGCGTTGAGGAAGGTAGCTTGGGTCAAGCTTTCGAACGGACAAGAAATCATCGCCTATATCGGCGGAGAAGGTCACAACCTACAGGAGCACAGCATCGTTTTAGTGCGCGGCGGGCGAGTGAAAGACTTGCCTGGGGTTCGTTATCACATTGTCCGGGGAGCATTGGATTGTGCGGCAGTAAAAGATCGAAAACAGGGACGTTCCTTGTACGGGGCGAAGAAGCCTAAGTAGTAGAGGATCAAGTCGCTCTTGATCCTGAATATCCCTCTTGATTCGCTGTAGCGAATGATGAGGGATGTTGGCTTTATAGAAGCGAATGAACAGTACGAGGGGCTTTTCTGAGAATGTATAACGCAGGGCAGGAGAACCTATGTCAAGAAGAAGACGAGCAGAAAAACGAACCATTGAGCCGGATGCTCTATTTGGAAGCCTTATTCTCGCCAAATTCATTAATAAATTGATGATCGATGGAAAGAAGGCTGTTGCGCGACGCATTGTATATGGCGCATTGGCAGAATTAGGAAAAAAAGTTTCCCTTGAGGATCCTGTAGCCGCTTTTGAGCAAGCTTTGGAAAATGCAAAACCCGCACTAGAAGTGAAGTCTCGTCGTATTGGAGGAGCTACTTACCAAGTTCCCGTGGAGATTCCAGCAGATCGTCGGACTTCGATTGCGATGCGATGGATCATCCTTCATGCGCGAACAAAACCCGGCCGTTCTATGGAACAAGGGTTGCTCATGGAACTTGTCGATTGTTTTAACAATCAAGGTTCTACCATCAAGAAGAAAGAGGATATGCACCGCATGGCAGAAGCCAATAAGGCTTTTGCTCATTACAAGTGGTAGAGACGAACGAGAAAGAAGTAAGAGAGAGAATCATGCCCAGACCAAAAGATGACCACCTGAAGTTAGTGCGCAACGTAGGAATCATGGCCCACATTGACGCGGGGAAAACGACTACTACAGAAAGAATACTGTACTATGCGGGAAAGACTCACCGTATTGGAGAAGTCCATGAGGGATGTGCTACGATGGACTGGATGGAGCAGGAACAAGAACGTGGTATCACGATCACTTCTGCTGCTACTACTGTTTTCTGGAATGGTTCTCGAATCAATATCATTGACACTCCAGGTCACGTGGACTTCACTATTGAGGTGGAGCGCTCTCTACGAGTTCTAGACGGCGCTGTTGCTGTATTTGATGCGGTGTCGGGTGTGGAGCCACAATCGGAAACGGTATGGCGTCAAGCAGACAAGTACGGGGTACCTCGTATTGCATTCGTGAATAAAATGGATCGTATGGGGGCTGATTTTTTTGAAGCTGTGGCATCGATGCGTGAAAAATTAGGAGCGAATGCCATTCCAGTACATTGCCCAATTGGAGCAGAGTCAGAATTCGCTGGCATGGTTGATTTAGTGAAAATGAAAGCTTTGGTTTTTCACGATGAGTCCCTAGGGACCAAGTGGGATGAGCTTCCGATACCTGAAGATTTACAAGATAAGTGTCAAGAGATGCGTATGCATCTTCTAGAAGAATTAGCGACACTGGATGAAGGGAATGATACCTTCATGACTAAGGTTTTAGAGGCTCCTGATACGATCACAGAAGAAGAGATTCATGCAGCGATTCGTAAAAGTGTCATTGCAAACAAGATGAATCCTGTCCTGTGTGGTTCTGCGTTTAAAAACAAAGGGGTGCAACAACTTCTTGATGCAATTGTTAGTTGGATGCCCTCTCCGATTGATCGAGGCGTAGTCAAAGGTATACGAACTGATACTGGCGAACAATTTGAGATTCCACCTTCTGATGATGCACCTTTAGCTGCCTTAGCATTTAAAATCATGACAGATCCCTACGTGGGACGTCTTACATTCGTGCGTATTTATGCAGGAACGCTCAAGAAGGGCATGACCTTAGTGAATACCACAAAAGACAAAAAAGAGCGGATCTCTCGTCTTTTGCAAATGCACGCAAATAACCGGGAAGATCGTGACGAGTTTTTTGCCGGAGATATTGCTGCTTGTATTGGATTAAAATCGACGACAACAGGCGATACTCTGTGCGATGAGACAGGTGAATTTTTGTTGGAAAAAATGGAGTTTCCAGAACCCGTTATCGATATGGCAATCGAGCCTAAATCAAAAGCTGATCGCGAAAAACTGGCTCTTGCATTATCTGCTTTGGCAGAAGAAGATCCTACCTTCAGGATTTCAACTAACGAGGAGACAGGGCAAACCATTATTTCTGGTATGGGAGAACTGCACCTCGATATTCTCCGTGATCGTATGGTCAGAGAATTTAAAGTGGAAGCTAACGTCGGTAAACCTCAAGTTTCCTACAAAGAAACAATTACTGCTCCAAGCAAGACAGAAACAAAATATGTCAAACAGTCGGGTGGACGTGGTCAATATGCACACGTATGTTTGGAAATAGAACCAAATGAGCCAGGCAAGGGTAATGAGATTGTCAGTAAGATTGTTGGGGGTTCGATACCTAAAGAGTATGTCCCAGCCGTTATCAAGGGAATTGAAGAGGGGCTGACTACAGGTGTCTTAGGTGGATATGCCTTGGTGGATACAAAGATTTTCATTGTCTTCGGATCATACCACGAGGTGGACTCTAGCGAGATGGCCTTTAAAATCTGCGGTTCTATGGCAATCAAAGATGCGGCTCGTAAGGGTAAGCCTGTAATCTTAGAGCCTATTATGAAAGTGGACGTTACCACCCCAGAGGAAGCGATGGGTGATGTAATCGGCGATCTCAATAAGCGACGCGGTAAGATTCTAGGACAGGAAGCTGGCAAGGGAGCTGTTAAAATTGCAGCCGAGGTGCCGCTATCTGAAATGTTTGGTTATACTACCCAACTGCGTTCGATGAGTTCAGGGCGAGCTACTTCGACAATGGAACCTGCCTTCTTTTCTCGAGTTCCTCAAAAAATTCAAGATGAAATTGTAAAAAAATAGGATCACCATGAGCAAACAAAAACAACGGATTCGCATCCGCCTCAAAGGATTTGATCAACGACAGGTCGATCGCTCGACTCTAGACATCGTAGAAACAGCCAAACGCACAGGAGCTCGCGTGGTAGGCCCTATTCCTCTACCTACACGACGCGAGATCTATACCGTTTTGCGATCTCCTCACGTTGACCGTAAGTCTCGAGAACAGTTTGAAATTCGTACTCACAAACGTATGATTGATATCCTCGATCCCACAGGGAAAACAATTGATGCCCTGAAGACTTTGACGGTCCCTGCAGGAGTCGATATCAAAATTAAGGCAGCGTAGTTCGAGGATCCAATGGGGGATTCGTGGGATGTTCCATGTACGTATAGAGAGAGGCTCACCCCCCTATCTGCCGAAAAACAGGCATTTCATCTTGAGCTTGATTTAAAAGAAACTCCTCTACGATATGAGGTGGGTGATTACTTAGCAGTCTATCCAATAAACCCTCCCGAGATCGTAGAGGCTGTCTATTCCCGATGGTCTCCTACAGCTGCGGTGCAGCGCTTCTCTTTGGAAAGAGACTATGATCTCTTTCAAGTTTCTCAATCTTTACAAGATCGTTTCGGCCCACGTTCGTATGCTCTGGATTATCTGGATTGTTGTACTTCGCTTGAATCATTTTGTTCCCACTTATTGCCAATGAAGCCACGCTTTTATTCGATAGCTTCAGCCATGGGCCGAGTCGGTCAACAAGCACACCTGATTGTCACGCTGAATCGAAATCCCCAAGGGCACCCCCTAGAATATGGTGTCTGTTCTGCTTTTCTCTGCCACCGCGTCGTGCCTAATGAAACTCTATTACGCATCGTCCACTATCCAACACGTCATTTTCGCCCACCAGCTCCACATATTCCTATGATTATGATCGGTCCTGGTACGGGCATTGCACCCTTTCGTGGATTTATGCAGGAGAGGACTCTCCAGAACATTCCAACAAAAAATTGGTTGTTTTTTGGAGAACAGACTCGTACCGGCCATTATTACTATTCGCAAGACTGGGAAACGTACCAAACTCAAGGAGTATTAGAGGTTGATTTAGCTTTTTCTAGAGAAAGTGATCGTAAGATATACGTACAAGATCGCATGTACGCAAAAAAATCTGAGTTGTGGGATTGGATTCACCATAAACAAGCCTCTTTGTTTGTATGCGGAGATGCAAAAAAAATGGCCGTATCCGTTGAGAGTATGCTCCTCAGCATCTTCGCTGAAGAAGGCTGCTTCTCGACTCAGGAGGCTACGGCCTATCTCAAGCACCTACGTAAATCAGGACGCTACCTACGGGATGTCTATTAACTCTTTGGATTTTCATAAGGCGAATGAAGATCGGCTCTCACAAGCTGCCTCTTATATCGATATCTTTTCTTTGTTCCAATTCCTCATTCCTTTAATGGTCTGCTTTTTACTCATGTCTGGAACCAGAAAGGATAAAAAAACGCATATGTGACGGAATGAAAGGTCGGACAGCCCCTATTCTATCTCGTAATATAGGAAAATATGAAGAGGAGTAGTAGTGATCTAGCTTTCTATCCGGACTGATTTATCTTGTATTTAATCATTTCTTTATTTTACAATTTCCTTCATGAAAATACATAAAACAGGCGTTATCGCTGCAGGTTTAGCTCTTTTTTCCATGTTTTTTGGAGCGGGAGACCTGATTTGGCCCCTGATTCTTGGTGGCCGAGCTGGAGATCACAACCTCTTTACCACACTAGGATTTCTGATTTCTGGAGTTTCACTCCCCTTGATGGGCCTGATCTCCATCATGTTATTCTTTGGCGATACAGCTAGCTTTTTCGGTCGCCTAGGCCGTGTGCCTGGATTTGTATTGATTTTCATGATTCAAGCAATTCTAGGCCCCTTAGGTTCCTTACCTCGGTTAATTACGTTGGCCCATGCGACCTTAAGCCCTTACCTTTCCATGGGACTACTCCCCTTTAGCCTGATTTGCTGTCTGATCGTATTTGCTTTTGCTGCGCGCCCCAATCGCCTAGTTGATATTTTAGGCGTGGTGCTTGCCCCGATCTTACTCGTTTCGATGGCTGTCATCTTAGTTCTAGGATTCATCCACCACCCGGCCCCAATCCATGTCCTTACCACACCAAAACACGACTTTATGCAAGGATTATTAGGCGGGTATAATACCCTAGACCTCATCGCATCGTTCATCTTTGCGCCAGTAGTGATTAGCTATTTCCGTTCAAAAGATGGCGAAATCGATGCATCTCCAGAAGGCACTCGCTCTTTATTCAAAAAAATGCTCACCTCTTCACTGATCGCAGGTGGCTTAATGAGCGTCATGTTTTTTGCCCTCACGTTTGTCTCTTCCTACTACACACACCTATTGCCTCCTCATGGCGAAGCCGAGCGACTAGGACTCATTGCTGTCCATCTGATTGGACCATATGGAGCCTTTATAGCATGTATCGCTGTTGCACTGGTCTGCCTTACCACAGCCGTGCCGATTGCCGTGATTTCTGCCAATTACCTACAAAAAGACCTATCGCACAACCGTATGTCACGTTGGTTGGCTATCTTGATTCCTATGGCTATTGCTACTTTCTTAGCGAATTTGGGATTCATGGGCATTGCAAAAATGCTCGCTCCTGTCTTGCAGGTTATGTGCCCTGGATTGATTATCCTCTGTGTTCTCAATATTCTGCATAAGTTGTATGCAATGAACACCCCTCGAGCTCCTGTATACGTAGCATTTGGCGTCTCCTTGATTGGGTACCTTACGCTCGTCTAATCTGAGGATCTTACTCTATACGATGTAGGGCTGATCCCCTACCCTACATCGATTTGTCTTGTTTTTCATCTTTTTCTTACTCTACTATCTCTCTCATGAAACGAAATAAAACAGGCGTGATAGCAGGAGGATTAGCTCTTTTTTCCATGTTTTTTGGAGGAGGGGACCTTATTTGGCCTCTGATATTAGGCGGCCGTGCAGGTGATCATACTCTATTTACTACGCTTGGGCTTCTTATTTCTGGGGTGTCATTGCCTCTGATGGGTTTGATTTCCATTATGTTGTTCTTGGGTGATATACCTAGTTTTTTTGGGCGTATTGGTCGTATCCCGGGATTGTTATTAGTCTTCATTATTCAAGCCATTATAGGCCCCATAGGCGCCCTACCACGCTTGATTACATTGGCCCATGCAACCCTGAGCCCTTATCTGCCTTTAAACCTCCTTCCTTTCAGTCTGATTTGTTGTCTTATCGTGTTTGCTTTTGCTGCACGCCCCAATCGCTTAGTCGATATTTTTGGTGTAGTTCTGGCTCCCATCCTGCTTATTTCCATGGCGGTTATTCTCACTCTAGGATTCATCCACCACCCAACTCCTATTCATGTGTTCACAACACCCAAACATGACTTTATGCAAGGATTACTTGGTGGGTATAACACTCTCGATCTGATCGCATCCTTTATCTTTGCTCCAGTAGTCATCAGCTACTTTCGATCTAAGAATGAGGAGCTCCATCCATCACCAGAAGGCACTCGTTCTTTTTTCAAAAAAATGGTGGGAGCCTCCTTGATTGCTGGAGTCTTAATGAGCCTCATGTTTTTTGCCCTTTCCTTTGTCTCCTCTTACTATACACCTCTTTTGCCTCCTCACGATGAAGCTGCGCGTTTAGGACTCATTGCTGTCCATCTAATTGGCCCCTATGGGGCCTTTGTTGCCTGTGTATCCGTTGCATTAGTCTGTCTGACAACAGCTGTGCCCGTTGCTGTGATCTCTGCAAATTATTTACAACACGATCTATCTAATAACCGCATGCCGCGTTGGTTAGCTATCTTCATCCCTATGGCAGTAGCAACTTGTTTAGCAAATTTAGGATTCATGAGTATTGCGAATATGTTGTCTCCAGTCTTACAAATCCTTTGTCCTGGATTAATCATTCTCTGTGTTCTGAACATTCTACATAAGCTGTATGCTATGAACACCCCTCGCACTCCCGTATACGTAGCGTTTGGGGTCTCTTTAATTACGTACCTCGTGCTCGTTTAACCTGTGGATTTGTTGCTGGATGGTGCCATTTTTGGATTACAACGTAGTGGAGGCATCAGCCGTTGCTGGGCTGATCTATTGCTACAACTAGATCAATCCTCCTATTCTGTTACCCTCCTTCTCCCCTCCAATCACAATATCGAATGGAGAGCCATTTCAACCCATTTGCAACATATTCGCCTCATTCATAGAAAACGATTTCGATGGAATCGCACCTCCTTGTGGCAAGAAAGGTTGTACCTTACAGCAATATGTACGTGGTATCGTCCCCGTATTTGGCATGCGAGCTATTATGTGGGACAGCCCATTACCTCCATCCCCTCTATCATTTCCTACCATGATATGATTGCAGAACGAACAGGATCGACAGATACCTACACCCACCGAGCAAAACGAGCCACTCTAGAACAATCTACGCATATCCTATCCCCCTCACATCATGCAAAAGCTGACTTGTTAGATGTATGGCCCCATCTTTCCCAACCCATTTCTGTGATTCCTCATGGATTCACACCACGTAGCGTAGAGGAGGTCTTCCCTTCTTTTCCCTACTTCATCTACTTAGGTCGACGTGAAGGGTATAAATCATTTCAACCCACAGTAGAAGAAATTTTACGAGATTCCCGGTGGAGCGCCTACCATATCGTAGCACTAGGTGGGGAAGAGCAACCCACCTTCATGCATCCTAGGGTGCATTACCTAGGTACCCGACCACATGCAGAAGTACTGGGGTGGTTGCAAAAAGCAACCCTACTCCTGATGCCAAGCTCCTATGAGGGTTTTGGTTATCCCATCTTAGAAGCCTTTTCCTTAGGTACCCCTGTAGTGGCTCGTCGTTGTTCTTCTATCCCTGAAATTACAGGATCTGACTACCCTCTATGGGATCACCAACCCATTTCCGCGCACATGCATGCGATTCTTCAGAATCGCGACCACTGGGTTGCGTATGGGTATGCACAAGCGAAGCTCTTTCTTCCAAAAATGTCATGGTCACACTATGACACGCTCTATCGAGCTCTGATGTCGTAATGTGTCGATTCACTCAACCGCTTCTGCGAGTCAATATATGCTTGCATGATCTGACAATCCTGATGATCAAGCTGGCATGCTAAGCGCGTTGCGAGCGCAAATTCTTTATTTTGGACTAGCGTCCGCACCATCTTGATCTTTATGCATATCGGATTGGAGATCCTATACTGATCCAGGATAGAAATAGCCTTATGATACTGTTGGTCTTCCGCTAAACATTCACTCAAGCAGATCGCTACTTTCTCGGTAATACAGCTTTTTTCAGGGATAGCAGACGATTTTTCTAGAAAAGACTCCACAGAGGAGAATTGTTTTTCAGCAAGTAGTTGTTGGATAATGGTTATATACCTCTCCTCAAGCAAGATCGTACGGTAATGATCCCCTCCCATACTCATGATGCTATCGAGCACCTTTAAGGCTTCCTCATATTGTTTGTTTTTGCATAAAACAGAGATCAGAGAGACCCCACATCTCTCGCATATCGATCGATAGTGGGAGATGGCGTGTAAGAGTGTAGCAATGGATTCATAATGATTCTTATTGATCACAGATCGGACGCAAGATTCTATAGCCATATTCTGCTTTTCTGTATTTTGTATCCATGGTACGACAAGAATGGCGAGTGCCTCCAAACTATGCTCTACAAGCCCGAGCGCAAGCTGTTGTAGCAGATCACCCGCTTGATCCACCAAGAGAGCTTCCTCTGTTGCTTCTTCAACGAGTGCACTTTCACCAATCTCCCCATACCGATGTTGATCTAATAAAACGTACGCCACAGCTTGATAGCACTTTTTTTTAAAAAAAATACGTACTGATGGATGTGCAAAGAATTGGCGACCCCACGCATGGTCTATTCTCTTCAGAACAGCTTCTACTGAAGCTGTTAGTAATAGAGTTTTTATCCAGATATGCAATCCTTGTTTCAATATCTCATCATTAATAATATGGATTAGAATAGGGGGGACTAAATGGAACTGATTCGTTCCAGTAAGATGGTGCAATACTTCCAACAACTTATTATCATCCAAATACATGAGATCGCGCCATCCCAATACGCTTTCTGCTTGTGCAGCTAGAAACTGCAAGCGTATCTTAGGTCGGTCCATCGCTTGAGCTGCCTCAATGGTTTCCTGGGTCAAGATTTTTTGATCTATTCCCATAGACGAATCCTGATCTAGCACAATATGTTGTACTGTTTCGTACCATTTCAGCTTGAAAAACTGATGAGATGCGAGAGGTAGAGCCCATTGTTGACATAATGCGTTATCTATTCTTATTAAAATTGTTTCTACCGACTCTTGTAATAATAAAGCTCGTATCCAAGAGCACAAGAGAGGTTGCGCAACTTCGTCGCTCACGATGCTCATGAGAAGAGGTAAAACGAGATCAACTAGCCGCACATCCATTAGGTAACGAATCGTTTGTGCTAACTCCTGATCATTCATAGAGTTCTCACGTATCCAAATACATGTGATCTGATGTTGCAACAAAAAAGATGATAGATGCACTTCCAACCATGCTTTTTTTACATGATAACGTGAGAGATTACTGAGTGTATTCCTAACTATTCTTTGACATCGTAACCAATCCGAGCTACCCCATGGGCTGTTTTGTGTGTTGAGTTTTTGTAGGCACATCAAGATAGATGGAGGAACAGGAAGCCCAAAAGAAATGTACATGCTCTGTATTTTGACTAAGTCGCATACAACCCTGCTGCGCTCTATTTCTTGAAGCGCCTTACTAATTTTTTTTGAACAAAGACATAGACCAATAGTCGCTTTCCGATCCAAATACTCACTCAGTTTCTTGATAAGTTCGTAAGGCAATTGGTTTAAGATCGATGCCCCGTCTGCCATAAAACTCTCTTCAGGCAGGGAAATCTCGTGTGCTGCGCTCGTATATACCTGCACCCTCAGACCGCTGATTACTTTTCCATCTATTTAAAGAACAGATAAATCTAACGGCATTTTATTTCAAAAAAAAAATCCATGTTCCACTGTTTCGAGAATCTACATGGGATATGCAAAAAAGAAAAAGGATCCTGGGCACATTCGTGCATGCAGTAGGTAAAAAGATGTATCCATACCAAACGATAGGATAGATAGGATGATCTGTACTGCGAGGATTTTCAGATGGAAATAGTCTCTGCTATTCTACTGGGCTTTATCGCTTGATCTCTTGCGCTAGCTCTCAGCCTCTTCTGGAGATTCTAGTGTAGCAAGGCACTTTAAGACAGAGACCAAGCAAACCCATCATCGAAAGCATGAAATCTCGTAATGCTCGGAAGGGAAGCTTGTAGACGGCTTTGATCATTCAGGCGCAAAGAATGGCCTCGTCTGAGTACACCCCAGGTCTGCCTCGACTTTGGCTAGGTGCAGCACCCCCACTTCTCTAAAGATTCATTGGAAAACCAGACGGTAAGGCTTACCCGATTGACCAACGCTTTGTTATACTCTGGCCAGTTGCAGATACGATACTTTTTCTCTGTCTGATTGGTCAGATTGATCCCATTTTTTGTGCGGTAAAAAAAAATTTATGGAGCCCATTTTCTAAGGACAAGAAAAAACCTTATCCACGCCCATTTACGCAACAAGGCCATTCTACTGTTGTGACTGCCGCGAACACTTGAATCCCTTCTCCGCAGCCACAAGCTGTGAGCTGCTCACCTGACGTAGCAGTAATGCCGACCTGAGAATACTCCAAACCCATGAGTTGCGCAATATGTGTTCTCATTTTCTCAATATGAGGAAGGATTTTAGGTCGATCTGCTTCGATAGAAATAGAAACGTGTGAAATTTCTTGATTCCCCAGAGTTGCAAGCGCCTCATTCAGATATAGACTACTGTCTGTAATACCCGACTTCTGGAGCAACTCATCGGCAATCTTACCTAGGATGATCACACCAGTTACAGAAGAAATAGCATTGCAAATAGCATGTAAGACGACATCTCCATCCGAGTTAGCCTTCAATCCTAATTCTTCATCAAACAGAAGGCCTCCCAAGAGACACGGCTTCGTGGAGTCTGGCGCGACAAAACGATGGCTATCCTGACCAATTCCTACACGTACACGCATAAAGAGATAGTACCAAATACCTACAAAGATGACAACTTTCAATACTGTCTGAAAAACAAAAACCCCGCCCCCCTCAAAGAGGGGCGGGGTTTAGATCGCTGACCGAAATCAACGTTTAGTAGACGTGGGTGCTTTCCACATCTGTAACTGGGTTAGCTAACATCTCTGATGTGAGCACTGCTTCACCACGAGCGTCTCCAGGAGAGATCCCTTTGACGGTGACACTGTACTCTACAGATTGTTTGACTCCCAATACGTCGACTGCATCAAACTCGACAGTATTGCCTACGATGCGACCTGCACTAGGTCCATTGAAGCTTTGAGGCTTCAATTCATCAGTAAACTTGATTACGAGTTTGACATGATGGTCATCAGCTGTTCCACGGTTTGTGACACAGACACGATAGACTGTTGTATCTCCGATGCAGATAGGATCTACTGTATCGACCATACACATATGGGTCGCAGCAATTCCTTTCCAGCATGTTGAGGCTTCAGCACAAGAAGTGCACTCTCCACAATCAGAGTGAGTTGTGACTGTTACCTTATTTGTGAGGCATCCTGCAACTTGCGAACGAAGAGAAACAGTAAATGTCTTAGTTTCTCCTGGGCATAGTTGTGGGATACACCAGATGGCACGGTTACAGCAAATTTCAGCTCCAGGAGCTTCAACTACTGTAGTACCAATTGGAGACACATCATCAACGATCACATTGCGGAGGATGAGATCCCCTGGGTTGGTGACAGTGATTGTGTAGTCTACAACCTTACAGATATAAGCCCAATCGGCTCCTGTCTTCGAAACCTTCACACAAGGCTCATTGATCAGTGTGGTAGCTTCAGCAGAACACTTAGGTCCACCACAGAAACTGACTGTTGCAGTATTGGTGACACAGCCTCTCTTATTTGCACAGAAATCGACTGTAAACTGTTTTTTATCCCCTGGGCATAGTGTGCCAAGTTGATAAGTTAAGCAGTTCAACCCGCTAGAGTGAGTTAATCCTTCAGGTACGACATCTTGTACTACAACATCATAGGCAGTAGCAGAACCTGAGTTACAGACTTCGATGCAATAGGATACAGGACAATAGAGGCAAGCTGTCTCTGGTCCCCACTTCTTGATACACACAACGGGTTGTCCGCAGCGAGTGTATGCACATAGCTGAGGGCAAGCGCAGACGGTAGCAGCTGTTAAGCAGCAGCCTTCTTTCATAGGTTTTACCCAAACGGTAATTTTCTGAGTTTCCCCAGCTACCATGTGAGGGAATGACCAGCGTAGATGTTTATTCTCATCAGGAGTGGCTATAGGATCACTCTTGATAAACTCTGAATCACAAGGCAGAGTTTGAGACACGACCACGTCGGCACACTCTTTCTTAGCAGTGATCCAAAGCTCAACAGGATAGGGTGATCCTACTGTTGCGAACTCAGGGGCACACTGGACGATTTCGACGATACAATCATCACAAGTCTTGTGGGCATACATTTGCCCATAACACTGTTCTTCTGGGAACTGAGTCCCACAAGACCCATTGCCGCATGGGGATGCTGAAGGATCGCAAGGGAAGAACGGATTAGGACCTTCGCTACAAGACGTAGGGCCTTTTACCGCTCCACATTGGGATCGAGGTGCACCATAATCTGGGGCACAAGGTTGGGAGCAAGAATCGTAGTGGCAAGACTTCGCTTCGCAGAACGAAAGGAAGCAATCACACCAGCTTCGATTACAACTTGCTAATGAAAACAGACTCAGCATGGCCAAGCCCGTGATCATAAAACGCATTGGTTGAATCATAGGTCTCTCCTATTAATTGTGTTGTATTGTAATTGCTGACTGCAAAGTGACCGGGTAGAAATAGAGACGGATAAGAGCCTTTCCTTCTGGCGCGCATGACTGTTGGATTTGTTTGCCATCCTACGGTTCTCTCAGTTAGTGGCTGTCCCAAAATTGGGACAGCCGGGTTTCTACCTATTGGCCCCGTTCCCTTGCATTAAGAACAACGAGGTGCACATTTTGGTGGGCACTTAGGTGCACAAGGCTGTTCGCAGCGTGGTTGTTCGCAGCGTGGTGCGCAAGGCTGTTCGCAGCGTGGTTGCTCACAACGTGGTGCACATGGACGTTCACAACGTGGTTGCTCACAACGTGGTTTGTACACAGGACATCCAGGCTCACAAGATGGGGTAGGTGAGCAAGGCGAACAAGAAGGCTCACATCGAGGAGCATTACATGGATTACACTTGTTGCCCCATGAACAAGGATCGCCAAAGCAGTCGCTAAAACAACCACATCCAGATAGGGCTAGTAATCCCATCACGCAGAGAGCAGAAAATGCTAATTTTACTTGACTCATAAATTAACTCCTTAATTATTGGTAACTTACAATCATTTACGTTACTTCTTCTGCACTAGTCACACTCAGTACAGGGCTTATGTTTCACATTATCAAATGAAAAAAATAATTTATCAAACTTTTTTTGGAAGCATGCTTATTTCGGTTTAAAACGCAGATTATCTATACCAAACTACTCATCCAATCTTGTATGGAATGAGTGAGTTATGATGAACCGACTCAGGTTCATTAAATCTTAATTAAAAAAAATGAAGTCTGACGCAAAAGTTGGTTGAAGAGTGTTCTATACCATGTTATACAAAACGCTGTGGATAGCTTACGTATTGTCGGTGGAAGAAAACTAGAAGGGCGCATTCGTGCGCAAGGCGCAAAAAATGCAACAACCAAACTACTGGTTGCATCTTTGTTATCAAATAAGAAATGTACTTTCTATAATGTGCCTAACATCGGCGATGTAGAAATTACAGTTAATTTATGCCGAGAAATTGGTTCTGAAGTGAACTGGGACCGTGAAGCTGGCATCATTGAAATCACTACAAAAGAACTGAAGACCTCCTATATTCCTCAACGCTATTGCGGAGCGAATCGGATTCCCATTTTGATGATTGGAGCTTTAATGGGCCGCACATCCGAAGATATTATCATTCCCACAGTAGGTGGTGACGCCATCGGGAGTCGTTCCGTTGATTTTCACATCCATGCCCTAGAAAAATTAGGGGCCACCATCGAATTCCGTGAAATGAAGAAAGAAGGTGCCTATCTTGCGCATGCACACCATGGACTAAGAGGCAATGTTATCGACCTACCCTACCCTTCTATTGGAGCCACAGAAAATGCCATTTTAGCTGCAACTCGTGCAAAAGGGCATACTGTGATTCGGAATGTAGCGATCGAGCCAGAAATTATTGACCTCATTTTATTCTTACAAAAAATGGGTGCGCACATTCATTTGGATAGTGATCGAACCGTATCTATTGAAGGCAATCAGATCTCCTATGAAGTGGAGCACACTATCCTACCCGATCGTATTGAAGCTGCATCTTTTGCTATGGCTGCTCTTGCAACACATGGTCGAGTCTTTATTGAACAAGCGCAACAAAGTCATATGATCACCTTTCTCAATAAGATTCGTCAATTGGGGGGAGGCTTTTCTGTACATCCAGATGGAATTGAATTTTTTACTGAAGGGCCTTTACGCGGTGGTCAGCTCATTGAAACGGGTGTGCATCCTGGATTTATGACAGACTGGCAACAGCCCTATGTTGTCCTGCTAACCCAGGCTGTGGGCACTTCTGTTGTGCATGAAACCGTGTACGAAAACCGCTTTGGTTATACGACCATGCTCAAACGAATGGGGGCAGACATTGAGGCTTTTCGCGAGTGTTTGGGGAGCAATCCGTGTCGCTTTTCTCACCATAACTATCAGCATAGCATCCTTGTTAAAGGGCACACACCTCTACGAGGTTGTGAGATTTCTATTCCAGACTTACGAGCAGGGTTTGCTTATGTGATGGCAGGCCTATTAGCAGAAGGTGAAAC
This sequence comes from uncultured bacterium, assembly GCA_964386785.1. Lineage (GTDB taxonomy): Bacteria > Chlamydiota > Chlamydiia > Chlamydiales > JAAKFR01 > SZAS-3. The sequence goes on along the minus strand of CAYLUD010000008.1, from coordinate 16,051 downwards.
GAGAATTCATGGTGTTCCATTCTTGGAGCGAGGCTATTCCTATCTGACAGATAAGTTGCAAAGTCTAGGCGCAGATATTTCCCGAGAGGAACGGCCTTCTGCTCTTCCTGTACTTTCCGGGCTATAGTCTATTCGAAATCCATACCCTATGGTATACTGCTCTGCATGTTATCACCTCAGGGCATGAAAGAGCCTCCTTTTACCTGTATTAAAAAATTAAGCGCATTTCTAGAGTTATCCTCAGATCAGCAGGAAAAACTCATTCCTGCCTCCCCATTTCCTCTTCTTTTGCCCATGCGATTGGCAAAAAAAATCAAAAAAAAATCTCTAGATGATCCTATCCTACGTCAATTTGTACCCCATATAGATGAACATAGAATCGATCCCCTATTTCTTGCAGATCCTGTGGGAGAAAAACCTGCATGCCGCACGCCTCGCCTTCTACAAAAATATCCAGGTCGAGCACTGTTATTAACCTCCACCTCTTGTCCTATGCATTGTCGATTCTGTTTTCGGCGAGCTTTCGATTATCCACAAGGCATCCCCGATTGGGAAGCAGAGTTGGCCTACTTACATGCTGATTCCACTATTCATGAAGTGATCCTCAGTGGAGGAGATCCTCTTTCCTTATCGAACCGCACGTTTGCACGCCTCTTGACCCAATTAGAAGCAATTCCTCACCTAACTCGATTAAGAATACATACGCGCTTTCCCATAGCAGATCCGAATCGGATCGATGCAGAATTTGCAGATCTTCTACATAAGACCCGTTTTCAGGTTTGGTTTGTGCTGCACACCAACCATCCTCAAGAATTAGGAGAAGACCTATTTATCTCATTGCGCACGTTACGATGCCCTATATTAGCCCACACTGTTTTACTGCGCGGAGTCAATGACTCTCCTGCTATATTGGCGGAATTATTTGAAAACTTGGTAGACCATGGCATCTTCCCCTATTATTTACATCAACTAGATCGCGTGGAAGGAGCGACTCATTTTGAAGTTCCTATTGCAGAGGGGAAGGCATGGATAATGGCGCTAACCGCTCTTTTACCTGGCTATGCAATCCCAAAATTTGTCCAAGAATTACCTGGTTATCCCTCCAAAACACGCCTAGAAACATGAGCCCTTTCCCTTTGGGATTACTCGATCAATTGCCAAAAATTTTCTTGAAAAACGACCATAAGTTGGTGTTCTGATGCAAAGCGACGTACGGCTTTGCGAACGGATTCCCAACACCAATCATCGCCACAAAGAATGCCTGTATGAGCAACTCGAGGATACCACAATACAAGATCTTGATAGAGGGAATCCGTATCATGGGACGCATCGATATAGATGAGATCAGGTTGAATATGACTTAGAAATGGCGCTGCTTGAGCGCTGGTAAGAGGGATAGGGATAATAGTATCCGTTAACTGATTGTGAATCACATTGGATAAAAACTGTTCATAAAGAAAGTGCACACAAGGATGCCAGCTGCTTGCACCAATTTGGTGTTCTTGAGAACCTTGAAAATGATCAACAGCATAAAGGACTCCGCCATCTGGAAGATGGCGGGCAAGATCCATTGCTGATTTACCCAACCACACTCCTATTTCAACAATCGTATACACAGGATGCATCTGCATCAGAGTATGTAATTGGGGAGCATTAGAATACCACCCATGATCCATTAGAGGACGAAGCGTAGTGAGGGAACTATAAGGAAAGGGAAGATCTTTCAAATTAAATTTTGAAAGATCTTCATATTGCAACTGCATAGCAACCCCGTTTTTCTAGCTACTTCTCGTTGTCCCAAGGCGGAGAATAGTTGTCTAGAAAAAGAGTCCTTTCTTATCCTGATCTATGGTAGATATGTCTTTCGTATTTACAGATACCTATCGATCATAGACTGCAGCTTCCAGCGCTGGAACCCAGTTAGATTCGGCACATTCAAGATGCAGCGGATTTGTCGTGATGTAAGCGAGGTACACAGTGTCATTAGAACCAAAAAATATGCGGGTCCATCCATAGACCGCTTCTACAGTCCATTTCTGATTCAATAATGCATCCGCATCATCCACTTCATTATTGATCGCTTGTTTAATATGCCACTGATAGAGCGTGCAGTTTGAGCTAGTTCCAACCATTGCAATGGAATAGTCTATTATATTGTTTGGTTGAATGTCGAAGATCCCAAATGGAAGGGTTTTTGATTCTAAATGATTTCCGAATGGATTTGCATATTTTCCCTGATCGCTGTCGCACCAAACTACAAACAGTTCTTCTGCTTCCTTAATATCCCCATCCGAATCATCTGACTCAAGGAAATCTAAAGTCGCAATAGGGGCATACAGGCGAAATAGACCGGGCATAACAAATCCAACATCCCACTCCTTAGCAATTGCTGGGGGCAATTCATACTGGATGGGACCAAATCGATCCCCAAATACAGGCATGATCGAAAATATACATAACAATATGTGTTTTTTCATGCTTTCTCCTTATTTTCTCATGGATGCGCAGAAATATCATAGGCTTCCTGGAGTGCACGAAACCATGTAGATCTGACACATGCAAGTTGTGAAAGATCTGTATTCATATAAGTCAGGCACAAGTTTTCCTTAGAGCCTAGAAAGATACGGGTCCATCCACACATCGTTTGTGTATGTGATTCCCCTGGATAGAGAATGTACCACTCATAAAAAGCGCTATTGTTCGAAGAACATTCTATAAAGTAGATATCTAAAACTTTTTGTAGATCGAGATGTAACATGTCAAATGGGAGCATTTGGCTTGTTATATATCGTGTATACCCATCTGGCGTATTGTCGTGACTACCCTTATAGCTGGACCATAAGAAAAAGGCCTCTTCTAGACACGCATCTCCATCATCTGATTCGAGAAATTCCAAATTAGAAATAGGAGCATACATGCGGAATAGATCAGGTTCGCTCGAAACATCGTCCCACTCTTCGGCAATTTCAGGAGGCAATTCATAACAAATCGATCTAAATTGATCGCCGAATATTGGTATCAGAAAAACTATAAATAAATATATGTATTTGTTCACGTTTAAAACAATAAAAAAAACAGAAAATAATAACAATCATTAATTTTGCAGTAGCCCTAAAAAAGTAGTGATTGTAAGACGCAAATTAAAGAGGCAGGACCTTCGGTGTTCTGCCTTCAAAATTGATTTACGCAACAAGACCCTGTCCACACGTAATCATTCTTATCCTGCTGCCGAAATTAGGTCGACCTGCTGCAATATTTTGGATTCCTTGTACTCTAGTTGCTGACTACCACAGTGCGGGCACTCCTCAAACTGAACGGATACCCAGATAACACATATATTTATACTAATCTGATGCACAAACACATTATTTATTGATTTTTTTCACAAAACATGAGATTTTTTTTTAAAAAAAGCACTCTCATTGCGTTATTAAGAGAGAATTCTCATCAATGGGTATTTGTGTTTTCTTACTATGAGCGCAGACTACTACACCCGTCTTGATAGACGGAAAAACAATCTGGTATACTTATGAATCCACTACAAGAGCAGGTGACACAGAGTAGTCTACCAAGACCTGCGCAACCAACAGAGGCACATAAAGTTGTAAAGCTTGCCAGTAACACCGTGCCGTGTTTGCAAAAAGTGGACAGCCGTCAGCCACCTCAGGATCCTTGCCAATCACGCCCACCCAAAATAACTGAGAGCGATTCCGCTATGCATCCAGATATAGAAAACGCTAAGTGTGCTGGTGATCTAGCGGCCATACACAAATTGTTACATATTCACAAGAACCAAGATCGATCTTTTGGTTTTGCATTAGAATATGCTGCGACACATGGGCAAACTAACATGGTCCGCACTCTGATTAGCGATTGGAAGAACATCTCTACATATATAGATTGGGGTATACTTGCCGCAGCGAAGCATGGCCATACATCTATTCTGCAATATCTACTAGATGTCCCAGCTGAGATCCAGCATACAACGACTCAGATGAGTGTACTAGCAGCTGTTCGTGGACAACATCAAAAGATCCTTACATTACTTCTGCAAGGCAGAACCATCGAGCCCGAAACCTTACATCAAGCCATCATAGAAGCCGCTCGTATAGGACACCTGGGGATCCTTACATTACTTCTGCAAGGCAGAACCATCGAGCCCGAAACCTTACATCAAGCCATCATAGAAGCCGCTCGTGAGGGACACCTGGGGATCCTTACATTACTTCTGCAAAGCAGAACCATCGAGCCCGAAACCTTACATCAAGCCATCATAGAAGCCGCTCGTATAGGACACCTGGGGATCCTTACATTACTTCTGCAAGGCAGAACCATCGAGCCCGAAACCTTACATCAAGCCATCATAGAAGCCGCTCGTAAGGAAGACGTAGTAATCCTTCGTTTGCTTCTACAAGATAGAGATGTCAAAATAGAAACCTTCCACCTCGCGATAGATATAGCCATTAGATCGGGTCAAAGAAAAATAATGCCCGTTCTGGTAGAGCAACAAGCAATTGCCCATCCGAATCCATCTACAGAGTAGATAGACAAGTCGGTCACGAACCACTCTTGTCTTAGAAAACATCCACTACATCGTAGACAGCGTTTTTAGTCCCAACAGGTCAAAGGAAGTAGCGAGCGTTTTTTCAGCAAGTCGACATAGGGTAAGTCTAGAAGCCTGCTCAGGAGTCCCCTCCACACGACAATCTCGAAGAAATTGATTCACACGGGTAGCTAACTCATAAATATATTCAGTCAAGAGATGTGGCAATAACGTTTCAGCGACTTGCAGTAGGACTTCAGGAAAGAGAAGGAGGTGAAGAGCTAACGCAATTTCTGACGAGTGATCTAATTGAAGAGGCCCCTCAGTACCCGTTTGGAGACGCTTACGAATACTCATCAGACGTACATATGCATAGAGATTAAAGGCCGCAGTATTACCTTCAAATCGAAGCATGCGCTCGTAGCTAAACACATAATCACTTCCTCGGTGACAAGATAAATCTGCATATTTTACAGCATCAATCCCCAAAATCAGCGCACGTTGTTGCCTTTGCTGAGGATTTTCTTCAGGATTTCTGGCAGCTAAGAGTTGCTCTGCTTGTTCCTGTGCAGTACGCAGCAGATCGATGAGTCTGACTATATCACCCGAACGAGTGCGAAATTTTTTACCATCCTCACCTAAGACTAATCCAAACGGGACATGATCTAACCGCGTAGAACCCAAATATCCCGCACGTCGTGCTGTAGCTGCAAGCAGGGCAAAATGCACACTTTGCCCTGCATCCGTTACGACGATGATGCGGTCCGCCTTTTCGTGTGTGACACGATGCCACAGGGCTGCTAAGTCAGTTGTGTCGTAGTTATAGCCGCCATCTGACTTCTGCACCATATAGGGAAGGTCATACCCTTCGTGGAAGACACACTTAGCTCCCTGCGATTCTTGGACGATGCCTTTTGCAGAAAGATCGTCTACAATCCATGCTAACCATGGATTATAAAAAGATTCCCCTCGCTCCTCGAGCTGTACATCCAATAATTCATAGACTTCTTGAAAGGCTTTCCTAGATATATTGCAGATTAGTTGCCATATCTCCACAACCTCTTGGTTTCCTTCTTGCAGTAACACGACATATCGTCGTGCCGTTTCCTGAAATGCTTGATCTTGATCGAATTGAGCTTTGGCTGCACGATACCAATCCATTAATGACGCAATAGTACCTTCACGCAACTGATGCACTTGCATATATGCAATCAGCATACCGAACGAGGTTCCCCAATCCCCTACGTGGTTGAGGCGTAGAACGTCTGCCCCTAAAAAAGCAAATAATCTGGCAATTGCATCGCCTAAAATGGTGGAGCGCAAATGACCCACATGCATTTCTTTTGCAATATTTGGGGAAGAAAAATCGACAACAACCCTCTTTCCCTCCCATAGGCATCCGAGTCCATATGCAGGATCTTCTTGCATACGCTCTAAGAGAGCGCATACGGTTTGAGGGGCTAAGGTTATATTGAGAAATCCAGGCCCTGCCACTTCTACCTTAGCAAAACAGGAACGGTCTATACGCTGAGCCATTTGCTCGGCAATCACACGAGGGGCTATTCCCAGAGATTTAGACCACTTCAGGGCACTGTTACACTGATAATGACCAAATTGAGGCTGGGTAGCCAGAGTAATTTCCACTGGCGGCTGTCCAGGAGGAGCTGCCTCTTGTACCTTCTGTCTAACCCAATCCGATACCAGTTGCATCCTAACCCCGTACCCGTTGTGACATTCTTGCACGGCAATCTTGCTGAAGTTGACGAATTTCTTGCATAATACGATCTACTATTTCTTGTTGAGCTACTTTCTTATCCACTCCGTCCAAATATGAAAAATCAATCGGAGCTCCAAAATAGACCTGTGTTCTGCCATACAGTCGAGGAATTCGATGCCCCACTCCCCAAATTGCTCGGGTGCCCTCAATGTAACATGGAATGACTGGCACTTTGGCCTTTTGCACCAAAAGGCCAACCCCCAACTCTGCTCGCTGAATTGTTCCATCGGGTGAACGAGTCCCTTCAGGAAAAATAACTACCCATTTCCCTGCACCCGTTAAATCAAGAATTGTTTTGAACACCGAAGCATTCCCTCTACCGCGCTTTACAGGATAGCAATTGATATTCCTAAGAATCCATCCGAGAATAGAAGTAAATAGGGAATCGCGAGCTAAATAACAGAGGCGTTCTGGAAAGAGACAAAAACCAATTAAAGGAGGGTCCAAAAAAGAGACGTGGTTCGCAGCAATCAACCCTCCTCCCTGCTGCACATGATCACGCCCATAACAACGGTTACGGTACAAGATAGCAAACAGAGGAGCAAAGAGAAGCCAAACCAAAAAAGAAACCACCCTCTTCACAAAGCTATATTCTCCATCATAAGTTGTAACACTTGATCTATCGTAAGATGAGACGTGTCGATTCGATACGCACCATCTGCTTGTCGTAAAGGGGAGCAAGCCCGGTGTTCGTCTAATTGATCCCTCGCATTCAATGCTTGTAGAATTTCTTGTTGAGAAATGGTCGCTCCTAACTGTTGCTGACGGCGCTGCGCCCTGATCTCTGGGTCTGCGGTAAGAAAAAACTTATACTCGGCTTCTGGGAAGACCGTCGATCCCATATCCCGACCTTCACACACAACATTACACCCTTGTGCATACCTACGTTGGATTTGAATCAAGGATTGTCGCACTTCTGGAATGCACGCAATAAGAGAAGCAAGCCGTGAAATCTCTTCAGTACGAATACAAGAGGTAATATCCAGACCATTCAGGATATACTGTTTTTGAGCCTGTTCCGTACGAATATCAAGATGGAATTGCGTCAAAAATTCCATAATACGCAACTTGTCATCTAACTGAATACCAGCATGTTGCACTCCATAAGCCACACTCCGATACAAAGCCCCCGTATCAAAATGATCGAAGCCTAATTTGGAAGCTAGTTGGCGTGCTAGAGTTGTTTTTCCTGTACCTGAAGGACCATCGATAGTAATGATCATAGCGTGAAAGGAGTATACAAGATACGGATCACAATGTAAACGACTGGTGTCGTAAAAAGCAACGAATCGACCATATCCAGTCCTCCTCCAATTCCTGGAATCTGGTTGCTATCCTTGACTCCAGCGTCCCTCTTTAATAGAGACTCCGCGAGATCACCTAGCTGACCTAAAATCCCTACCATTAAACCTAACCCAATGGCAATCCATGGCGTGATCGGAAGCAAGACATGCCCATATCGATGGGCAAAAAAGACTATCAAGACGCTCATCGCTACCGCTGCCCCCAATCCTCCGAGCCCCCCTTCAATTGTTTTATGAGGACTGATCCTAGGCGCCAATTTCCAGCGTCCCAACAGACGACCAAAGAAATAGCCCCCCATATCGGCACTTTTTGTGACAGCAAGTAAATAAATAATCCACCAAGTACCTTCGCTCTTGGGGCCTCCCACAGAAGGGAAAAAATACATAATATACAGAATCATGCCGCAGGGAATGGCTAAATAGACGATCCCCAAAAATGCCGTCGCCACATGAATAATTGCGGGAAGAGAACGAAAGGCATAATAAGCAAAGCAAACGAAGAAACTACACCCTAATACGATTTCTGGAGCTCGATACCAAAGAGGCACCCACCCCCATGATGGAAATTGCGTGCGATAAAAAATTGTCATGACATATAGCACTGTCAGGATCATACCTAACACTACGGGAGGAAAAAGCCCTTTACAACGCAAAAATTGATAGTATTCCCACAGCCCAACAGCTGCTAATGAAGCTACTGCCCCAGCAAAAAACCACTTTAAGATCACATTATGGGCAAAAAGAATCAGAGTGCCTACTACAAGGCTCAATAGGAGGCTAATCCCCAATCTCTGAGGAAGATCGCGAATTCCAGGATTTTTCATGCCCCCTCCTTGCGTAAACGGGACTGATAATAGAGACATGCCTCGAACAGATGGTGCTCTGTAAAATCTGGCCAAAGAACTGGTACCGTGTAAAATTCTGCATAAGCAGACTGCCAAAGCAAGAAATTACTAAGCCGTGTTTCATCAGCAGTACGAATCATGAGATTAGGGTCTGGCAAAAAAAAAGTGTCTAAATACTGACTCATAGAACTTACACCTACATCGTCTATACATAAGTCTCCTCGTTGTACTGCAGCAACGATTTTCTTCATAGCACGCACAAGCTCATCCCGACCACCATAATTCAATGCTAGTGTCAAATGCAACTTACTCCCCTCAGCAGTATCCTGACATACAGACTCTAAACAATCCCGGACTCGTTGAGGAAAAGATTTCATATCGCCAATCACATGAAGACAAATCCCCATCTGTTTCATCTTAGCTCCATATGAAACGAGTGTTTCACAGATCAATTGATGTAACAGGGCAATCTCGTGTACAGGTCGTTTCCAGTTTTCTGTTGAAAAGGCATATAAAGTCAAATATGGGATTCCTAAACGAACAGAGCCCTCAACACACCGCTGCACACTCCCTACCCCCTCCAGATGACCTGACAAGGGTTTCCCATGCTGAGTACCCCATCGGCGATTTCCATCCATAATGATCGCTACATGCTGCGGCGGATTGGTGAGACTAGAGCGACAAAAAACTTCTTGAAAATCAGAACACATGATGCATAGCCTACTATGGGCTTCAAGGTAATCGCAATACTACAATTGACAGCCCCGAGTACGCAACCTGTATGGGCGGTGACAAACCTCGATAATCTGAAAGGCTGATCCTAAAGTTGCTTTATGAAAAAGTCAATTGAATTTAGCCCAATATCAATTAGTTAGGATCTGTTGTTGCGGACTTCATTGCGTTGGCGAATTGACAGATTGCAAAAGCGATGTTATCTTGGGCCGATTCAAAAGGAACAACATGAATAAAAAGAAATCCTGGCAACTTTGGGTAATTTTGGGGGTCATGGGGCTTACGCTCTACAATATTTTGCCCACCCTATTCTATTATGCTCATCCTCTTAAAAAACCAGTCTCCGAAAAAGAGGGCGTGGCTGTTGCTCAGCAAATAGCGCAACGAGTCAATAACCTAGAAACTTTTACTATCGATTGGCTCCGTACGCTTGCCCACCATCTCAATTTGAAGCCTACTGCTATTGTATTAGACCCTACGACCTCTCAAGTAGCCAAAGTTTCGTTCTCCCATGCCAAGGACGCTCGTCGCTTTGCGGATGTTCTGTGGCGAGCAGGTCCTAGGATTCCTTTTGTTCCTGCTCAGTTGGCGGTTGACCGCCGTTCGTGGGAAGAGGGGCAGACCACCGTGTTTGTGCAACGCAAATTAGGCACTCATTTTTCTCCGGAAGAGATGCATGCATGGTTTACCGTAATTTCCAAACGGGATGAGAATGGGGGAATTTCCCCTCTGTATCACGAACAGATCTTGGAACGAGCGTTGCCGATAGCTCTTTCTCTAGGTGTCGAGTCCTCAGATGCTCTAGCGATAGCACATGTCGATACCTTATCCGAAAGCGAACTCTTGCGACTGAGTCGTGAAATCTTAGAAGTACAAAAAACATTTGGTGCGAAAGATCCTATTGCACACCGGTTCTTTGCGCGGTTGACAGCAGCAGGGGGCTCGATCTCAGGGTTTACGCATCGTCTTGAGACCTTACTCCACCAAAAACAGCAGGATGTGAAGACATGGACACAAGCAGCTCAATCCTCCCATACCCTGTCTGATGTACAGGCACAGGAACAAGCAGAGATAGCAACTGCTCAAAGTAGTTTGATACAAGAAGCCCTTGGCTTCTTGAAAGAGGTCTCTCCGCTGTTCCAGCCTTCCCATCCCCCCTTATCTGAATCTGTATTACGTTCTTTGCTTTCTGAGGAGATCCCTGAAACTGGCATTCAGATTGTGAATTTAGAAGATGGAAACCCCTTTGTATCTTCTCTACGACTCGACTGGAATCACGATGTATTAGACTTAATTCTATATCCCGAAGTGTCGGCGATTCGCAGCGCTGTACCCAACTCAGAAGCGGTCGCTCTCCATCAAGAGAGGTTGAATCAATTGCTATTTCAAGAGCTTGCTTTCGTTGCGCAACAATCTCATGAAACCTGGGCAGCCCATGAGGACCGCTTTACCATATCCTGGAATGATCTGATTGCTAGCCAGAGCCTCTTAGCTCTCAACCTTACGGAATTATACCAAAAGCAGGCAGACCAAATTCGCTCTTGGTTTCAAGAAAATTGGAAACCCAAAACTCTTAACTTACAGCTTTCTGAATACCCTATATTCTCTTTTTCGGAATACCAACAACAAGATGGGGCTAAGAAAAAATTAGGTTTCGTCTTCTATGCTCCCAAAGATCGTTCTGTTAAGGGATTCCAACCTGGATCTTTGTATGTCATTGCTCGTAACATGGGGTATTTGGATCAAACCTACCAAGACTTGCCTCTCAATCCTGACAAGCAACAGTGGATTCAGGACCAGCAACTCTTACAGCAGTTATTACTACAGCAAGGGTTTGTTCGTTACTCCGCACAAGAAGCACATTTGTCTGAGGAGTTTGCAAAAGACTGGATTTTTGAGCTACAAGACGCTCAAGAAGCGCTCATAGCAGCGACCAGAGAATCGTTTCATACACGAGGGTCTAAGAAATGGGCGATTTTGGAGTTCACAGATATCGAACAGCGCATCCTGACACGGAACCGTATCGAAACTGCAGAACAGGAAGATCTGGTCAAGTGGCAAGAAGAGTATCAACAAGCACGCGTAGCTCTTAATCCTGCGCAACGAGAAGAGATTCCTCCACCTAATCGCAGCGTACTGTGGAACAATTGTATCTTAAGTGCAAAAAAATACTTCCGTGGTGATGATCGAAAAATTTTGAAATGGGGATTGGATTTATCTGGGGGCAAGACTGTTCGCATTGGCTTAAAAGACTCTAGTGGCCACTCCATTACAGATGAAGCAGACTTGAAGCAAGCTCGCGATGAGCTCTACCAGCGTGTTAACCGTTTAGGGCTTTCTGAAGTAGCCTTGCGTACTGAAGGGGCTACTATGGTCCTTGACTTTCCTGGATCTCAGGGCTTTGCTGCGCAAGATTTGATTCAAGCTTCGGCAATGTATTTCCATGTGGTCAACGAAAAATTTGGACCTAGTCATGCCGGATTGGCGCACGCTGTAGAGACCTTTCTGCAAGAGGTATGGAGTGAAGCCGTGATGACGCAACGGACCGATTTAGACAGTCTACAGGCGATTGCTTGGCATCGACTAGGAGGGCGCAAGGCTAGTGAAGGGCTCTTCCTTCCTATGACCGAACATGCGCAACTTTTGTACCAACATGGATTGCGTTTTGCAGAACCTGGCACCTACACGAAAAGTCATGCATTTGATGAAACCTTTTCTTCGCTTGCGGTCTATCGTGGATCGGAACTATCGGATTGGCATGGGCAAAGTCACCCTCTTCTGATTGTCTTTGCTAACTATGCTTTGGAAGGATCTAACCTGCAAGGCATTCAAACGGCTTATGACCCAAAAGATGGAAATTCACTCCACTTCGGAGTTGTGGGCTCTGCTGTATCCTCTAGTGGGGAACCGATTAATCCGAGAGAAGCATTTTATCAATGGACGAGCCACTTTTCCGAAGAAAAAATTATAGGGACTCCACTCGAGGCGTATTCACGTGGGCAAGGGTGGAGAATGGCAGTGATTTTAAACGGATCTGTCATTAGTGCTCCAGCATTACACTCTCCCTTGAAAGATTCGGCTCGTATTTCTGGTAGCTTTTCTCAACGAGAAATCACACAGTTAGCAGCTGATTTAAAGGCTGGGTCCCTAAGCTTTACTCCAGAAATCCTTTCTGAAGAAAATATCAGTCCAGAGCTCGGCACAAGCCAACGGCATCAAGCCATTGGAGCTGGTATTTTGGCCATCGTACTTGTTATCGCAACAATGTCCATCTATTATCGATTTGGAGGGGTGGTAGCTAGCGTAGCCGTGTTCATCAACCTCCTGATCATCTGGGCTGTTCTACAAAATCTGCATGCCGCTCTTACCCTGCCAGGTATTGCAGGGATCATTTTAGCGCTTGGCATGTCGGTAGATGCGAATGTACTCGTCTTTGAACGTATGAGAGAGGAGTTGCGTTCTATGGGTTCCCTGCTCTCGGCAATCCAAGCAGGGTATCGCAAGGCATTCTCTGCCATTCTCGACTCGAATTTAACCACATTGATCGCTGCATTCATTCTTTTAAATTTTGACTCAGGCCCTATTAAAGGTTTTGCTCTGACTCTTATTATTGGGGTGATCTCATCGATGTTTACCGCTCTCTTTATGACTCGAGTCTTTTTTACCCACTGGGCTGAGGGCAATTCCTTGCGTAGGCTTCATTTTATGGAACTATTCAAGGATGTACAGTTCCCCTTCCTTCGTTACGCACGCCCTGCGCTATGGGGGTCATTGCTTTTTCTCTGCATCGGTCTAGGTCTAGTAGTTGCTGAGCGGTCTTCTCTTTTCGGCATGGATTTTACCGGTGGCTACTCATTGACAGTAGATTTACAACCTAGAGCAGGCATACAGTATAAAGAGGAAGCTCTAGAAGCATTAGTGCACGCTGGAGCCGCTCGTCATGATATCCACATACAAGAACTGAACCATCCTAACCAGTTACGGATGGCTTTGAGTTCTCAACTCAAAGCATGGGATCTATCCAGCCCAACAGATCCTATGGCGCCAGTACTTTTCCCTTATCAAAAAGATCATCGCATCACATGGATTGTCCATGCTCTTGAGTTAGGTGGCGTGCCAGTAAATCCTGACACCTTGCCTACGTTAGATCAGCATTGGACACAAACCAGTGGTCAGCTGTCGAGTGCGATGAAAAACCAGGCCCTATTTGGTCTTGGCTTTGCTTTCCTGTCGATTTTCATCTATTTGGTCTTCCGCTTTGAGTATCCCTATGCGATCAGCGCTACTTTAGGGTTATTGCATGATTTGCTCATCACCGTAGGAGTTTTAGCTCTCTTACACCTGTTCTTTCCTAGCATCCAGATCGATCTACAAATGATTGGGGCTTTGATGATGATTGTGGGATACTCATTGAACGATACCATTATTATCTTTGATCGTATCCGAGAGGATCTTAAGAGATTGCGCCATGCATCTGTGCAGGAAGTGATCCATCACGCACTCAATGTGACCTTGGGAAGGACTGTGATGACGTCGGGATCCACGTTGCTTGTGCTCCTAGCACTTGTGCTATTTGGTGGCGCTGCGATTTTTAATTTTTCGTTGATCATGCTATTGGGAATTGCAATAGGAACTCTTTCCTCTCTATTTATAGCAGCTCCGTTATTTCTATTTTTTTACACAAAACGAAAAGGGCATCCCTCATAAGGGGAGCCCTTTTTTTCCAGTCAACCTAACTATTCAGGGGATGAAAAACCTCTGTTTATAAAAATATTTAACAAGCATGATACATTCTGATGCCGCTACCTGATAAACCAATGCCTCACTGGATATATCCTACCTACGATGCACAAGCAGTGGAAGCTATCACAGAAGCGCTTCACATTCACCCTATTTTAGCGCACATCCTATTAACGCGTGGGGTCTCCGATCCTGAAGAAATTCGTTCTTATTTTTATTCACAACTCCCTGATTTAGAGGATCCAAGAAAGTTTCTTTTTATGGATCAAGCTGTCGAACGGATCGTGAGGGCGTTACGTGAAGAAGAAGCCATCCTGATTTATGGGGATAATGATGTGGATGGCATGACGGGGACAGCTCTGCTTACAGAGTTTATTAAACGGGTTGGCGGGACAGTTCATTATTATATTCCTCAGCATAATATTCCTCGTCCACAGCTTTTTGACCACACGATTGAATTTGCTCAAGAGCATCAATGTCGCTTATTGATTACAGTGGACTGTGGCATTACGGCACATAAAGAATTGTCTAAGGTGCAACAAGCTGGCATTGATGTGATTATTACCGATCACCATGAGCCGACAGAAAAACTACCTACTTGCTGTGCTATTTTGAATCCTAAATTACCTCAACAAACGTATCCGAATCGCGATTTGATTGGGGTGGGTGTGGCTTTTAAATTGGCACATGCTGTGTTTCAAGCGTTGGTACAACTCAAGATGGTATCCAATAAGCGAGTCGACCTCAAGGTGTACTTAGATTTAGTTGCGATTGGGACACTGGCTGACATGGGGGTATTGCGAGGCGAGAATCGCATTCTTGTGCGTTATGGATTAAAACAACTACATCATACAAAACGCGTGGGATTGATGAAGTTATTTCAAATCTGTAGCCTCCACCCACAGGAAGCGGGTCCTATTGAAATTGCCTGCAAAATTGCGCCACGCCTTAATTCTTTAGGTCGTATTGCAGATCCCACGAAAGGAGTAGACCTGCTCCTAGTACGCGATGAAGAGAGAGCAGAAACCTTAGCCAAAACATTGGATCTATTCAATCTGGAACGACAAAAGATTGAGGCACAGGTATCCTCAGAAGTAGACCATCTCTTAGCTTGCAATCCGGCTCTATTGCAAAACAAGGCACTTGTCTTGAGTGCTCCGCATTGGCATCCTGGAGTCATTCCTATTGTAGCTTCGCGCATTGCAAAGCAGTACCATCGTCCTACTGCAATTATTGCTATAGATGGGGAGGTAGGAAAGGGCTCTATCCGCACCATCAAAGAATTTCCCTTGTTACAGGTTCTTAAAAAAAATGCCGATCTATTTCTAAATTATGGAGGACATGATTTTGCTGCGGGCATAACCTTACCAGCGGCAGCTATTCCTAAATTTACCAAACGATTCCTCCATGCGGCCAATTCTAGTTTAAAGGATCAGGATATCGTCCCGAAACTCTATCTAGATGCACCTACAGATTTCTGTGATTTGTCCTACGATTTACTTTCCGCTCTTGAGCTCTTGGAGCCTTATGGCAATGAGAACCCTGCACCAATCCTCTATTGTCGAGCGCAGCAGACCTGGTTGCCTAAGGTGATCGGAGGACATCACCTGAAACTCTATTTAGAACAGGGTGATCGTATGTTAGAGGGAATTGCATTTGGCATGGCTGAGCGACGATTAGAGATCCAGAAAAAGCCCTTATCTTTAGAGATTGCGTATACTCCCCAAATTAACCGTTTTCAAAATAAAAGCAGTATTCAGCTCTTGATTCGAGATTTTAGAATCGCGACTCCTTGAGTGGGGGCTCATGACGAACCAGAAGTCACATATTCCAACGCCAGTTTGACGTAAGCGAATGCTAATTTCTTGAAAAAGAGCATTTTTTGAAATAAAGTTTTTGTTTCACAACAACAGCTTATCCACAAGGTCCTTAGATTTGGGTGACAATAGACTTCTTTCAAAAATCAAATTTCAAGCTCAAAATTGTACAACCCAGCGATAAGATTAAAACGTAGGCCAAATCTTTTTCGCCTATTTCTGTAACGATCTGAAATGATTTTAACGCCAGTTTGACATAAGAAATCATGACGCATACTTTATGGAAGCAAACT
>CAYLUD010000007.1:32156-38303 GCA_964386785.1 uncultured bacterium | reverse complement strand
GAGACCTCACGCCCTCTACGCGAGCTATAGATGGGCTCGCTCGGGACTCCTTTGGGGTCTATCCTTCAAGAAAGGAGAGGAAAGCTTCTTTGTGGAGTTCTGAAACCTAAAATCTCCCTAGGCCTTTGATTCATTAGACCCACATTCCGCAAGTAAAGAGAGCCGGGGTTGATTTTTTCTGCGACGCGATAAGAAAAATAATTTTTTAGAAGCATTCTTTCTGGATAGGCCTTTAAAATCAAAGCCCTTTTTGATTTAGGGACTCACCTTACGCAGGAGTCAGTCGGTTAGAAAGACCTAGCGGATGGAGCGGCATAGTATCCAAGAACATGATGGGTGATGAGCAGACCTTACTTATTTCATGAACCCTAAGAGATGGAGACGAACAAGCAATTGCCGAATAGTTGTTGCATTGCCTATTGGCTAGAATGTGAAGGCAAATTGTCCGCAACGTGTGATGCGTAGTGATCAGCTAGAGACGAACATCCACGGAATACATCCACTGGTATATCAAACGCTACTACGAAAAGAAGGCCTAGCCCTAATATTTCAAACACAGCACGCACGACATAACCAATACGCGTCAAGATCGATAGCTTGGCTTCTGGGGAACATGCGGCATATAATCTACCTCCACCTATGACTATCCCTACGCCAGGGATTGCCCCAAATCGATTTGTTCGTTGCAAGCTATCATCTGGCGATTCCTCGGGGGAAGTAAAGAATCCTAATGATTCGAGAAATGTAATCATATTATATGAATTATTATCACATCATTTTATTAAAAATGCAACTTCTATTCGAGAAAGGTGGTTTCAAGGGTCTAGCCGAACGCTTATGGAGAGAATAGGGATAAATTGCTCACGATGTAGTTAAATCTGATTGATTTGTAAAAAAGATTATGTCAACACCTATTTACGCAACAAGGCCCCTAGGGCCACCTATTAATCCAGTTTAGAAATTGTCATAGAGTTGTACTCTCTCGTAATCCGGTGACGATTCGGATGTCAGGGCTGCACTTCTTGGCGTGATTGAGGATTGTCTCCTTTTTTCTAATGCGATACTCTCATCAGAGTGGATGATCACCCCCATTTATTGCGCCGCTCAATCCTTCATTTTTTTTCTGGTACCCTTCTGAGCCGAGGAGCAGGATTTTTGCGAGAAATCCTCATGGCCTATCTCTTTGGGACAGCTCCGGCAGTGGCAGCTTTTTGGTTTGCGTTTCGTTGTTCCCAGTTATTACGCCGTATTTTAGGAGAAGGAGCGCTTCACCTTGCATTTGTCCCCCATTTTGAAAAACTTCGCCATCAAGAGGAACGGTCAGCTCGTATTTTTTTTTCACTACTTTATCGAAGTCTGACTGGGTGGGTCGTTGTCTTGATTGTCATCGGAGAGATCGTGCTTAGTTGGATTCAGCCGGGAGTATCCCCTTCCTTGCAGGAAGGGGTCATATTGACGCGAATCCTTCTACCTACGCTTCTTCCTATCGTATTATATGCGCTCAACTCTTCATTTCACTTTTGTCAACAATCCTTTTTTTTGCCGAGCTTGGCCCCTTTATGTATGAATGGGGTGTGGATTGCAGCCCTCTGTTGTATGAAGGGATGGCTGCCAAGCCGTGCCATGATGACATTAGCCTGGACGTTACATATCGCTTTTTTTTTGCAGTGGATTGTGACATGGCCTGCGGCGTATCGGTTTGGTATTTGGCGGGGTATAGGGGAGACAAATCGGCAAATATATGATTTGCTTCGCCCCTTTGCATTCGTGGTGATCGGCGTGACAGCCACACAAATCAATAGCGCGCTAGATGGTTTGTTCGCTCAGCTAGCACATCCAGAGGGGAATGCCTATTTGTGGTATGCGCTACGTCTGCAACAATTACCCATCGGGCTCTTTGGCGTAGCCACAGTGAGCGCTCTACTCCCACCATTATCTCGTGCATTTCAGAAGAAGGATCAGCCGCAAGTTGATGCCCTACTGACCCAGTCCATGCGCCACCTAGCTTTTTGGATGATTCCCTCAACAGCCGGTTTGATCCTGATGGCCCGCCCTCTCATTGACTGTCTCTATCACCATGGGGCCTTTTCTTCTCACTCTTTGGAAGCTACAGCCTCTTGCTTACAAGCGTATGCACTGGGCCTCTGGCCAATGACTCTAGTCCTTGTGTTAGCAGCACCGTTCTATGCGCGTCATCAATATCGGCAGCCTACCCTTCTTGCTTTAGGGGTAATTGTAGGGAATGTGCTATGGAATATAGGGTGCGTAGTGGTCTTTCATCAAGGACCCACCACCCTGGCTTTAGGCACTTCTCTTGCCAGTTGGGTCAATGCTCTTCTTTTAGCTCGAACCCTACACATGCATATTCTGTCAGCTTATACAAAAAAGGTGATCTTCGCGACACTAGGGGCCAGCGGCGTAGTATTTCTTGTTTTGACTACCTTGCCACACCTCTCTCGGTGGCCTTGTCTTGTCATCGAAGGGGGATGCTTTGTTGCTAGCGGTCTTGGTTTCCTGCGGATGCAAGGGGTATCCTTGCGTAGCCCAAAATCGATACAGAATGAAATAAAAAAGGCCTAGCATATGCTAGGCCTTTAAAATCTCAAAGCAACACGTAGATTAACTTTGGTGAGCGAGAAACTCGCAAACAGTCGTAATGTTAATAGGCAAAGGAAGCTGTGCTTCGATCTGCTCGATCGAAGGGTGCATGAGCAATTTGCCCTTTACTTGGTCACGATGGAACTCTATGTAGTCAGGAGTTTTTTGCGTAGCTCCATCCAAAGCTTCTTGAATCGCTTTCATGTTTTTGGATTTTTCTCTTACAGAGATCTCCATGCCAGGGCGGACAATGAACGAACGACGATCGACCCGTTTGCCATCCACTAGAATATGGCCATGAGATACCAATTGCTGAGCACCAAAAATGGTGCGAGTCAGACGAAGGCGATAGACTAGAGTATCTAAACGACATTCTAATCTTTGCAGAAATAATTGGCTTGTGTTGCCCTCTTTACGACGGGCTTCACGGAAGGCTGAAACCAAGTGGCTTTCTTTCAGCATGCCATAGCAAGCCTTCAATTTTTGCTTTTCTTCTAATTGCAATCCAAAATCAGACTTCTTACGACGACGAGCCCCGTGTTGTCCTGGAGGATTAGGCTTTCTCAAAAGGGGGTTGCGGGAGCGCCCGAAGATGTTGGCTCCGAACCGACGAGCGATACGATTCTTAGGACCACAATAACGTGCCATGAGGATACTCTCTCTTTGCTGGATTCAAACTAGGCGACGATCATATCCTTTCCACGAATTTCATACAACGAAATGGTACTTTCTGATAGACTTCCTCCTCTTATGAATTATTGCGCCCTCGCGTATTATCTCTTTACTCCCATCGCTGACCCTCGCCATCAAGTCGCTAGACATAAAGAATTTTTCCAGAATCGCGACATGACGGGACGTATTTACATTTCGGAAGAGGGGATCAATGGGCAAGCTAGTGGAGCCCTAGAGGACGCTGAAGAATTCATGACTTGGCTGCGATTGGATTATCCTGAGATGGTCTTTAAAATTCACACAGCATCTGAGAATCTGTTTCCACGGATGACGGTAAAATATCGCAAACAACTGGTGGCGATTGATTCGTCTTATGATTTAACTCGCCGAGGGCAGTACCTCTCTCCTAAGGAGTGGCGAGCTAAAATGGAAAGTAAGGAGCCTTACCTCTTGATCGATGTGCGAAATGATTACGAGTGGGCAATTGGTCATTTTGAAGGATCTACCCTGCCCCCATTAAGTCAGTTTCGTGATTTTCCTGCGTATGCAGACCAGCTCCCGAAAGACCAACCTGTGATGATGTGTTGTACCGGGGGGATCCGTTGTGAGATTTATTCAGCAGTTCTGCGGGCAAAAGGGATCGATGAGGTCTACCAACTGGAAGGTGGCATTATCAACTATGGCCTTCAAGAAGGAAGAGCGCATTGGGAAGGTCGTCTTTTCGTCTTTGACGACCGTCTAGCGGTCTCTATTGATGGAGAATCTGTAGACCCCATCTCCGCTTGCTCTGCATGTGGAGCTCCTTCAGATACCTATTATAACTGCGCTAATATGGACTGTAATGAACTCTTTCTTGCGTGCAGTGCCTGTATCGAGAAGCAGTGCGGATGTTGTTGCAACTCATGCCAGCAGGCTCCTCGGGTACGTCCCTACGTCCGAGAGGGAGGCAATAAGCCGTTCCGCAGAAAGCATCTAGTCAGCTAGCCCTTCTTCTAGAGTTTCTTGAGCTGCTTGCTTGATCGTCTCCAACCCTTCTGGGAATCCAATGCTCTTTAACAGGCGATCCACATAGTGGAGTTCGCTCACCAATTGATCATTAACAAATTCGAGATACGCGACACGCTGTAGGCATTCTTGCTCTTTCATTGGAGTCCTCCTTATTTGGTCTCTTTTTAAGAAGCAAGTCGCGTGCCAAGTTAGCCTGGTTGGGGTTGGGATTGTATCTCTTGCATGTTCAGTAGGCCTAAAGTCTCTCCTAGAGAGAGCCTGTCTTCAGGGCGCGCAAGCAGTAGAGTATAGGCAGCTTGGGCGATACCATCTTTACACTCCTTAATCAAATCCGTAATGAGATCATCGATTGATGTAGGGATTGATGTAGGGTCAGTATTTAATTGATTAATACTATTCCACATATCAGCTTCTCGATAAGCTGGTGTATTCGTGATCTTGAGATCCTGGAACTCCTTTATTAGATCCTTGCGTGACATTTTCTGACTTCCCAACCACCCTGAAATTATTGTCTCAGTAGTTGTGTCATTTTCATGCAAATTGATCAATGCTGTGTCAATCAAATTATCGTTTATAAACAATTTGCGATTATTTTTTTTCATGTATTTTAGGTTTGTATTCGCGATAGTAAATATTTCTGTATTATCTATTTTTGATGCTAATAGGATTTGTATTGCTAATAGGATTTGTCTTGGTAATAGAGGAGCAAACCCTATAGAGGACCGTTCAAATAGTACTTTCGTCTTATCCTCCTTGTAGTATTGATTTTCGATAGGTTCTACCTTGGATAGCACTACACCCTTAGCCATAAATTCCGCAATGTCATATTCTGCACTCTCTTTCTTCATGTATATTTTCGTTATGGTAGAGAGAAGTATATTTTTCGGAGCTTTGGATACAGACAAAAGGCGGTTTGATTGTATAGTTGCATCTATTTCCTGGATCGCCTGATTTCGGAGGCTGCATGCCTTCTCAGCAAACATATCAGCCATTTCATATACTTGAAGGTAAGGCTGAGAATTCTCAGAATCCGAGGAGTTGTCCGGATCTCGTTGTTTCTTCATGGCAACAGCTTTTTGATATCCAGGTAGATTTTCTAGTTTTTTCAATATCTCTTTATTCGTAAAGGTAGAAAGAAACGCATAGATCATGGCAGCACTTGTGTGCTGAATGTTGTCTTCAATTTGTTTTTTAAAATCATTTTTCCATCCTGATAGGATGGTACATATTAGATTGTTTATAATATTAAATTGTTTATCTTGAATAAAAAGATCTACAGCTAGTGTACTAATTAAATTAATATTGAGTTTTGATCTCAGGTCGACTCTTTCAAACCCGTCTATATTGCTATCCGAAATTTCTGGAGCCGTAGTTATCGGCTCTTCTTCCTGATTCTGAGTCTCTTTCCTTGTTGTTTTCGACTCGAAATAGTCCTGCCAATAGCGGAGGAACTCTGGCTTCGAATTTGCATCTGCTGGATATATAATTGCAATGATACGCTCCAATTCCCCCCATGCGGTATGAGTCGAGGATGTCTGTATGGATGAGGATGGTGACGATATCTTGCTAAAAGGGCTAGGGCGCGCTGAGTCTGTTATATTGTCGATCGGATTCATCAGGTTCGGAGGACCAAAGGGATTCGATAAGAAGATCTTTAGGATAGTTACTTTATCTATATTGGTTAATGAGGCTGTTTTTTGTAAAAATATGGGTGCTATATAGGAACGAGTGAATAGGTCAAAAGCTGACCGTAATACAGGGCTTTCGAATTTTAGGAGCTCTTTGAATACCACACTAACCTCTGTAAAAGCTTGATCTAGTTGCGAGGTATAGTCCTTTTTCCATTCAGCTGAAAATAGCATATCGTTG
>CAYLUD010000007.1:31786-32056 GCA_964386785.1 uncultured bacterium | reverse complement strand
ACAGTCTGATCGTTGACAGTCTGATCCTTGACAGTCTGATCCTTGACAGTCTGATCCTTGACAGTCTGATCGTTGACAGTCTGATCCTTGACAGTCTGATCCTTGACAGTCTGATTGTTGACAGGCTGATTGTTGGCAACGTTGTCCTCACACTCATGAAAAATGTCATCTGCGGATTCAGAGTCCGTATCAGATTGGGAGTTATTCTTTGGTATAGGAGAATCGGGAGTATCGGTATTCTCCGGCAAGAGGGGCGGTTGATCTGACAAG
>CAYLUD010000007.1:0-31686 GCA_964386785.1 uncultured bacterium | reverse complement strand
GTTTGATCTGATGCAGGAGAATCGGGAGTATCGGTATTCTCCGGCAAGAGGGGCGGTTGATCTGACAAGGGGGGGAGTGTTTGATCTGATGCAGGAGAATCGGGAGTATCGGTATTCTCCGGCAAGAGGGGCGTTTGATCTAGTGTAGAATTAGAATTGGGAGTATCGGTATTCTCCGGCAAGAGGGGCGGTTGATCTGACAAGGGGGGGAGTGTTTGATCTGATGCAGGAGAAGTGGGAGTAGCGGTTGTCTCCGAAAGGGAGGGGGCACCTGACTGTCTTCTTAGCTGTTCTTGATAAGAAAAGTAGGAACGAGTTTTGACTACTATAGCCACTGCAGCAGCAGCAATCCCCACAGTAACTGTTGTCGCAAAACAGGCAGTGTAGTTGAGATTATGCAGATGAAAAATGGAACGAAAAAAATAACCGCCAACAAAACCAGACACCGCTAGGGCTAGCCCGGCTAATAGGGTAGCTGAAAGTTCTATGACTATAGTTTTTGAGGAAATGGGTTTAGTTTGTTCCATACTATTTTTTTTTATTATATGTGGCTTTATGTTTATTTGGCTTATTAATTTTCTGTTAAAAGTGTTGTATAGCTCGCTTTTTACAATTGTAAAGATCAAAGACTGGTTTAAGAAACAAGGGGTCTATTTCTTGGATTGAAAGCATCGAGAACAAAAAGCTTGTTTCGATCCTGCAATCCTATTATAAACTTTCTCATGCAACTCTCTTTATCAGCTCTGCGTCAATGGGTAGCTTTCTCTGAAGATGTAGGGATGTTGTGTCATATCTTGACATCTCTAGGGATGGAAGTCGAGAAATGGACGCCTGAAGATGGAGACATTTGGATCACGATTGCGTTAACACCTAATTTAGCTCACTGTAATAGCGTGCAAGGCATTGCAAAGGAATTGTCTGCCTATTGGAGACGCCCCTTACAGAGATCCCTACCTATGGTTCTTCCGCCGGTGGCAGCGCTTGCTTTAGAAGAAACACATGATCCGGTCTGTCCTTTATTCTGTGGCGGGTGGGTGCGAGGGGTCTCCGTGGGCCCTTCTTCTCACGAGCTACGTAAGCAGGTCGAGGGATTTGGAGCTCGTAGCATCAATAACGTCGTCGATCTACTCAATGTATTGATGTTTGAATGGGGACAGCCCCTTCATGCATATGATGCCGATCAAATCGATGCCACACAGATCAGCGTCCGCTTTGCTCAGGTAGGTGAAACGCTCGTCACATTGGATGGCAAAGAGCGTACATTAGATCCTGCTACGTTGCTGATTGCTGATCCACGTCCCCTTGCTCTTGCAGGTGTTATGGGGGGTAAGGATAGTGAAGTCACGGAGCATACATGTAACCTGTTTATTGAATGCGCATGGTTTGATCCTGCCGTTATTCGTCGCTCCGCCAAGCATCAAGAATTGTCTACGGAGGCCTCCTATCGTTTTGAAAGAGGGATTGATCCTACTAGGGTATATCCTGTCTTAGAACAAGCATTACATCGTATTCAAGATCTATGTGGGGGCACGATTGATCCAGAACGTCTGGTATCTGGTATCCGTCCTACCGAGGAACAAGAGGTGGCCTTTCGTTTGACTCGCCTCCATCATGTTTTGGGTGTGGCTATTCCTCATGAGGAGGTGGCTTCCATTCTCACTTCCTTGGATTTCTCGCATACCGTTTGCGATGGGGTCTTTCTTATTCGGGTGCCTCCCTATCGCCATGACATCAAAGAAGAAATCGACGTGATTGAAGAAGTTGCCCGTTTTTATGGGTATGATCGCCTCAAAGCAGCAAAGAAGCCTTTATTTCGTACCGGTGCTTTACCCGATTCCCCCTTATATCTCTTTGAAAAGAAGGTGCGCGAACAACTGCTGCGTTTGGGTTTACAGGAATTGCTGACTTGTGACCTGATCTCTCGAGAGGAGATCCAATGGGTCGATTGTAAGGAGCAACAGCGTATTGCAATCAAAAATCCTAGATCGCTAGATCAAGCCTACTTGCGCCCTTCCTTGTTACCCAATCACCTTCGAGTCGTATCGCATAATCGAGATTATCAACAACTATCCTTAGCTGGGTTTGAAATAGGACGAGTCTACTACAAAAATCAGGAAGATAGGATAGAAAAAAGTGTAGCAGCCTTGACGATTACGGGTTCACAGGCCCCTCCTCACTGGCAAGAGGGGTGCCAAGAATATCCCGTAGATTTTTTTGTGCTGAAGGGGAAAATAGAACAATTGTGGGATGCACTAGGGTGGCCTGTGGTTTCCTTTGAGCCTGGTCACCACTCAATATTCCACCCTCATCAGCAGGCTAAGTTGTGCGTAGGAGAGCGAGAAGTCGGAATCCTAGGACAAGTACATCCCAAGAAAAACCCCATCGCAGTACCGATATACTATGCAGAGCTCGATCTAGTTGCCTTGCAAGGACTGTCCACGGGAACACCGGCTGTGATGAGCTCTCTGCCAGCTTTCCCTGGTTCGTTGCGAGATTGGACTTTTCTTCTGCGCAAGGATGCCTCGTTGCATGTTGTATGGGATTTTTTGCGGCGAACTCCCCATCCTCAGGTGGATGACATAACACTCCGCTCTATCTATGAACATGAGTCAATAGGTAAGGAATGGCAACGCGTCACCCTGCGGTTTACCTACCGCGATACAGCACGGACGTTAACTCAAACCGAAATCGATACCCTTCATCAACAGATGATGGACCAAATTACTACCAAACTTAAAGGATCTATGTCATGAAGAAGCTTTGCTATTCCCTCTGTGTTCTTTCCTTACTTACTCTAGGTGCATGTCGTAACTCGTATCAGGGTGAGGTCGTGAAAGAAACCTACGTTCATAAATATGGAGTGCCTGTTTCCTTGTCAGATTGGGCTCGACAAGGAGAAGATGGACAAGTCGTACAACTGCAAAAAGATGGTGTGACAGTCATCCGCTCCTATGCGCAAGGGGTCCAAACAGGGGTTACCACGTGGAGTTTTCCTAACAATGATATCGTTGCGAAAACGCAAGTTTTTGATTCCGGGCGTTTGGTTTCGGAGTGCGACCATTATCCCTCAGGTCATCCAAGAGAGGAACGGTTATTTGATGAAGAGGGATCGCTAACACAACGACTGACCTGGTATGAGGAAGGATCCCCATCTGCAATAGAAACTTACGAAAATGGGTTTTTAAGTACAGGAGAATATCTATCCCCATCAAATAGCGTAGACTCCGTTATCATGGAAGGGACCGGTATCGCTACCCATCGTAATAATGAAGGAGAGCTTCTCTATCAGGATCGATTTGAACAGGGCATTCTCTGTGAACGTACAGAGTTTTATTCGAATGGAGACCCTTCTGCCGTAACCCCTTTCCATAATGGGAAAATAGCCGGTCAGCGCAAAACCTATTTTCGAGGTGGTTTGCCTCAAGCCATCGAAGAATGGGTCAGCAACCATCAACAAGGAACTACATGCCTTTTCCATAATGGAGAAAAAGTAGCGGAGGTCCCTTTTGTAGATGGTCAAAAACATGGTGTGGAACGTCGCTATCGCGATGGTCAAGCTGTCGTGGAAGAGGTAACATGGGATCATGATGTCCAACACGGGCCTCGTAAACTCTATGTAGATGGAGAGGCCAAAGTAGAATGGTATCATCACGGTGAGGTCGTGAGTCGTCCCACCTTCGAGCGACTCAATCCCCCAAGAATTGAGCGATAGAGACAATCGGCGAGTCCTCCGAGGGGACTCGCCATGAGGCTTGTCGGATTCATGAAAAACCTCTATCTTGCGCGACATGCAACGTAAGATCAAACAGCGTACATGGTTGGTGTATCTGGTCATTGCTAGTATTTCATTTAATGGAATTCTGCTAGCGCTCCTTGCCTATCTTGTATGCGAAACGCACTGGAAGATGCCCGGCTTATCCTATCGAGCCCTGCGCATGTCCCCCCCTCCTATCTCCATCGAGGCCTACGAAGAGATTCTATTGCTCCCTTACGAAGAGGTCTGCCACGCTCTCATTCATCCACATTCCTTGCCTGGTGGATATTCTTCTGCAGAAGTAGCCCTAGGTGTTTTGCACTCTCAGTATGGCATCGATGTCGAGCGAGCTCTCGGACGCCCTATCGTGGCACAAACTCTTCCAGGAGGAAGAACCATTTTTTCTGGTCTGAGTCGTAACGAATGGAAACAGATTCACCAATTAGCGACAAATCGAAGGCTTCCTCTCACCATAAAGGGATTGTTTGATCGACTGCCAGCAACTGCAGAGTTATTCTGTGCTTCAGAACCCTTTGTGCAGATCGCAACCTTGATATGTCGAGCTTTTGCAGAATCATTTCCTTGTGCCACCATCCTACAACTATGTCAAGAAGCTGGATGGCCCCTCGTAGAAATGACATGGAAGGGGTGCCAAATAGAAGGGGATTATAGCGTGGATCGTCTCCATAGATTTCTTTGTGATGCACTCGATCGAGGGTCTCGACAGGCCGCCTATTTTCTTGTTCTAAAAAGTCCCGCACATCATCTGGAAGAATATACAGATGCACAAGTGCTCCAAATTCTCACGCGCTGTGATGTAAAAACAGCAGAGCTGAAGGAGGCTTGCCAGTTTATTGCTTCATCAAATCGCAGTCGCTCCCTTCGAGAGTTGGCGAGTCAGAAGTTGCGCTAGATCCAGGTAAGGGATCATAACCCCCTCGAGACCATGGCCCACATCGCACGATACGCTTCACAATATATCCCATTGCCTTGAAAAAAGAATAATGAGCTAACGCTTCCAAAGCATAGTTGGAACACGAAGGATAAAAGCGACAACATGGACCCAGCATCGGAGAAATACAGAGTTGGTAGCCTCGAATACATCCACGCGCCAAATAGGTTAGATAACGTGTAATAAGTCGCGTAACACGGCAAGAACGACTTCGATGAGAATTAGCCATATAATGGTCCATTCCAGGATAGAAGAGTGTTGATGATTCAGCTGATTACTCAAAATGTTGAGCAGGTCATTTAAGGTGGCTAACCTAGAGTTTAGTACTTCGACTCGAGCATGCAAACTAAAACATTTTCGTAAATCTAGGTACAGAGGGAGATGTTCTGGTGATTCCCAGAAAAATTCAGGTTCATCTAAAATATCCGAATGAAGATTCACAGAACTACGATCCAGAAATAATTCGCCAATTTTTTTTGAAATCTGCCGCCTGGAAAGAAAAATTCTCCCTTTGCTTGCTAAATCACGAGGTAGTTGTTGGGTCATCGTAATCGTATGATCAATACGCATTTCAAACGTGGTCAGTTTCGTCGATTGCGCCAGGCCATATGATAGCGCGAGCTTAGATAGTACATCTCGTTGGTTGAGCACCAACTGATCTCGCTTGATTTGTAAGTCTCCATAAAAGAAGTCAAATATATCTTTTACAATAGGCTGCAGCGATTCACTTTCGACAACCTGAATGCGATTGAGAATATGCTGTTCTTCTTCTTCGGTCAAACCCCAAAAAATGACGACCCCGTAAGAAAAAAAGAAAATGTCCTGATCAAATGCAGAATACCGAGCATGAACAGTATCTAGGTATAAGGTCGGCTGATATTCTTTGAGAATGTCAAATAGCTTCGCTAAATTGTAGTGAGCCGCCGTGCAGTACGCTGCGCAACGCATAATCGCCCAGTATACCGTGAAGGAGATTTCTTGCAAAGCACGAGACGATAGGCCTACGTAGAAGAGAGGGCTATGGTGATATTTTTTTTAAACAGCTGTCTTGGAATTGATTGACTCTTAAGCAAACTTGTTGCTACATTCTTTGCTTCCCGCGAAAGTGGCGGAATGGTATACGCGCTACTTTGAGGTGGTAGTGGAGAAATCCGTGGGGGTTCGAGTCCCCCCTTTCGCAATGTGTCGCATTCTTTGTCTTCTTTTTCTTTTCAGTCCAGTATTTGCTGCCCCTATGGACACAAATATTCGTTCGTTTGAGCAGAGAGAGAAAAAGTTTCGCGTCGATGTATATGATTTTATAGGAGAGTACCCTCACCTAGAGAATATCGATATTGATGCGCGCCGTAAAAAGAATGTAGAGCTCAATCTCACTGGTACCTATCCTGTATTAGAACGCATCCTCTATGAGGGAGGATTTGGGAACCTTCGAGGAAAACTGACCGGTCGCTTCCCTGTATTAGAACAAATCGAGCTCCTCTGTGGAAATGCGGCTATGGAGCTGGATTTGCGTACCCATTGGGAACGATCTTGTTCTCTCCATTGTATCGGAGCTAAAGAACGCATTGTTCTCCAATTGCCGCACGATATTGGTATTATTGCCTACGTCGATACACGTTTGGGTGCTAAGATTAGCCCAGGCCCACTAAAAAAACAGGGTTGGTGGCGTACTATGCATCGGATTTATAAAAATGACCTTGCAGACACTTCTCCCATTGTCTTGACACTGCATATTGAATCCACAGAAGCCCCTATTATTTTTGAGTAAAGTTTTTCTGCCAAATCAGAGGGAAAGGCAGGGAATGACGCAAATTGACGAATCGGAATCGTTTGTACAATCAGCTCTTGCTCCTGACGTGAGAATGCATCAATTTCCCATTCACCTTCATGTATCATCCATTTAATTAAAAAAGGAGCTAATAAGGGCTCGTCTGTTTCACTTACACGTCGTAAAAACGCAGAAAATAGTTGATACAGAGAAGGACTCGGATTTCCTTTCCATTGAGTTTGGATAAGTACAGATACCATGCGGTGGGCTTGTTCCATACGATCCCAGGAGCGTCGTAGGCCAAGATAGAGATCTAAGACCGTTCCGTCGATACAGCGGTACCAGGATCCCTTAGACTCCCGAAGGATGTATTCCCCACGAGTAAATAGGCTCGTTAAGGCCAACCAATCCCCAGAAGGTCGGTTGGGCATCCGCACATAGAGATCCAGAAGCCCCATAGGAGAAAAGAGGAGGACCTTACGATGTAATTCTCCGTGGGGTTGACTCGCAACGACAATTCCTTCCAGCATCCATTCCATTGTTGTGCAAAAGTCTTTTCATTGCTACGATTCTCTCCACCATGCACCGATAGCTCAATCGGATAGAGTACCTGGCTTCGAACCAGGTGGTTAGAGGTTCAAGTCCTCTTCGGTGCAGATTGTTGGAAAACACCTTCATAGACGGAGGTGTTTTCCGTTTTTGTATTTTTTATACCCATTGCCCTTAGATGAGCTTGCTCATAACAACAACCCTCATCTCTTGCGTCGATATGGTCGTGTTGTATGATGTACCCCAGCTCATCTCTATATAGGAATACAAAAAATCGTCGTCCTCTGCGATTCATGTGGTCCGCATGTATCGTCGTCCTTTCTATCCTGTGTTGTTTCGGATTTCAGGAGCCTCAAGCCATACATTCCGCACATCCACTATCCCAGGTAAGATTGTTTTTGCATTTTGATGTCAATGGGACGTTAATCTTGCGGGATACCAGTAAACGAATGGATGAGCACGAGGCAATCATTGCCGCTCTAGCTGCACATACCATTGCTAGCTGGGATGAATCTCCACCCATGTCGTTTAAAGAGTATGTATTTACCTGCCTGCTTCCAGGCGATCGGAGTAACCGCCGTCTCAAACAACAACGACAAGAGCAGATACGTACGTTCATGGATTGGCTACACGATCATCATCACCCTCAGCTAGCTGCTGTGGGCGAGCTATTCCATGTAATCAAACAAAAATACGCAGATCCACATTCTGGTCGTCTCCATTTTTCCGTGTTTCCTTCTTTTTATTTGATGCTCAATACGTTGCGAGAGCAAAATATTCCGTTTACTATTCTGCTGCGCACCTTCGGAGATGATTTGCATGAGGTAGTGCGCGAGATAGAAGGGCATCCTTGTGGGATTTCGTTCTCGCATCAGGCTAGATTCGATGGACCAATATTCATCTTGGATGAGACAAGCCCCACAGAACAAATAGATCAGATTTTTGATTTGATCTTCCATGCGCCAGGACATCTTGCAGTCCAAGATGATTGGGCCTATTGGAATCGCCATAAAGAGCAGGGAGCCTATGGCAAATGTTTTATCTATGACCACTCAGGATGTTATCAGGGGAAACGCAATATATCCGTATTTTTTGATGATAATATTACAGGTAAAGAACAAGACATTGTGAATCCTTGCGACATTTCAGGTAACCATCTTCCTAAGGCGTTCTTATATAATCGATGTCTTTTCCCTGTCGATACGGTGGATGCGATGTTAGATGACCACTACTTTATTGATCGTGTGATGCAAGCGATCCATATGGTAAGTCAGGAGGAGATCACATCGACCTGTAGCTAGCATCCTGTCAATGCCCCATGCAAAAAGAAGGCGTGGCCCCTATCTTCCAGACTCGTTGCGTCGAGGTGCTTGATGTGTCATAGAGGATATGCTAAGCTGATTTCTTATCATCCGTTACAGGAGACATGCTATGAAACAAAAGACAAAAGCAGAAATCAAACAACAATTCCATGGATTAGAATACCCCGTGCAAATCGTGGGGCGCCATGTAGCTGTGACCGAATCCATGAAGGATTATGCTCTGGAAAAACTATCAAAAATCGATCACCTCGGGGGGCATGTTCTGGATGCTACTATCGTGATGGATATCCAAAAATTGAATCATAGTGTCGATTTTCAAATTAATTTAAATGGATCATTAATTCGTGTCACAAGTCTTTCTCAGGATATGTACGCTTCCATCGATGCAGCGATTCATCGGTTAAAAATCAAGCTTCGTCGTTACTTAGATCGCCTTCATGATCATCATAAACAAACACGCCAAGAATGGGCGATGGAAGAAGAAATCGTACATTCTGCCTTTCTCGATGAATATAACGATGCGATCGAAGAGAGTCGACTCCAGGATATAGAAATCAGTTTGCGTCCAGGAGTTGTGGTCTCTCACCGCAAGCCAGCGATCAAATTACTACGACAGGATGAGGCAGTCATGAAAATGGACCTTTCCGAACAGTCTTTCTTGGTTTACCGCGATGAGGTCTCTCATCGCTTGCGTATCATCTACCGTAAAGATGATCAGAAACACTATGGCATCTTCGATCTCCCTCAATGAAGAACGAGTGCGGCAGCTGTGGATCGATCACCTGATCCATCACCTAGAGTACCCTGCTGGGTACCTAGTTGTAGAGCAGGCTCTTCATATGTTGCCTCATGTACAGGGAAGGGGGCGGTTACCCAATCGTAGATTAGATCTATTGGTTATGGCCCCTCATCCAGGTAGAGAGTATCTCTGGCCTCTTTTGATGATCGAATTCAAAAGGGGCCCCCTACAATTTTGTCATATGCAGCAAGTTTTAGGTTATAACGGATATGTACAGGCCCCCTTCCTCGCTGTAGCGAATGCGCAAGATCTGCGTTTTGGGAAGGCTGATGCCCCTATCACAGAGTGGATCCCACAGTTGCCCACCTACCCTGAGTTATTACATGGCCTACTTCAATCCTAAATGCAAAGGGCAGATACAAGAGGGGGTGGGTCGCACGACTACCCGCTCCATAAGATTGGTGAGCTCTCGAATATTCCCTGGCCAAGAGTAGTGGAGAAGACACTCTTTCGCCTCAGCTGATAAAGTTTTCATAGGTTTGCCATTTTCTCGACAACTTTTGCTCAAATAATACTCTGCCAAGGGTAGAATATCCTCCTTGCGTTCGCGCAAAGGAGGGATCGATAGCGGGATGACGTTAAGTCGATAATAGAGATCTTCTCGAAAGTAATTCGATGCAATAGCTTCCTCGATGGTGCGGTTAGAAGTAGAAATCAGCCGCACGTCGATAGGATGAGGCTTACCTCCTCCTACTCGCTCGACCTCCCTCTCTTGGATCACGCGGAGGAGTTTAGGTTGTAAACCAATCGGAATTTCTGTCACTTCGTCCAAGAGCAGAGTTCCTTTGTCTGCTAATTCAAAACGACCTACACGTTTCTGAGCAGCTCCCGTAAAGGCCCCTTTTTCATGACCAAAGAATTCCGATTCAATCAGGGTGTCTGGAATGGCAGCACAGTTCACCCGAATGTAGGGTCCATTTGCTCGCCGAGATAAAGAGTGGAGCGCGTGTGCAATCACCTCTTTGCCTGTCCCTGATTCCCCATGGATGAATACAGAGGCATTGCTTTGCGCAATCTCTGTAACTTCTGCAAGCAGTTGTTTCATGACAGGACTTTCTGCAATCATGCTGTGCTTGCCATCTCCTAGGGCTCGCTCTCTTAGGTATCGATTTTCTTGGACCAAACTGAGGTGTTCTTCTGCCTTCTTAATGGTCGCTAAGAGTAAGTCAAGGGTAAAGGGCTTCAGGAAGTAAGTAAAGGCTCCTAGTTGCATGGCATCAACAGCATTTTCTACGGTGCCGTAAGCTGTCATCACAATCACTAGAGATTGGGGTGAGATTTCCTTGCTTTTGCGAATGATATCGAGACCAGACCCTTCAGGAAGGCGCATATCTGTCAGGATCAAGTCAAAGGTATATTGTAACAATGCTTTTTGTGCCTCCTTAACAGTGGAAGCCGTGGTCACTTGAAACCCTTTTTTCTCTAATGCTTTGATCAGAAAATCACGCATTAAAGGCTCATCATCTACGATCAGAATATGTTCTATCATGTCCATTGTACCGAAAAAAGGGTTCCATTAGGAGAGGTCTCCCGAAGTTCTAAGCGCGCTCCATGGGCTCGCACCACTTTTTCTGCCTCCGTCAGCCCTAGCCCTGTTCCGCGAGCTTTCGTGCTAAAAAATGGGGTAAAGAGGTGGGGGCGAACAGATTCTGGGATGCCGCTTCCATGATCTTGAATCAAAAGTTCTTTTTCACGTATATAGAGGCAAACAGGTTGGTGAGAAGCCTCCCATCCATTACGAATCAAATGGAGCAAGGCCCAGGGTAACCGATACCGATCTGCAAACAGAGGAAAGGTAGAGACTTCCTCGTGCAGGATGGCTTGTCCTTGGCTGACTTGACAGATCTCACGGATCAGCGTCACAAGATCTAAAGGTTCGAAATGGAGATCTAAGGGTTTGGCGTATTCGAGCACATCCGTCACCAATTGATTGAGTGCTCGACATCCAGATAAAATCGAACGAACCATGTCATGCTGATCAGTAGAGAGAGATTCATTTTGCAATAACGATGCAAATCCTTCAATGCCCCCTAATGGATTACGAATTTCATGAGCTAACTGGGCAGCCATCGTACCTAAGGCAGCAAGCTGTTGGTTATGCTGTAGAGTCGCTTCCATCAATGTACTTTCTGTTCGGTCTTGTAAGAGGAGTACAATACCCGTCGATTCTTTTTTAAGAATCAGTTCCAGCATACAATCAGGTTTCCATTGAAGTAAGATGCGTTGTTCGCAGCGCACGTGACTGTCCAAGAGTGGACGGATCGCAACACCAAAGGTCTCTTCTTGAAAATAGTCCCAGTAAGAACCTTGTAACGTCGGAATGCCTAATAGATTGCGCGCCATGTGATTGCTCAGTCGGATCTCACCTTCGAGATTGAGAAATAATAATCCAATAGGCAACTCCTCGACTAATTGTGATAGGAAGAAAGAATCGCTCTCTAAATCATCAAGACGGCGGGATAAGGTCGAGTAGAGGCGGGTGATGTTATCAAAGGCCATCAAAAGACCGTTTGCGATATTCTAGATTTTTTGCGTCTAGGTGAAGAATCCGACCAATCAGTTCGTGGATTGCATCTAACTCTTCCGTGATCTCTTGTGGCAGGCGAGAGAACTGTTGTTGATAGGTGTGAATTTCATCATCTACTTCATCAATGCAGTTCAAAAGAACGGTTTTTTTCTCTAGATTGACGAGCCAATCCGGTACAGGTAAATGAGACTCCTCTTCCGTTAGATCTAATAAGGATTCGAAATATCCTCGTTTTTGTTGGAGTAGGGTGATAAATTTCTTGTTGCTCATTTTAGGGTTACGATAAACAAGTTCTATTTTTAATCAAGCAGAAAGCTCACAGGTGAATGGGATAGGTCTACAGCAGGATGGGATGGCAGCTATGTATTGGAGTGGCTAGGCATCAACTACTTTCTTCATGCAGTACATACTTGCAAAGAAAGCGTATTCGAGCTCCGAGGGGGAGACAAATGTATGGGGCAATATCAGGCACAAGATATGCACGTGAAAGCTGTATTGCTGCCAAAGTTAGAGTCCCACATCATAGCCTCTTTTTGCTACACAGGAACTTGTGATACTCTTCTATTCCATGTCTGGTTGAAGGATTTCCTTCTTCCCGAACTCAAGCCAGGTCAAGTAGTGATCATGGACAATGCGAGTTTTCACAAATCCCAAGATTCTCAACGGTTGATAGAGCAGGCAGGCTGTAGGGTCCTATTTCTTCCCCCATACTTACCAGACCTCAATCCCATTGAGATCTTCTGGGTTAACTATAAAAAGATAATGCAAAATAATCTGGAGAAATGTCAGACACTAGCATAAGTAATCGAATTTTCATTTTCAACTGTCGAGGGACGACGTGTGCAAAAGAAAATGTAAGCCACTATAAAAAGCTGCTCATACAATATCGGGAGTCGTGTAAAATAATAAAGGACACTTTCCTTGCGGGAAAGTGTCCTGGGATGTGCCGACGATCGGACTCGAACCAACACTCTATTGCTAGAAGTAGATTTTGAGTCTACCGCGTCTACCATTTCGCCACGTCGGCATAAATAGGTACTCATTGTATGAAGAACAAAGAATTCTTGCCAAGAACCATTTCCTGTTTATTTTGCATATAATCAGCAGATTGTTTCACTAGAAGTTACACCATGCATTACCAATCGATCTCATGGTGCGTATTTCTAGACCTCCCTAGAACGCACTGTGTCTCCAGTCACTTCGTCTTATGCTATACACGCTGATCTTGTTATTCCTACTGTATCCTACAAACGAGCGCATCGTGACGTGTAACTGCTATATTTTTATTCTCTATCTAGAACAAGGCTCATAAGTAGAGAGAAATGAGAGGTAGGATCACGTGGTCCAGATATCGATTGAGTTTCTCTAGCTCCTTTCGATCTGATTGTATAGGATAGATTGCATTTTGAACCTGTAAGGGAACTAACGGCTATGCTAAAAATTTTCTTGATGGCGTGCTTCATGCTATTCATGGATCAATATGTATCGGTTGCTTATGGAAATGACATTGTCACTAGAAAATATTTTAATATATTCGCGGAATCCTCTTGTAAACAGCATGGGCTAGCTTTCCTTAATTCCGGGGATAAGGATCTGGTGGATGGTCAGTCGGGGCGATGGCTGGTTAACATGGTATCTAGAAAACCCCAAACAGTAGAAGACGTGCGCCCTTTGATTCGAGAATTGGTCTATGAATACTTGTATCTTTTGTATCATCGTTCCTATTTTTTGGATTCTGTTGCGTTAGACTATATTCCTATCTTGCGCGATGAGCTCATGGGGTTTCGCCTTTCTTTTTGGGATCGAAATATGGAACGGGTGATGCCTCCTTATCTAGCTGAAGTACATTTTTATGATGGAAAGATCGTCTACTATCAAGCGGACCCCACTACCCTCACATTAACAGATCCAGTGTTGATAGAGTCGATTGCAGACTTGGATTTGCCCCCCTACGGCCCTGAGGATCCTAAAGCCACCGTTACACATTAGGTGGTTGAGACCATCGTTGATGTAGGTCGAGAAGAAAAGGAGTAATCTTTTCCCGTTTCCCTTTGGGTAGAAGATCTATGAATAGATCACCTTGTAGGTGATCGTATTCATGACAGATCACGCGTGCTTCCCAGCCGCTCACATGACGTCGGTGGTGATTTCCTTCCAGATCCATATACTCTACAGTTAGATGACGAGGTCGCACGACCTCTTCCTGAAGGCCGGGGATCGATAGGCATCCCTCTACCGTCTTCCACGTTTCTTTACTGCAATCAGAAAGACGAGGGTTGATGAACACCGCCTCAGGACCTAAAGAATAGGAATCGCCATCTTCTATTGGGGTGCGAATCACAAATAATTGAAGAGAGTGGTGTACTTGAGGTGCCGCAAGGCCTAAAGCATCACATGCATTCATCGTGGCAATCATCCGTGCGGCGAGTTCTTTAATTTCATGATGGATTGTGTCAATGAGAGCGCCTTTTTTGCGCAACACAGGTGCATCATAGTAGGCTAAGGACAACAGATCAGCCCGGTCAATATGGTAACCAGCCGGAGGGTGCCCTTCATGGGGAGAGCCCCATTTGTATTTCCATTTACCCCCCACATGTTCAAATCGACTCAGCTCGTAGAAGGTATATTCCCTATCCTGTTCTTTGAGAGTGGCAACAAATAGAACAGAGCCCTGATCACCATTCTCTTTAGCTTCCAGGATTTGTAAGTTTACTCCTTCAACGTGGCGGCAATATTGAGCCAATTGCCTGCGCCATAGCCAACGATTCGGGCGATAGTGGGGGCTCATGGGGTGTGTTGTCTCAATCAGGTAATCTGGCAAGGAAAGGGCATAGGCGCTATATCGGGAGCGCATCAATGCCTCAGCAGTCGGGGGCAGCTCTTTGTTTTCATGGTAGGGTCTACAACAAACTTCATAGGGTCTAAGAGAGCAACAAGGACACGTGTCGGAGTGAGAGTGCATATTCTGGATCCAATAAATTTGTAAAAATTCTACCCACTATCCGGTTTTGCTACTAGAAGATTTGGCTTGCAATCAACAACCCTCGGAGGTGGTAGCGTCATTCTACATAGTGGGTTACATGCAAACAGGTCACGTGCTAATTGATAGATAACAGTCTGTCCTAAGGCAGCTTATTTACTCGTTCAATCGACCGAACTAGTCCTCACTATTAACGAGGAGTAGTGCAGACAACAATGCCCACGAATGCAGCAAAAGGGATTGCTACGGCAGTAATAGGTGTAGACACAAGAAAAGCTGCTTGTAGGGCTGCTTCTTCTGTGGAGAATGGTTGATTCCCCTTATAGAGAGCCCATGTCAATTGGGCCAGCCCGCTCAATCCGAACGCTCCTCCCATATATATTAAAAAACGTCCTAAAGATGGAGAACGATGCAGGTAGGATAGTCCATAGGTGAACGATACATAACCCAAATAGGCACTGAGTCCTGCCAGAATGGAGGCCACTAACAACCGTAAAATAAAGTGATTACAGTTGCCGAATGTGGTTCTCTCTCTTGAAGCCCTAATCTGCCTTTGAGACTGCTCTTGAGACTCGTAATAGGTTGGGGGAAGGTCTCTGGTTGGGGGAAGGTCTATGGGTGGGGGAAGGTCTATGGGTGGGGAAAAGTCTCCGGGTATAGCGCTTGCCATAAAAATTACAGCCTATTTCATTTTTCTAAACAGTTTCTTTGTTTTATTAATAAAAAGCAATTTTTTTTGTTCTGTATGCAGTCTTTGTTGCGAGCAATCTTAGATTGCTTATAGCATAGTTCTTCTGTATCCGTGCTTTTGGAGCAAAATCCTATGGAAAAAATGAGTGCAATTCTCGTGGCTGGGGGGGCTTCTTCTAGAATGGGAGGGGGGGTAGCAAAACCTTTTTTATCCTTGGGTTCTATACGTGTTATTGAATGGAGCCTACGCCCTTTATTAGACCATCCTCTCATCAGCGAAGTAATCGTGGTCTGCTCTCCAGAATATCAAACATGTATAGAACACTATCCTGTGCGCTTTGCTCCCCCAGGAGCAGAAAGGGCCATTTCGGTATATCACGGGCTTCAGATGGCCACCTCGCCATGGGTGTGTATTCACGATGCCGCACGCCCTTTTATTCCGGTAGATCGCTTGGATCTCCTATTTCAAGAGGCTCAGGAAGGAGGGGCCGCAAGCTTTGCTATACCTGTGCGGGGTACTGTTCGGCGTGTCGATAGTACGGAAATTCATTGGGTCGATCGTGAAGGATTGTGGGAGATGCAGACCCCACAAGTCATTGCTACAGCATGGGCCCAGATGGCATTTGATCAGGTCGATGCGGAGCACTGCACAGATGACTTAGCCTTGGTAGAGGCAATCGGAAAACCTGTGCGACTGGTGATGGGGTCTCCTAAAAATTTTAAGATTACCACCCCCGCCGATTATGAAATGGCTTGTGCTTTGAGTCAATCGATAGAGGTGTCTTGTGCCACGATATAAGATGGTCCTTGCGTACGAAGGTACAGCCTATTCTGGGTGGCAGGTGCAGCCCCATGCATGTTCGGTGCAAGGCTCCGTAGAGAAGGCACTACATCGGATTCTACAGTCTCCCATACGTATCGTAGGAGCTGGTCGTACAGATGCAGGAGTACATGCAGCAGGACAAGTGGCTCACTTTGACTGCGATCAGGTAATCGAAAATAGAAAAATACTCTATGCGTTATCGTCCCTTCTTCCGCCTGATATTCGCGTGATGACCATCCAAGAAGTCCCTGACTCTTTCCATGCACAGCAAGGTGCAATCAAAAAATGGTACCGGTATCGTCTTTGGCAAGAGACTTGCCTATCTCCCTTCGTGCGCCATTTCGTGACCCACATCACTACACCCTTGTCTATGGATAACCTGGATCGTGCTGCTCGTATACTAGAGGGTAAACATGACTTCACTTCATTTGCTAATATTGGAACAGTACTTCCACATCGAGTAAGAACGCTATACTCGATTCGAAGATCCCCAGCTCCTGGTGGTTTTTATCTAGACTTTGAAGGAGATGGTTTTCTGTATAAAATGGTCCGTAACCTCGTTGGCTTCTTATTAGAAGTCGGTCGTGGCATACGGCACGTAGAAGAGATTCCTGATATATTCGAAAAGCGAGATCGCCGGTGTGTAGGAGCCGCCGCTCCTGCTTCAGGTCTCTGTCTGATGGCAGTATTCTATGAAACTGGGGAAATGAATGAACCGTTGATTCACTTGACTAGCCAGCTCGGCGATCTGTGACGGGGTTAGAAATGATGTAATGAGGAATGGAGTTGCTTCCGTGCCCGCTAGGGCTCTCATGCCTCGAGGGGAGTCCTCAAATCCTACAATACGATCGCCTGGTTGACTATATAGCTGGATCGCATGCCGGTAACATTCAGAATCTGGTTTGGGCTTTTCATAACATTCTCTTGTAATCCAGTGAGGGATCGTTTGGAGAATAGGTTGTCGCTCACAGATGCGCTCTATTTGAATACGAGGGGAATGGGTCACCACACAGCGACGTGTCTGACTGCATGCTAGTTTCTGTAGCAATTCTTCCACACCAGCCATCAGTCGCACAGGTACGGTAGAGAGTATATCGAGGTAGTGAGCCTTTTTTTCTGCATACAGAACTTCCCAAACAGGCTCTTGGTGATAGAGGTCAGGTAGATCCTGATACATCTTTTCACGCAGCCCCATTGATTTAAAAAGAGCAATTTTGGAATATTCCTCAAAGTCCCAACGCAACTGAAAACCGCGCTGTTCCAGCATACGTTGATAGGCTAGAAAATGGAGTTCCTCCGTATCGACCAGTACCCCGTCAAAATCAAACAAGTAAAGATCAAATTGTGGCATGGGCTGCATTGTATGGTATTCCTAATTTTTCTAGTAGGCTGTCGCCACCAATCACGC
This sequence comes from uncultured bacterium, assembly GCA_964386785.1. Classification (GTDB taxonomy): domain Bacteria; phylum Chlamydiota; class Chlamydiia; order Chlamydiales; family JAAKFR01; genus SZAS-3. Next base: position 14,114 of record CAYLUD010000007.1, on the reverse strand, counting down.
CCCTTTCATAAACGGGAAGCGATCTATCGTAAGCAGGCAGAAGTCTTTTTAATTCCCCCTGCTCCCCAATATATCCCCCCTGCCTCATATCCGTGGGATGCTCAGCCTCTTACGTCGCGCGGATCCACAGGAGCTCTGGAGGAGAACAGAACCGGAATGGTTTCGGGGACCCCAAGCCGCGGTTGATATACAGCTGCTTGTTGTTGCGTAGGTGATGCCCTCGTGATAAGGATGGGTGTTCTAATCGTGTTAATTGTTTCGATAGCGTAGGCCAGAAAGGGAAATGAATTTGTTCGCCGTGAGTATGACCTGCTACAATCCACTCGCCCGGATAGGTGAGCAGAGAGGGAATCGCATCGGGATGATGTACAAGAACGATGCCTGGAGAGCTTCGGTCGTAAGCAGCAAAGGCTTCTTTAGGCTTGCATCGTCCTAAAGACCACTCTCCTAAACCGGTAATATTGAGACCAATTGATAGGGTGATGGTACGATTGTCTAATATACGAAATGGGGTGCTGCGCAATAAGGATAGCAATTTCGGGTGGTGTGGGATGGTGTGTACTTCGGAAGACCAGCGACAAGGACCTTTGGACGGGGTAGAGAATAGGCTATAGCAAGTATCCCGTACAGCCATCGAAATCGGTTTCGGAGGAAGAGCAGAAAATACACCCTCTGTACTACAGGAAACGTACGTGGCGTAATCATGGTTGCCCAATACAGCGTAGCAACCTAAAGGAGCATCGAAACGATTGAGAAACGAGGCCAAAAGGTCTTCCATATTGAGTCGACTATAACAGAGAAAATCTCCAGAAAATAGCACTAGATCGGGGGAACACGCTTGGACTTTCTTGATAATACGATCAAGAAAGGACAAGGAGATCTGTGGATGAAAATGCAGATCACTCAGATGCACCACCGAGAGTCCTCGTAAGTGCGCCCATTGGGGGGGGAGCGTCCAGGAAAGGGTGGTTGTCCTGAGTCGATAGGGCTCGATAAATCGAGGCCATATTCCTACTAAGGAGAGCGCAGCGATGGTGTCAAATAGTCGAGACATACTGCATTATGCAAGGGAGATGTGTGGATTTAGGTAAATGTCCTGTACAGCCCTTATAAGGGATATTCCATCTTGTAATGGTTTTTGGAAGGCTTTTCTTCCTAAAATGAGACCCATGCCACCTGCACGTTTATTGATAATTGCTGTGCGTACAGCATCTCGTAGGTCATGTTCTGAAGAAGGACCCCCAGAGTTGATCGTGCCAGCTCGTCCAGAATATGCATTCAGGACTTGATAACGGCATAGGTCGATCGGGTGGTCAGAAGAAAGTGTGGAATAGACACGAGGATCGCTCTTTCCGAATTTCAGATTCGTAAATCCCCTATTCGTAATGGGTAGTTTTTGTTTTACGATATCCGCCCCTAGTGTCGCGCCCAAATGGTCGGCCTGCCCTGTAAGATCGGCTGCATTATGGTAGTCATCAGAGCTAGTTGTAAATGCAGGATTGCGCAAGTAACACCATAGAATGGTAGCCATCCCTAGCTCGTGTGCTTCCGCAAAGGCTTGGCTGACTTCCCGAATTTCTTTTTTTGCTTCTGGAGAACCAAAGTAGATGGTAGCTCCGACCGCTACTGCTCCTAAATCATAGGCTTGGCGAATCGTGGAAAAAGGAGTTTGATCGAATGTATTGGGGTAGGAGAGTAGTTCATTGTGATTGTACTTCAAAATAAAAGGAATTTTATGTGCATAACGACGGGCAACAAAACTGAGCACTCCATAAGTAGAAGCCACAGCACTACAGCCGGCTTCTAAGGCTAATTGGACGATATGTTCAGGATCAAAATAGATCGGATTGGCTGCAAAAGAGGCTCCTGCTGCATGTTCTACACCTTGGTCTACAGGTAAGATGGATAGGTATCCCGTGTGAGCCAGCCTGCCATGCCCAAACAATGTCTGCAAATTTCGTAACACTCGTAGGTTTCGGTCACTCGGCCCAAAGATACGATCGATCCAATCGGGGCCGGGTTGATGAAGAAGCTGCAACGGTACCTTACAGCGGTGTGTCAGTAGGGATTCTGTCTCATCTCCAAGTAAATGATGGAGTTGTGTTAGATCTTCAACAGCCATAAAAGGTTCCTTATAGGTCACGACTGATCGTAGCGATCCCAAGTCTATTTTGCAAGTTTGATAGCAAGGAATCGTTGAATCGTTGGTCTATACAAGAAAGGGCACCTTAGAAAATCTAAAGTGCCCTAAAGAAATTATACAATATGTTTCGAAACGAGTTTTGTCATCTGAAACATATCAATCGGAGATCGAGAGCCAAAGACCTTAGCTAGCTTCTCATCAGGATTGATCTGTCGTTTATTTTGTTTGTCTTGAAGGTTATTTTTTTTAATATAAACCCATAATTTTTTGATGATCTCAGTACGAGGCATCGGACCAGCACCGACTACGGCAGCTAGATCTGCAGTGACATTGACCGGGGCCATAAATGCACTTTGCTTCTTTTTGTTTGCAGTTGTTGCCATGCTCTTCTCCTAAATTTTTGCAGGAACTCCCCCCTAGATAGCGAGATTAAGAAAAAAGCTCAATCAAAAATCGAGCTAGAGGAAAAAGACTAGGAAAATGATTTACTGAACGGATGGCTTAGGCTAAACTTTTCGTTTGGGAAGCTTGCACCTGACGATTCACTCATGACGTTATCCTCCTTATATCACGCCCCTTTATCTGAGGTTCTTCTCTATCTGGAACGCATTGTGCCTGATTGGATTGCTACAACAGATGCACAGTCACGGTGTCTTCTATTAGGCATTTCTCCTTCGCAAGACCCATTGGTTGCTGTCTTGAATCTGATGGGCGTCGATGGTGCATGGACCCATTTGGATCAAGCTCGACTTCTCGAAATTGAATTGTTTTATGCTTCTATCGGTGGGCTTTTGGGTTACTATGTGCAGTTTTTGCAGCACCTACTTCGTCCCGCGTCTCTGCCTGTAGCGCTAGCTCAGCCCCCCCTATGGGCAGTCGATGCCCCACCATTACTTCCTGCTATTGAGTACGGGATCGAGTCGCTGCCATCCCTTGGACTGATGTTCCCTGTTGGGGGATTAGCTTCTCGTTTAGAATGGAAAGACTCCGAAGGGCGATGCCTGCCTGCTGCGCTGTTGCCATTCGATGGACGCTCATTACTTCATGGCTTGATTGAAGATATTGAAGGTTGGGAAGCACTGTATCAGCAACGGACAGGTTCCTCTGTGACAATACCCCTAGCGTTGATGACTTCAGAAGAAAATGAAACAGAAATACTCCATCATATTGCAGTCTGTCACGCTTGGGGACGCCCTCCTCATTCGATTCGATGTTTTAGACAACCATCCGTGCCCGTATTGACTGAAACTGGAAAATGGGCGACAGATCCAGAAGGCCGTTACTTGTTTCAACCCGGGGGTCATGGCGCCATTTGGCGTTGTGCTGAGCAACAGGGCATCCTTGATTGGTTCACAGATTTAGGGGTGACTTCTTTATTCATTCGACAAATTAATAATCCCATGGGAGGTTTGGATCATGGGCTCCTTTCCCTTCTAGGTCTTGGAGTGTGGAAAAACAAGGATTTTGGCTATCTCTCATGCCCAAGAGATCCTCTTGTATCCGAAGGGGTTCTGGCGCTGACTCAGAGTAAGGATGGGTACAGTATTAGGAATATTGAGTATACAGAATACCATGAGATGGATCCCCATATCCTTGCTTCGTTGACTGCGAATACCAATTTACTGTACATCCGCATGGCTACCTTACGCAAACTTGTAGCTTCAGGATGGGAAGGAGGGACTGTGCTGAATATGAAACAGTCAGTGACGTGCCGAGGTCAGCAGGTGCGTATCGGACGGTTGGAAAGCATGATGCAGTCGATTAGTAACGGGTTGCTTGCTGGTCGGCCTGAGGATGTGCCCACATTTGTAGCCTATCAGGCTCGGAGCAAAACCATCGCGCCCACAAAAAAAAAATTCCAGGACACATTGAGTGAAACCCCAGAGGGAGCTTGGTATCAACAGCTTTGTAACCAAGAGGTTCTCTTGCGTTCTTGTGGCGTCCAGTTGCCCAGCTTGCCAACAATACCAGAGTTTATTCAATCAGGCCCTTCTTTCTTATTCCACTATCATCCACGATTGGGCCCTCTATATTCGATCATTCGTAGAAAGATTCATGGGGGGTGTTGGGAACAAGGGGCGAAATTGATCCTAGACATTGTGGATCTTTCCTGGAAAGAGGTGGTTCTAGCAGGGCGATGTCGTATTCGTGGCGGTGGGCGATGCTCTATTGCAGGGGTCACAATTCGGAATACGGGCACCCAAGGACCCATTCCTTATGCGGGAGATCCGCAATGGGGAGAAACATGTGATATTTGGGTAGCTGCAGGTGCGGAGTTGATTGTAGAAGGTATCGTGCTATCCGGGGCTATAGATATCCATGTTCCTCAAGGAGAGCGTTGGGAGGGGACTGCTTCTGGGTGGTCTCGTCAACCAGCCCACACTCTCTCTAAAGACTAAGCAACCTACAGGGATACTAGAGTACCATGTTCGCTCCAAGGGCAAGTGGGGAAGAGGTAAGTTTCTATCTGACTAATCGGCACGACCCCACCCATGGTATTGGTGCGATAACAGTACGATCCTACAGGTAGATCTTTGAGAGTCCACATGACTTCATGTAATCGAAACGAAACTTTTTCTAATAGGTTTGTCAGAGTGATTCCCAAGTAATAAGGCAGGGATGGATCTGGGTAGTAGAGTTGATTGTCATGGATCCAAAATAGATTTCCAAAAGAGGCTTCTAGAATGTATTGGTCGGGGGTTACGGAAATCCCATCATCAAAGCCACGAGCTTTGGCCTCATGAGATACCCAGAAGCGATTGAAATTGGCCATTGTTTTATAACGAGCATGGGCTAGCGTTAATGGAGTTTGAGAGAGGCCCATGCGTAAGGAGGTAGGTGTTGGGTAGTCGTAAGGTTCTAGGAATGCATAGGAAGAGCCTGTTCTTGGGCGTAAGTCAAAAGGGAAGCTAGTGCCGCCTGTCACCACAATACGAAGTCTTTGGACTGGGTGGGTAGGTCCTACAGCAATCAATTCACGCAGAGCCGATTCGGTAGGAATGGGCGTACGAATCGACAGCGCTTCACATTGCTCCCTGAGACGATCGATATGAGCTTGTAGTAAATAAGGTTCGCCATTCTCCACTCGAACAGTCGCTACCAACCCATCACCATACAGAGCACCTCGATCATTCAGCGGAATTTTGGCGTCTTCTTGGGGGACTAGTTCTCCATTAAGATAAACAAAAGGTGTCATGGTGCGCAGAGACTATCACCTGCAACTCGAGAAGTCAATGAGTCAAAGGAAGCTCTCCGTACAGAGTCGATATGTGCACTCCAAGTATTGTCGCAGCTTCAGTAGCAGATTTCCCGCTGCTCTTTAAAGTGCACAAATGGCATCTTTGGTCGCGGGTCAGATGATGTGATCCTTTGGGCATATGCGTCCCTCCTGGGTGCGTTTTTTTCGAAAAACACCGTAGAGGCCGCAGTCATCTCTGACTACTTTAAATTGTCATCTTTTTTTTCGCACTTCACGGTTGCATTTTCTTTTTACGCTCCGCAGTTGGATGGGCCAGAGGTAAAGTCTTCATGGAATTCCTTAGTTGTCATATAGTTATAAAATGGAATAGAAATTAATAATTTCACGATTTTTTTTAGTCGTTTTCTATGCTAAAATAGTTTTATGAATGCAACTGGGCCTATTCCAAGATTTCAGGCCTGTCTGCTTGTTGGTGGGATTCTTTTTATCATAGCTGCAGCCATAACAATCGTTGCCGGGTATTATTTTCGTGGAGCAGAGGCTCTTTTCCATTCGGGATCTATATGGCGGGCTGCTTTATTTGGCTCCTTCGGAGGAGCTACTTTATTGAGTCTCATACCTGTGTCTGTTGGAGTCTACTATGCAAGGAGGAATTCTGTATCCACATCATTGCATAGTAAGGATGATCAAGCTGCATCAACTGTTGTAGGTCATAAGGATCCTGTTTCTGATGTAGGTGCCTCTCGTTTAGAGGTAAGGAGGGATTCTGTAGACGAACCATTGCATAGTAAGGATGATCAAGATGTACCAACTGTTGTAGGTCATAAGGATCCTGTTTCTGATGTAGGTGCCTCTCGTTTAGAGGTAAGGAGGGATTCTGTAGACGAACCATTGCATAGTAAGGATGATCAAGATGTACCAACTGTTGTAGGTCATGAGGATTCTGTTTCTGATGTAGGTGTCTTGCGTTTAGATGCCAGGAGGGATTCTGTAGACGAGTCATTGCATAGTAAGGATGATCAAGATGCATCAACTGTTGTAGGTCATGAGGATTCTGTTTCTGATGCAGGTGCCTCTCGTTTAGATGCAAGGAATGGCACACCTTTGTCTTCTAATGATATGTTCATATTAGCACAATGGATGCAAAAACTGATCAATAATCAACCGAATATGATGAAAGATCAAGATAATAATTCTGATGCCTTCCTCTATGGCTGGGCAACACACATTGCCCGTAGTGCCCTCACGCAATCTCAAAAACAATTATGCGAAGAGCTCTTTGTTAAGACATGTTTTAGGAAATGGGCTCAGAAACAATCTATTTATACAATCTATCAGAAGATGATCAATAGCTTTCCGGAAGGGAGGCGTCAAGCATGCTACCAATCTATCCAAAGTATAGCAGAGAAATCCATCAGTACAGCTATGCGTAATAATAAATTAAATAATCTTGTAGATACAATATGCAGCATCCTAGATGTGGTGTCCAAATTCGATCATTCGGACAGTCAACAGGCCGCCATGGCTGGAGTAATTTCTTATTTCATTGAAAAGACCTCAGAGTTCTTGGAAAATACATCATATGAGCTCATCCAGATACTATTTTCTCAAGTTAATAATCAACTGCCCATATGGATGCCACTATGCAACACAAAGATCGAAGAGAAAATCACATATCATCTTCAGAACGCAAATTACTTGGCTGCTTATGCCTGGGCACTGTGTTACTCTCCACCTAGAGATTCCGAAGTGGTCTCTACATTAGTAGTAGGGCATGATTCTGAGATCGGCTTGGCTACAGCTCTACAATTGGTCTCTAAGATTTATGCTTTTTATTGTCAGTACCAGCTTGCGCAAAATATAAATAAAAAAGATACCTATCTGATGCAGGCATGTTATGAGATACAAACTACGTCTAAACAGGTGCAAGGTAGATTATATGAACTTGTGAAACAACCGATGAAACGATGTATAGAGCAATTGTTTCAGCAGAATGCAATGTGGCACATAGGAGTGTACGTTCTTGCCTCGATACCGATCCTTGAGGAGCAACAAACGATATGGAAAGAATGTGTGCCCACTCTCTCTAATAAAATAAGAGCAGCAATCCGCGAAAAAAGAATTGCATGTATTACCTACTTGCCCAGGGAATTGCAAATATATCTGTATGACTTCCTTGTAGAAAATTGGGTAGCTAACTTAGCTGATGTAGAAATTGTCATAGATGGTCTTAAGGATAGGGATTGTAAAAAGAAATATATGAATGCGATCGTGGATCGATGTAATCAGGCGTTCAAAAATGCAGAATGGGAAGTCTGTGAGAAGATCAAAAAAAACCTAATCCAACGTGGGGATCCAAACAGTACTCTTTCCCAGCAATATACTCTATCGATACTGGACGTTGCTACCTCATATATTGAATCGAAAACCCCGATTGAAAATCTCTTCCGCTTGGGTTTACTGTGTTCGGATTCTAGCAATCTAAAATGCATAGTGGAGGCTTGTAAAGATGTCTATCCCGAAGAGATGGTTAATCTGTGGCAGACTATGATCGAGTTGGGTGCACGTGTAGATCCAAACCCTCAATCTCTATACGAAGCCTGTGCTACGATTCGCAACCAGCCCGAAGGGCAGCAGCGTGTCCTATATTCCTATATTAGGGAAGCCATTATACGACTTGTTACGCAATCTACATCTGTAGATGCTGCTCTTGCAGTAGCAGAGAAGATCCCCATTTTTCAAGAGAAACAACAAGCACAGATAGGTATATACTTGAAAATCTGGCACGATATGATCCTCCACGAGGAGGCTCCATCCTGTTCTTGGATTGACACGATTCAAAACCCTAGAGTCCGCAAGGTAGTGTACCACAAGATCAAGGATACCCTCTCATTATGGACGCGCAATCATCAGTTTGAAGTTGCTATGCGCGTGATTCTATCCATACCCAATAAAGAGCTACAACATGATTGTGTAAATCTTTTTTTGCAGGAGGTCGGGGTTCTGCAATCAGGCAACGCTAAGAAGGCTTTGCTCCAGCCTCATCTTGTGCAGATGGTGATCATGCAATGTAATTTAGGAGAGTTTCAGAATGCTATACGCTTATCTTGTTATGTATCGCACAACGATCCAGGTTACCAATCGATTATTCAGACATTAACTAGTTCAAAACAGAGATATCAAAGTTTTGCAGAGTGTTTACTAGAGAAGAAGCTAGATGTGAGTAAAGTATGTTGTGATGCTATTTGCCATTTGCATACGACCCTACACGACTCGGAGGGAGCCCAGTTCCTCTACCAAAAGATGATTGCAGCATATGTGCATAGAGTAGATCTATCTCAGAAGGTAACCATGCCAGCTTGTCAATATGCGGTAGAGCAGATCATAGAAAAAATTCTGTTCTTAGAATCGAAAGGAGTTCGATTGCATCAGGATATCGCATTGCCACTCATCGATCACATAGGCAATGCCTACCTTCAAGCCCTTAGGGAAGACAGAATACAAGCTAGCAACAGTGGGATCAACAAAGAATTTATGGACTTTGTCTCACGCACCATTCGACACATGGCGTCTGGCCTCCACAAAAATCAGATAGCTCACCTATGGGCACAAGTCATAGAAGCTTCTGCCCATCTTGTCATAAATGAAGAAAAAAAGGTTTCTCTCCAACGGATTCAGGCTATAGAAGGGTGTTTGCTGTACATGTCCGAAGATGAACGGCGCATTGCATCTGCGGAGATGTATGTATCCGTTGCTTTGAATGCTTGGTGTTCTTTTTCAAAGTCGGTTATTAGACAGTCTATACCGTTATTGAATAGTTTGAGTCGGCTATTTTTGCAGCAGCACTAGAATAACCAAACGCTTCAAAGAAGGATCGTCCTTTGTAGAGTGTTTCTAGAAATTCGTCTTCTGGTGACGATTCGTATAGGATGGCTCCCCCCAAGGATAGAGAGAGAGTAGCGGGAGTCAGGGTAAGGGTGCGAATCGCTACATTCCAACAGAAATCCCCAGAGGGCTCAATCCACCCTAAAGAACCAGTATATACACCCCGTGGGCGCCCCTCAATATGATGGATGATGTATTGTGTGGACCGTTTTGGGCATCCAGTAATCGAGCCGGCAGGAAATACAGCCCTCAAAATCTCTATAGGTGAGGCAGTGGATGTGGCAGAGATCGTAGATACCAAGTGAAACACATCACGGTGTGCCTCGACATCACATAACGATTCTGTGTAGGGCTGCGCGACGCTGATGCGTCGCAAGTCATTCCTCATGAGATCGGTGATCATTAAGAGTTCTGATTGGTTTTTTGAAGACCTAAAGAGGTTTTGACCTTGTTGAAAGTCTTCATGAGGATCTGTATGGCGAGGGGCTGTCCCTTTAATAGGTCGTGCTCGCACGCGTTGTCCTTGACGTTCTATCAAGAGCTCAGGGGATAACGAACCCACTCCCCAAGCTCCTCCATGCAAATAAAAGGAGTATGCTGCGGGATTGCGGCGATAGGCTCGTAAGAATAGCGAAAGAAAAGAAGAATGATGACCAAATGTAAAGGATTGGGAGAGGTTCACCTGATAGGTATTGCCTTGCGCAATTTCTTCTTGGATCCGATGAATTTTTTCCGTATAGGATGCAAGGGTGTCGCTCCTACCTAGAAGTGGGAGGGGCTCTTCAATCTCAATAGGTAGGGGAGCGCGTAACGGCTCTATATTCTCGTATTCGTATAGTACAACTCCAGGTAGCTCACTCGCATGTGCAGGCAGGGGGCGCTGCGGATCCGCCCACGCTCCCATTTCGTAGGAGATCCATCCCAATACGATCGACGATGCAGAGCGTACAAAATCATCTAATTGATTCCATCCTTCAGCCCCTTGTGGACATTCTAATTTTCTCCGTACGCGATACGCAATATAGGGGAGTCCTCCTCGGTGAAATAGGGTTCCTCCCTCTTTCTCCAACAAGGTCCAAGGGAAAGTCATGAAGCAGTAGATTCCATGTTGTGATAGACGGCGTCGACATCGTCGATCCCTTCCAGCCACTCAATCAATGCACGATTTGCTTCTTCTGCCTCAGTCGAACAAGTAATGTAATGTTTTGGAAACATTAGAATCTCCGCTTCCTGTGCGCTAAATCCTTTTGCTTCTAGCTCTTCTTTCAGTTGAAAGAGAGAGGAGGGATCTAGGGTGACCAAGAAGAATTCATCCGTCACTTCAAAATCCTCGGCTCCTCCCTCGAGGGCCGATTCAAATACAGATTCTTCCGGGTAGGTTTTGGGAAACTCTAAGATTCCTTTGCGTTCAAAGCCATAAGAAACAGCCCCAGGCTCCGCTAGTACCCCACCCCGTTTATTGGTGGCAATCCGCAATTCAGAGGCTGTACGGTTTTTATTGTCCGTCATTGCCTCTACAAGGATCCCTACCCCCTCATGACCATAGAGCTCATAGAGCTGGTATACATAGCCATCCTGGCTTGTGTCAGATGCTTTGCGAATATTGCGCTCCACATTATCCTGAGGCATGTTTGCCTCCCTGGCTTTTTGGATTGCAAATCGAAGACGCGGATTCGCCTTTGGATCGGCTCCTCCAATTTTTACCGCAGTAATGATCTCTTTTGCCAGACGGGAAAAAATTTTGCCTTTCTGCTGATCGGCCTTCCCCTTGCGGTGTTTGATGTTAGCCCACTTACTATGTCCTGCCATATCCAAAAATACGAGGTAAATGTTGTGATTCCCATGCCATCGCGCGGGTATAGTCATGGAACTCTCGCTCCCTGCGTTTGAATTCCTTATGGTGAACACAGAACTGGCCGCGCGCATTCATTGTGCCAGGAATGACCGCATGAAGCATTTCATGATAAAGAACAAAGGTTACAAAGTATAGAGGAAAAAAAGGATCATCCAAACGACGATGGATTTTGATTAATTTCAAAGAATCCACGTAGGCCCCATAAGTAATGCGACGGCAGGTGCGTCGCGCAGGACCTGCCCGGCCATACCAGGTCACCTGCGCCTCGACCCCTGAGGGAAAATAGCGCTCCTCTAGCTGGTTAAATAGGGCTTGCAGATCGTAGTGCTGTCCTTGCGTCACCAGGGCTTCAGACTTCAGACGATGCCGATAATCTTGTGCACGTAACGAGGTTTGAATATAGGCTCGTAGCGTACGGTGATCCTCTGGATTCGGCTTCCCTCGCACATAGGCAGCTAAAGCAGCCAATACGGGATCAGGAGCCTCCACAAAGATGTGGTGTAGGGAGACTCGCGCATAATTGCGTCGCCGATCCAGTAACGATAACATCGTAGAGCGATTATCATTGATCTTAAGATCTAATTGTAACCGTGTCCATTGAGATAATCGATTCTTCAGTCGATCTAATCTAGTGTCAGAGGATTCGTTCCATAATAATTTTGGCGACATATCGATCCCCTTTCTTCATAAAATGTTTTTGATTTCCAATAACTTGAAAACCAAATCTTTGGTATAAAGAGATGGCCGGGTTGCCCTCATACACTTCAAGATAGACTACTTCAATACGAAAATAATTCTTGGCTAGGTGCAGAATGTTGTTCATCAGAAGAGTCCCGACTCCTTTACCTCTCCACGCTTCATCCACCACGATTGATAGCAAGCACTGATGAGATAGAGTTTGGTAGGGCATCAAACATAATGTAGCAATACCAATAGGTTGCTCATTATGGACAGCAGTTAAGCTACTACGTAATCGAGAAAATCCAATCCAATGTTTCGCAGAATCCTCTACTTCTCGAGGATCCGTCATAGGAAACGCATGGGCTACACCAGGTTGATTGAGCCAATGAGTTAATGCGACCCCATCTTCCGGTAGCGTATAGCGTAAGGAAACACCTTCTGTTTGTATCTGACTCATCTGCCTCCAAATTCCTTCAAGTAAGCTTTGATAAATTCATCTAACAACTCGCCATCCATCATCGCTTGAATATTGCCAACTTCATACCCCGTGCGACTGTCCTTGATCAAGGTGTAGGGTTGAAAGACATAGCTGCGAATTTGCGATCCCCAAGCGATTTCTTTCTTTTCCCCACCCATCTTTTTAAGCTGATCTTGGCGTGCTTGCAACTCTTTTTCGTATAGCTTAGAACGCAGCATCTTAAGACAGACTTCTCGGTTCTGAATCTGGCTCCGCTCTCGTTGACACGAGACGACAATCCCCGAGGGTCCATGTGTCATGCGTACGGCAGAGTCCGTCTTATTGACGTGTTGACCACCCGCTCCTGATGCTCGATAGGTGTCGACCTTAATGTCAGCAGGATTCAAATCCACAACAATTTCGTCCGAAATTTCAGGAGTAACCTCTACAGATGCAAAGCTTGTATGTCTACGAGCACCACTATCAAAAGGGGAAATGCGGACTAGTCTATGTACCCCCTGCTCAGCTTTAGCTAGGCCAAATGCAAAGGAACCAGAGAGCTTAAACGTAATTGTCTTGTAGCCCGCTACATCACCATCGACAGTATCGATGACCTCGACACCCCATCCCTTACGCTCAGCCCAGCGTTGGTACATTCGAGCTAACATTAAGACCCAATCACACGCTTCTGTCCCCCCCGCACCAGAATGAATGCTGAGAAAACAGGGATTGCGATCTAGTGGGCCAGACAGCATCCGTTTTGTTTCTAGCTCATCGACCAGAGATCCTATTATAGTGATCTCTTGAGCTAGTTCTGTAAGTAGCTCGGGATCTCCTTCTCGCTGTGCTTCCTCGTAGAGGCTTTCTACATCAGAAAGACGGCGATCGATCTCTTGATAGGGAATGGTCCATTCTTTAAGTTGATTGACTTCTTGGATAATCTGTTGCGCTCCAGCTTGATCGTTCCAGAAAGAAGGATCCGCCATCTTGGCTTCCAGGACTGCTACCCTCTGCTGTTTGGTTTCTAAGTCAAAGATACCTCAACATGTGAAGGAGTCGACTGCGTGTCTGCTGTAGAATTTCGTTGGACATAGGACCATCCATTATCGTAAAGCTAGAAAAAGAATCAAGTCTCCCGAGTGGGTTTCAGATTGTTTTGCAATATATTTTTTTAAGTCTTGTCATAGCAGACAACCCAAATAAGGGGAAATGTAGGGATTAGGATATCAATTCAGTAAGCTGCATGCTATTCTCTAATGAGAACCTCTGTACTGGACGAAAAATACTTCATATTGTGCGCCATTTTGGTTCTAAACATGTAAAGCACCAAAGTGTTTGCCTAAATTTTTTCAAAATCTACCTCCCAAGAATTGCCCTGCGAATCAGATCCAGTCCTTATTGGATGAGTCTTGACCTCTATCGCTCGTATCCGGTCCTCGATGTCCCCCATTGCCGGCATAGGCTCCATCGCCGCGCACAGACTTGAGATGGATAGGGATCTTTTGAGCCCTTTTTTTTAGCCGCTGCGGAATTCCCTGCGCTGCTAGCAGTCAGCTCAACGGTAACAATGTCTTGGGTATCAGCATCTATCCCTATGTGGAACTTGCGCTAAGTTCGTCGTGTGCTTTTTCCATGGGTCCTAACTTTCCATTCGCCTTCACCATGTGCCTTCAGTCCCGTGGAGTCGCAAATACTGTGCTGTACACACTTGGACGAAAGTCGAGATATCCGCTTATATAGCGTCTGAGCCCTTCAGTTGCTCTACGTATAACTAGGAAGTGGCAATGCAATACCCCATCATTTGAAAGAGAGATAGAGCACATCCTACGAGAATTCTGAGGTATCCGTTCAGTTGGGTACTAGATGATGGGAGCTGGGACGGTGGAGTCAAAGG
>CAYLUD010000006.1:0-39520 GCA_964386785.1 uncultured bacterium | reverse complement strand
AAAGGTGCTCTTTTTCAAGAAATTAGCATTCGCTTACGTCAAACTGGCGTTAATTCTAAAACAGTGACGAGCTCCTATGGAGCCGTAGACATAGAGGTTCCTAAGGAATGATTTTCCTCCATGGGCGCTTTGGACGTTTAGCTGCTAGAGACCCCTCTTTTTCCTGCAGTTTGAGCCAATTGTAACTCGTTGGTTTTGAAATCCCAAATACACGAGCTCCTTCCGTAATCGAACCACATTTTTCTACAAATTGTAGTACTTTTTTTCTTAGGTCAGTTGAATAAGTCATGCGGTAAGAATATGCGCATGATGTAAAAAATTCCATATATCTGACTATATACGTCAAACTGGCGTTTGATAGATTTTCGATAGGGAATTTTTTAAAGGAAAGGATTCTGATTGATGCTGGTGATTTCCAGCCGAGTGCGTAAAAAGGTAGCTTTTCGATTGATCTGCAAAAGTCAAAAAAAGCTTCTATAGTATTTGTGAAAGATGTAGCGGCAGTCGGACTCGAACCAACGACCCACGGATTATGATTCCGCTGCTCTAACCAGCTGAGCTATGCCGCCAAAAAGAAATAGCTCCCAGGGAAACACCTAATGGGAATAAAATTAGCGGGAGAAGGATTCGAACCTCCGACCTTTGGGTTATGAGCCCAACGAGCTGACCACTGCTCCATCCCGCGATCCGGAAAAGATGCTAACAGAGGTGCTGTTTTATTCCAACAAAAAGTGCACGCAATCCTGTCGTAGCCTCAATAAAAATGCGCTGTCCTTGTATTCCTTTCTGTTTCCAATCTTGCCACGCAGGTATGACTCCCTGAATGGTAGACCGTAATGTTTCAGGCGTCACCTCTTGCCCTGCTTGGAATCGGACTAATAATGTATGTAAATCAGGCTGTCCCCATGTATGAGGGCCATAGAGAACAGGTATTCCATAAAAAGAGGGCTCTACCAAGTTATGACCACCGACATGAGCTGTTAAGGTACCTCCAACAAAGGCTACGTGGGATTTTTGATAGCAATCGCATAATATACCCATCTGATCGACTAGCAGTACCGGATGAGACAGAAACGTATCTCCTTTGGAAATACGTCCGTATCGAATATGCAAACTCTCCAACATCGCAGCGACTTCAGCAAAACGCTCCGGATGACGCGGGGCCAGATAGACATGTACATCGAGTCCTCGCAACGCCCGTAACCATAACTCTTCTTCTGGAGGGTGAGTAGAACCCAAAGCCACTACCAATGTAGAAGGAGGAGAATCAGGTAAATCGCAGCGAGGCGGTGTTCCCCTCGCCAGTTTCAAGTTACCCGTTACAGTCATATTGGCAGGAGATAGACCTAAAGTTTGAAAGCGCTGTGCATAGAGTTCGTCTTGTAGATAGTAATGAGTAAATTTGCCTAATAAAGGAGCAACCAAAAAACGCCAACGGTAATATCGATGAAAAGAGCGAGAAGAAATCTTTCCGTTTACAAGAAATAATTTAGCTCCACAACGGAGTGATTCATCAAGAAAGTGATACCAGAAGTCGGTTTCCATGAGGAGCACTAGATTAGGGCGCCAGTGACGTACAAAGGGGCGAATGAGGTAGGGTAAATCTAAAGGTAAATAGATCACTTGATCGGCAATTTTTTGCCGTTTGGCTTCTTCATATCCAGTATGAGTCATCGTAGATAACAAAATATATCCATGCGCCCGCAATTCTTTCAGTAAGGGGGCTACTCCCCTGACCTCTCCCAAGGAAACTGCATGCACCCAAATGACGGGTCTCGTGTCTCCATGAGCTCGATATGAAGCAGTAATCCCAAACTTTCCCTTCAAAATATTCCCAATCCCACCTCTACGCCACCAGAGCCACATAGCTCGTGGCAGGAAAATAAGGAAGTAGCCATGCAAAACAATAGTGTATAGGAATGCGAAGAGCTGTTCGGAAAGCAACCGGCTCTTTTTCATTTATAGAACCAAATTTAAGAGTTTATTGGGGACAAAAACTACTTTTTTGATGGATGAAATCAAATACTTTTGCACCCCAGGAAGGGCTTGCGCTTGTTCCATAACCTGCTGCTCGGATTGATCCTTGGGTAATGCAATCGTAGCTCGCACTTTGCCATTGATTTGGATGACATAGGTCGCTTGGTCCTGCTCTAGATAGAGAGGATTTACCTGAGGCCAAGGCGCATGTGCAACAAATCCCTTTTCTCCCAAAAATTGCCATAATTCCTCAGCTAGATGAGGAGCTAATGGGGCCAAAGCAAGCACTGCCATCTTCATCCCCTCTCGAGGATAGGTTGTGCGAGCTGTCATAGCATTCACAAACTCCATGTGTTTTGCGATTGCCGTATTTGCATGCATACGATCCAAAAGATGACCCACTCCATCTACAAGTTGATGAGCTAACTCAATTCCTTCTTGCCCTTCGCATACTCGTTCTGATGTGACCATATCATAGAATCTCTGAAGAAATCGGCGACACCCAGAAATTGCCTCACTATTCCACACTTTCTCTTTTTCTAAAGGACCTAAAAAGAGCGCATATAACCGAACTGCATCAGCTCCATACTCATCTAACAGTTCATCTGGAGAAACCCCATTCAACTTAGACTTGGACATTTTCTCAATCTGAGAAAGCAAGACTTCTCCAGTCTCCCGGTCTCGGTAGGTATCATCCACCATTTCAACTTGCTCTGGTGCTACGTATTTACCCGTTAAGGGAGACTTATAGGAACGGGAAACAACAAGACCCTGATTGCATAGTTTTTGAAAAGGTTCTTTAGTATGGACCCAACCACAATCGTAAAACACCTTGTGCCAAAAACGAGCATACAAGAGATGCAGGACCGCATGTTCAGCACCGCCGACATATAGGTCTACAGGCATCCAGTACGCATCCGCCTCAGCACTCCATGGTGCATCCATACAGGATGGATCAATGAAACGCAAATAATACCAACAAGAACCGGCCCATTGAGGCATCGTATCTGTTTCTCTACGCGCTCTCTGTTTACTTTTTGGATCCATATAATGGACCCATTCTTGCGCTCGAGCCAAGGGACTCTCGCCTGTATCGCTCGGTTTATATTCTGCGATTTCAGGAGGCATGAGAGGAAGCTCATCTAAATCTAAAGCACGGATAGAGCCATCTTCAAGATGTAATAGGGGAAATGGCTCTCCCCAATAACGTTGCCGAGAAAATAACCAGTCCCGCAGTTTATAAAGAACCTTTCTTTCTCCCTGCCCTTGTTCTTCAAGCCAACAAATTACGCGCTCCTTGGCTTCGGGCAAGGTAAGGCCATTGATATCTAAATTCTCATGGGCTGAATGGACCATGCGCTCTGTTTCGTCCATTATAAG
Organism: uncultured bacterium; assembly: GCA_964386785.1. Taxonomy (GTDB): domain Bacteria; phylum Chlamydiota; class Chlamydiia; order Chlamydiales; family JAAKFR01; genus SZAS-3. The sequence goes on along the minus strand of CAYLUD010000006.1, from coordinate 36,163 downwards.
CTGAACAGGCAAGGCAAAACGTTGAGCAAACTCTTCATCGCGAGAATCATGAGCAGGAACACCCATAATAATCCCGGTGCCATAGGGCATTAAAACATAGTCAGCAACCCAAACAGGAATGGGGGCTCCTGTAACAGGATGTGAAGCGTAGGTACCTGTAAATACCCCCGTTTTTTCTTTCGATAGCTCTGTACGATCTAGATCACTTTTCCCTTGAATCATCGTCTGATAATCTTGAACAGCCTCAACATGCTCTTCCGTTACCAACTGAGATAATAGAGGATGCTCGGGAGCAATAGCCAGAAACGTTACACCGAACAGAGTATGCGGGGCTGTCGTAAAGACTGCTAAGGATCCTTTTCCCGTATGGAATGTGATCGAAGCACCCTCACTTTTCCCTATCCAATTACGTTGCAATTTTTTTAATCCCTCTGGCCAATCGAGAGTATCCAAATCTGCAAGTAATCGTTCCGCATAAGCGGTAATCCGCAGAATCCATTGTTTTAGGGGTCGACGCTGGATAGGATACCCCCCCTCTTTTGATACTCCGTTCTCGACTTCTTCATTTGCTAAGACGGTGCCCAATGCAGGGCAATAATTCACTAGCATCTCTGCTTGATAGGCTAGTCCTTTTTCGTAAAATTTCGTGAATAGCCACTGTGTCCAGCGGTAGTAGGAAGGATCACTGGTTGCTACCTCTCGGTCCCAATCATAGGCATAACCCAAAGATTGCAGCTGCCGTTTGTAATTGGCTATGTTACTTCGAGTTGTTATTTCTGGATGCGTACCGGTGCGAATCGCATACTGCTCTGCTGGCAACCCAAAACTATCCCAACCCATCGGATGAAGCACTTGAAATCCCTTCATCCAACGATATCGAGATTCTGTATCTGTAGCTGTATATCCCATGAGGTGTCCCACATGGAGACCGGCTCCCGATGGATAGGGAAACATATCCAAAACATAATATTTAGGACGACTCACATCGATTGTTGCTCGAAACACCTTAGAAACAATCCATTGTTGTTGCCACTTGATCTCAATTTCACGAAAAGGGTATGCCATAGGATTGCCAGATTAACAAAGGCCGACCTATTTGGGCGATAGGATTTTTATGCGCATAGACAGAGCTTTCTACTCGAGCTCAACCAAAGAAGTTGTGCGGCCCCATTTTTTAAGGTCTTACACTATGTTTCAAGTACCCGCCATTGCCCTCCCCCGCTTGCCAGGGCTGCTGAAGGCTATGCCCAAGGTCGAGTTGCATATGCACATCGAAGGAGCGCTCGAACCCGAGATGATTGTTGCGCTCGCACGGCGCAATGGTGTACCCCTTCCTTACCCGAGTGTAGAATCGCTCCGATCAGCGTATACATTCACCAATCTACAGAGTTTTTTGAGTCTATACTATGCAAACACCTGTGTGCTCCTGCAGGAGCAGGATTTTTACGAGGTAACTTGGGCCTATTTTGAGCGAGCTAAGGCGGACGGTGTGGTACGGGCCGAGCTATTTTTTGACCTACAGACCCATACATCGCGCGGAGTAGCCATAGGCGCGGTGATCGAGGGTTTGAGCCGCGCTTGCGTCGATGCACAAAACCTGTTAGGCATCTCTTCAGACCTAATTCTTTGCTTTTTACGCCATGTATCAGAAGAAGAGGCTCTGGAAACCCTTGAAAATGCCTTGCCCTGGCGGTCACACTTCATTGGCATAGGTCTTGACTCGAGTGAAGTGGGGTACCCACCAGAAACCTTTATCCGTGTCTTTGCCCGCTCGCGTGAATTAGGATTCCACGTGGTGGCACATGCAGGTGAGGAGGGGCCACCCGCCTATGTATGGAGCGCTCTTAATCAGCTCAAGGTCGAACGCATTGACCATGGTGTACAATCTATCCACGACGCAGCCCTTATACAACACTTGGTCGACACGCAAGTGCCACTTACGGTGTGTCCGCTGTCCAACCTCAAGCTACGTGTCTGCAAAAGTCTGACTGAACACAGTCTAGGCCAAATGCTTGAGGCTGGCGTACATGTGACCATCAACTCCGACGACCCAGCCTACTTTGGTGGCTACCTGCTAGAAAACTACTTGCAGATCTTTGGCGCCTTGAACTTGGGAGCCCCAGAGGCATACCGTCTAGCGGCTAACAGCATTGAGGCTAGCTTTTCCCCCGATCAAGATAAACAACGCTGGATGCTTGCACTCAAGCAGGTATTTGAACAGTTTACTCGATAGAATACAAACCAAAGCGATACCAGTAGGCACCGTCTGTGCTCCAGTAGAGATCTACAGTATCGCGGCACGTATAATGGGTGTGGCTGTTTCAAAAATCCTGCGGGACTTCTATATTTGTATTTTGGGTTTACGCTCGGTACAGCTGAAGGCCCCTCTTCCTACTGGAAAAGAAGCAATTGCCTTACTCTATCATTTCGATTATGCTCCACTGCGTGCCTACATCTCTTTATCCCCCATTAATCGGTAAAATTCGCGTTCACCCAAGGGGATTTGGCTTTTTTATCCCTGATGACCGATCCCTGCTTCCTGAAGATGCCTTTATTCCCAAGACAGGTCTACGCGGAGCAGTGGATGGGGATCGAGTAGAAATAGTCCTAGCTCGACCTACTCCTAAAGGACCAGAAGGAAAGGTAAAAAAAATCCTCGAAAGAGCTCATTCTGTGATTATCGCCACGATCTGTCGAGTCACCTCCAAAAAAGAAGCTTGGGCTCATTGTGCTCTTTTAGGAGCTCAGTGGATTCAACTAAAGCACCCTTCGATTCGGCGAGGCGATCGCGTGCGCATGCAAATTTCTCGCTGGGGTTCCGGTCATCTTCCACCCACTGGCCATGTGATAGAGATACTCGGAAATATAGAAGATCCATCAATAGACAAACAGGTAGCAATCGCTGAGTATCGGCTACCCGATGAATTTCCGGATGAGGTTCTTCAAGAGGCCGCAGCTTATGGCTCGACAGTCTCTGCTCAGGAGAAAAAAGGGAGACGCAATCTCACTGCCGTGGACACAATCACAATAGATCCTAAAGGGGCTAAAGATTTTGATGATGCTTTATCTCTAGAGAAAAAAGGGTCGGCCTTCCATGTAATGGTGCATGTTGCAGATGTGTCTCATTATGTCAGGCCAGGTTCTTTTCTCGATACGGAGGCCTCTTTACGAGGCAATTCTGTATACTTTCCAGATGGGGTAGTACCCATGTTACCCCATACCCTATCTAGCCATCTTTGCTCATTAAAACCTAACGTGCATCGACTGGCCGTGACAGTCTCTATGGAGTTTAATGACCAGGGAGAATTACTAAATTATGAGATCTTCCGTTCCGTCATCAAAAGTACGCGACGATTTACTTATGAAGAAGCAAAAGAAGTCTTAGACGGGAAGCTCGAAAGTCCATTTCGCCCTCTATTGGAGGAAATGGTGCAGTTATGCCTCTTATTGAAAAAACAGCGAGGGTTACGTGGTAGCATGGAGTTTTCTCTACCCGACTTATCTATCACCCTGGACGCTGATGGGTTCCCAGAAGAGATGGAAATTATTGAATATGACATTACCCATCAACTCGTGGAAGAATTGATGCTGAAAGCAAATGAAATGGTTGCTACTCATTTATTCAATCAAGGAAAAGCTCTCACCTACAGAATCCATGACAGTCCTCTTACTGAATCGATGCAAGACTTTGTATCGCTTGCCAATGCGTTAGGATTCGACTTGCCTCAAGCCCCCTCTGCTGTAGAGCTCCAGAATGTGTTCGATGAAGCCCGATCTAGTCCACTAGGCCGATCTCTAGTAACTTCTTTTATTCGTAGCATGAAGTTAGCAAGCTACTCTACTCAAAACATTGGCCATTATGGCCTTTGTTTAGAGCATTACACTCATTTTACTAGCCCTATTCGTCGATACATTGATTTAATCGTTCACCGTATCTTATTAGGAGAAGAAACTTCCGAGGAATCTGATCTAGAAGAGATTGCGCAAACCTGCTCTGAAAAAGAACGCATTGCAGCTAAAGCTGAGCAAAGCGTGATTCTATTAAAAAAGCTTCGATATCTGCAAAAGCAAGCTGCTCAATCCAAAAAATTTGAAGCAAAGATTACCAAGGTGAAGCCTAATGGTTTTGTCTTTGAAATTACTTCATGCTTCTTAGAGGGATTTATGCCTGTAGAATGGGCCGATTTTGATGAGCAAAAGATGGAGCTCTACCGTCGTCGCGTGTATCGCATTGGGGATGTTGTAGAGGTTACATTACAAGCTTTGGATCTTACGACACAAGAAATGAACTGGACTCTTGATGATGCATCGGATGAGAGTCGACCTAGGCGAAGGAAGTTTCGATGAAAAAACATTTTCTTACAGGCCTCATTATTCTGCTTCCCGTGGCAGTGACTGTGGCGATTTTAATGTTCATTGTAAATTTTATTACAGATCCATTTATCGGTTACTTAGAGCTCTTTTTTTCTCATACGCATTTCTATCAAGCTCACTATGCCTTTGTTCATTTTTCTCTTCAATTGCTTGCTATTCTGATTTTAGTTTCGGTTACGGTTCTATTAGGACTCTTGGCTCGCATTGTTATTTTTAAAACATTTTTATCTTTGTATGATTATTTTTTACATCGCATTCCTATTATCAAAACGATTTATAAAATTGCACAACAGGTAATCCGCACGTTGTTTGGTGGGCAATCCAAATCATTTCAGCAAGTTGTTATGGTGCCCTATCCCAATTCCACCACGTTTTCCATTGGACTGGTTAGCGGAAATTCTCCTGCCCCTGCGCAGAATGCATTAGGAAAAAAACTCGTTACCGTCTTTGTTCCCATCGCCCCCAACCCCACCTCTGGATTTCTTTTTCTTTACGAAGAACAAGATCTGATCTATCTAGACATGAAGGTAGAGCACGCAATTAAATTTATTATTTCATGCGGTGTATTGCACAGTGATGAAGAACATCCAGATCCCCTTGCATAATTTCTCTAAAAGGGCTACCCTGTCTGCCAAATATAAGGAGGAGCGCGCATGACTCGAATGAGCAAACAAGGAGAACGCAGACAACAATCTCCGCGCAAGCATCGACCTCCCAGTGTAAAAACTGGGCCAAAAAAAGATGCATTACCGCAAGGATATAAGGTGCACGCGAACGCAGTTGCAGATCAAGGTGTTTTTATTGGAAAAGTGAGGTCTTTGCATGTCTCGTCATAAAAGTTACGGAAAATCAGTTGCTGGAAGCAAAAAACGTAATGTCATGAAGCGTTTTGAGCGAGTAGAGGTACTGAAAAAATTAGGCCGCTGGAACCCTGAACAAAACAAAAAGGTTACAGGCCTACCAAAAACTCCTGTTATCTCTCTGTGAAGTGTTGGATTTTCAACGAGCAGGACGACTTACTCATTACCCCCTCCTCAGTTGAGGGGGTTGTTTTTTTTGTGCTACAACAAGAAGGGCGTTGTCCTGAGGAGATAGCCGTTCACTTCGTTACCAGAGAAAGAATTTCTGAATTGCATCGCATGTTTTTTCAAGATTCCTCCGCTACAGACTGTATCTCTTTTCCATTAGACCATCAGTTTCTTGGGGAATCTTTTATCTGTCCCGCCGTAGCAATAGAAAGGTGCGCTCAATCTGAAGAAGAGAGCCTGCACGATCCTTGGGAAGAAACAACCCTCTATCTGATTCATTCTATATTGCATCTTATCGGATACCAAGATGATACTGATGAAAATTTTAAAAAAATGGAACAACGTCAATTTTTTCTTTTAGAGGCAGCTCGTCAACAACATTGCATGTTGCAAGGCTCCTCACCTTGAACCTCTCCAAGCTTGAAGGCACCAGGATTCTTGTTTCATTACTCCCTTTAAGGATTAGCTCCATAGGATTGTAAGAAGAAGGTCTCCATGCTGACAGGTTACCATCATCACTTCTATTTAAAGGCTTTGTTGACAAGGATTATCCTAAAAAAATCTTATTATGAGGATTCCTGTACAGGAACGACCTTTTCCACCCATTATTTTTTGTAGCTCTTTAGCAGGCAAGCTAAACACAGCATATGGCATACCTGCCATTGAACTCTTGCCAGGCTGCGAGCACATATCCCCTCCACATCAACAAAATGTTATCGAACATATACTAGTAGCTGAGGGGGCCATGGAAGTCTATTTGAACTCTGCTTGGAAGTATTAGTTACAGGTCAAGGCCTTCGCTTTGATGCATGCCAAACCTATGGTTGGCGCAATCTTTCAGAATAGAGGTCAACTGTATATGACGTCGTTGATAACTAAAAACGTCTCATTTTTTAGAACCGGACCAAATCTTGCTTATTAGGAATCTTCCATAGGATCAGAACTGCTTATGGAACTTAACAAATTGAATTGTATTTCAACAGAAATGCAACTGATTATACTTCATGAAAGGCAAACAAGACAAGTGCGCACTATAGAGTGCGCACTTCAACTGATTTATTCTGCTTGTTGCTTTTTAATAAAGCGAACGACATCGCCTACTGTCTTGAGTTTTTCCGCTTCTTCTTCAGAAATTTCAAACCCATAGCGTTCCTCGAATGTCATGACCAATTCAGTCTGATCCAAACTGTCTGCATTTAAGTCTTCAACGAAGGACTTTTCTGGAGTGACGTCTGCTGCATCCACACCCAGCTGCTCCACTACTATATCAATTACTTCCTTTTCTACTGACATATACATTCCTCTATGTAGATTTCCTTAACTGACTCTCTTGAAAAAATTACCACTCTAGTTTGGCGCCGAAAAGAGTGTATCACTCTCTCCATCACCGCACGCATCCAAGTCATTCAATCAATCTAATCCATCACGAACGAGATAAAAGAAACGTTCCTTGTAAACCCGAGCCGTTACGGGGATCACACTAGCATTTGAATCGCGTTTGCGTCAACTAAATTAATTTAATTTAACAAGATCTAAGTCAAAAAAAACAAGGGAACGTTTAGCTAAAGAAAAATCTATGAATAAGACCAGATATCAGAAAAAAAATGGTCATAGAAGATACATCATTAAAAGCTGTAATGATCGGGCCAGCTGCAATTGCTGGATCCACGCCCATACGTGCAAAAAATAAAGGAGCTCCTACCCCTAAAATCGTAGCAGTAAGAGAGGCGCTCAAAAGCCCTACTGAGACTAACACGCCTAACTGCAATGCTTCACCATGAAAATCACCAATTTCTAACGTGTTTAAAGTATAGATAAGCCCTCCACAGAGGATTCCAAAACACACTCCCGTCATTAATCCAATGCTCATTTCTTTCAGAACTGTTTCCCCTTTTTTTCCGGAAGAGAGCACTCCAATCGCCATTCCTCGCACGAGGACGGTACTGCATTGAATCCCGACATTTCCAGACATTCCATTAATTAACGGGACAAAAAAGAAAATTAAGGCCAACAATTCCCCTTCAATCAATTGGAAGTACGACATAATGGAAGCGCTAATCAAACCTCCAAATAATGTCACCAATAACCAAGGAGACCGTGCTAAAAATCGTTTTACTACGGGATCACATTCACTGACATCTTCTACTGTTCCTGCCATCCAGGCTATCGTTTCATCGGCGATGTCCTCGATGACCTCAACAACATCTTCATAGGTCACGATCCCAACTAAAAAATTTTGATTATCCACAACTGGCAATGCTGGGATTTTATATCGCTCCACGATATCCACCACTTCTTCTCTAGTCGCTTCGGCGGTGACCTTATGCTCTATCTCCCGCATGACTTGCTTGAGGGGCAGATGCGGAGGATTCACGATTAAATTTCTACCTGGCACAAAGCCTTGTAATTCGCCTTTATGGTCCAAAACAAAGATGCGCCGTGTCATATCGATGCCAGGATTTTCCCGAATCCATGTTGCCGCTTCTGCAATAGTTGTTTCCATAGGGAATGCAAAAAACTCATTGGTCATGAGACCACCAGCACTATTGCGACTATGCTTTTGCAATTCGCGAATTTGTAGAGCTTTCTTTGGTTGCACCAAATCTAAGACACGCCGATATCTACGATCAGGCAAGTCATCCAGCACCCAAACAGCCTCATCAGAGGGCATATGGGCAATTAAATTAGCTATTTCAGCTTCTTTGGTGTATCGAAAAATGGCCCATCGAGAGGCATTATCTGTGTTGATAATGAATGCAACCTGAGCTTCCAAGCTGGGTAAATTTTCAAATAGCATATAGCGAGCATTCGGAGGCAATCTGGAAGCTGCATAAGCAAGATCTATGGGATGGTATTCACTAGCTATTTTCGCTACAGCTTGCAAATGAATGTTGAAAGTAGTTTTATGAAAGGCCTCTTCTAAGCGTTCACTCAACTCATCATCAAGATGACTCGTTTTAGAGTCCATGAGATTTCCAGCAGAAACATGATACTGATCCGAAGTTTCATGTTCCATACGGGCTCCTATAGGCCACCTAAAAATTCTATAAACCAGGGCATAGCCCGTGCGTTTTCCAGATTTGGATCATACTGCATCTGCTCGATCATCGGCAACTCGTTTCTTTTTTGCGCCCTTTTTAAATGCAGATAGACTGAGTCTAACTCTTCGTTGAGAGCATAAAGGCAGGCTAATTTATAATCTGCTTGTTTACAAGCTAATTGCGCAGCTCGTAAAAAAGCGTTTTTAGCAGCAGCCCAATCTATTGGGCTGCTGTGTAACACGAATAATTCTGTATATAAGTCCCCAATCGCTAACCAAACATTTCCTTGTTCCGCCTCTTTCTTTTGCAGAGACAATAATACAGATAGCGCTTCCTCAATAGAGGATCGATCCTTCTGAAGCATACCCTGATATTTAAGAAGTACGGCATGATGTATAACTACCCGCACCTCTAACCCATGTTCACGAAACAATTGCGTTGTGATCTTTATTGCATCCTGCACAAGATCGAGATTTTTTTGGCGAAAACCATACTCCCCTTGCACTTGAGCCCGTATCCAGAGATGCATCGAATTCGCCCAAAGTTCGTCCTTATTTTTGAGAATCCATAAGCTTTCTTCTAAAATACATATCGCATGATCTTGATATCGATTCATGAGATATAAGTCATACAATAGCCACGCATATTGGAAGTGATAAATAGAAGCAATGGGCGCCTCCCTGCGAAGTGCTTGAAGTAGCTGTCTGGATTTTTGCAATAGACGAGGTTGTTCCATCGATTTACCCCACTCCCAATACAGAATGGCATAGACATGTCGAGCAAACAAATTTTTAGAATCTAATTTTTGATATATATCACTAACTTCAGAGTATGATTTACTGTCATTAAAATAAGAAGCGCGAATAAAAGATAAAAATGCTTGAGCCTCTTTTGTTTCTTCTTGATTTTTGTTTTCTTTTTTTATTTGTCGTTCTGCAAGATATAAACAAGGTCCATGATCCGTTAATAAGGCAATTGCCCCTAAAATCTCACTCAGTAATATCTGTTTAGAAGAAGATGCTTCTTTTTTTAAAGCTAAGGCAGAGACTTTATCAAAAGCAGCTTCCAATAGTTTAATGGATTGCAAAACCCAGCCACAACGAAACAGCATTGTTCCCCATATTAGCCAAAGATTGGTATGACGAGGACAGGCAATGACACCTTCTTCAAACCATTGATTGGCGCGTTCTACATCCTCTATTCGGAAGGTCATTTGCACCCATGCTGATACGTTTTCCAATAATTCGGACCAAACTCGTTCCTTTCTCCAATCGCCAGCCCCTCTTTCCATATACATTATAGAGCGTCGAATCAACGTGTGATTCTGGTGCACCTTTCCATAATGGAAAGCGCATACGCCATAATGATACCAAAACCTGGGTAGAGTTTCTCCTTCAGCAGCTGTCTGTTCTAAACATTTCCAAGCTTGATCGAGTTCTTTTACTTCTCCTGAAATCAGGTACAACGCCATATAGGCGGCTCCAATTTTCCATTTCGCCACCCGAGAATTTTGATGATAGGCATGGATGCCACGAACAATCGCATCTTCACAGCACTCTAACTGCCCCCTTAACACACAACAATCCCCTCGTATTTCTGCACACTCTCCTAATGAAAGGTCTGATAATAAAGCTTCAGCCAATGCAAGGTAGATGGGTGCTTGGTATCGTTCAGCCAGCAAATAATATGTTTGTGCGATCGAAGCAGGCGATGTGTCAGAGAGAGGAAGCTGGTGGATTAGGAAGTCAATGATCTCTTTTTGATTCTGCAAAGAATGGATACCCTGTACAACACGGGACACCTCCTCCAAAGCAATATGTCTGGTATTATTTTGATCCTCTATAAGAGGTGTAGATATAGCAGGATCACGATTGCTGGGCATCATCATCGAGCATGAGAATAGTGTGTTATGTTCTTTTTCTCAAGTCACGCCACCGGTCAACAGGAATTTCAAGATAGCTACATCATGCGTGTGACAGGGCATTCAACATCTGAAATGGTTTACGCCTACGACAAATCATATCGTAAATTATAGGGTCAGGTTTCCCATGCAGTTTATAAGAGCTGGCCAAAAATCACTTTATCAAAATATCTCTCATCCAAAACGCTTTCATTTACTCCATTCACATGGATGAGCACTGGTCTGATGGAAAAATTCCTAAAGAATTTCAGATTTTTTCTTTTTTCTTCCATTTCCTCTTTGTATTCATCCTGACGCATTCCCCCTCATTCGCATCGTCTCCGCGAGCTATGCATGGGCTTGCTCGCGATGTCTTCCTCAACTTGGACTCTCCACCAAGGATACCTCCTGCGCTCGAATTGCCGAAACCAGGCTTACTGAGCGTCCTATTGAGCTCGTACGGGCCTTCTGTCAAAAAAACATCACCCTTAGCTTAACAAAAAGCCGAACAACCCCTATCATAATGAGCAACTTTAGACCTCTTGCACGTGCATCGACTCTTTTCGATTGTGGCACTTCTAACTTGAATCGGCGAGAGAAGCTTCTAGCACATGGGTAATTGCGCTGAACTTCTCTAATATTTTTTCCGCTATAGAGCATTGTAGATCATCGAGTGAGGGTAAGGAGCTCTGCAAATCTAGGATCCAAGACTTTAGTGCTTGTATTAGAATCTGCTTATCGTCAGCAGAAATGAGACAAACAGCACATTGCTCTAATCGAGTAATAAATCGATCAAGGTATATTTTGGGAAAATATAGTAGCGACGGGATCAATGTACAGCACATTGTTAGAGATTCTAGATCACATGAACCTAATTTCAATCGATTTTCCAATTTCCAAGCCAGCATACCTACCAACCTATTGAAAAGATAAACTACCTTATCATTATTGTCGTTAATTAATAAAAAATAATATTTATTTAATACACATACCGCTTCTTTAAAGAAATTCGGACTTGCAATTTCATTCTCTAAATCACTTAATTGTTTTTGAAATTCCCTAAGACCCTTAGGGAAGGTATCACATACGTTAGAAAGAGGAGACTCCTGTTTCGGTGTTACAGACTGCTCGGGCTCCTGATTATTACAATTTCTTTCTAGAGGAGACTCCTGTTTCGGTGTTACAGACTGCTCGGGCTCCTGATTATTACAATTTCTTTCTAGAGGAGACTCCTGTTTCGGTGTTACAGACTGCTCAGGCACCTGATTATTACAATTTCTTTCTAGAGGAGACTCCTGTTTCGGTGTTACAGGCGGATTGGTTGTGTTGTTTTGTCTGTTTGATTGATGCTTATTAACTTTATCTTGGTAAGTTTTTTTTCTTTCTTCCATTTTTTTTGTTAAAATAGATTCAATGGATAAAAAATCTTTTTGACTCAACTGCTCGGGCGCCTGATTATTACAATTTCTTTCTAATGATATATAGCCCGGCTTTTGGCCCGTTATGTTTTCATATAAATCCCAAAATTCACGACTAGTTATGATCGATGTATTTTGCTTTTGTTCTTCAACAAACCAGCTCTTGGAGAGGACTCTCCAAGCTTGTTCTGGTTTTGGTAAATTAGGTCCATCTTTTTTGTCACTGCATAGATTAAATTCCGCAATACTCTTTATTAAGCTATACTGAAACTCTTGCAACTCGTTCTGACATTGAGGAAGGGTCGACACCCATGTGCATCGACGCTCCTCTTCTTGCGATAGGGGGATACCATCACATGCCTTTTGGTACATTTTTTTGATATCGGCTACCCATTCGGTTCTTATCTCCTCCTGCTCTCTCTCTGACAGACTGGTCAACAGCGTAGACGCCTTCTCGGATTTCTCCTCTTGACTCAGGCGTTGTTCCTTATCTTTGTATAGGATTCCAGCTGGCAGGCGAATATAATCAAGGATTACAACGCTTTTCCATGAATCTGCAACCTCATTGGGGAAGATCTTTGTTTGCACTTCCATCAACTGCGTTACAAATCTATCGCGATCTGCAGAGTGCATAGCCGACCATACATACGGCCTGCTATTTTGCAATCGGCAAAACTCATTCACCAATCGATGACGAGTCCCAACTGCCGATTTGGTCACCTGATCAGGCATGGTATACTCGGATGCCCATTTTTGTAATCTTGCCACATCTGCTTGCCATAGCTTAGGATCTAAGCTTCGTGCAGGATCCACCCATTTGGATTTCATGACATAGGGAGACTCCTGCATACGACGAGCGCTACCTACTAATCCATCTTCCAGTCCTAATCTAGCTATAACCGATCGCTCTTCTTTCTTATCAAATTTTTTTGAATCGATTCTTAGTGACTGCGTTACCTTTTCCTCCATCAGTCGTGGATGACCCAGTAAATATGAATGATTCATAGAGTTAATGAATTTCTTAGGATATCGACGACTCGATATAGACAAGGCTTCCCCCACAAGAGGCATCATACCACCCACAATAGTCAAGCCCATTTGATATGAAGCTGAAGCATAACACATCCCCAAAACGATACCTAACCAAATAAGAGCAGGAAATAGCCGAACAAAAGAGGAGACTATGCGTGATGTTTTCTTCGTACTTTGCTGCAAATCTGCTTCTAAACGAATAGATCGAATGGGACGAGAAAGGCTTGGAGTGACCCGAGGCCTCTGAGTCAAATGGGGCATGTGCCAAAAGGATCGCTCGGTACTCGTATTGATATTTTTCAATAGGGTAGTATATGTCTGCATTTCTGCATTCAACCAATTGTTCTCTTTCAGGCCTGCTTGTATCTTCCTTTTATCATCATCATTTAACAGCTTTAGATTCCCAGTTCCAATTGCTTCAACAACCCTTCTTCGAAACAGACGATTCTTATCAACAACCTGTGGATTGTTTGCTACTTTTGGACTCATGGATTGAATTACTGGACTTGCTTCCTTTAATTTATTTGCCAGCTTGCGACTCAACACTTGTACAACAGCATCGAATACGGGCTCCCAATTCAATTCATTGATTTTGTTTTGCACCTGTTGCCAATTGCAATTGGCAAATTTTTTTGAATTTTCCTTGACTATCTCTTGCTGGGCAGGTCCATCCGTACTGCTTGCAAATGGCTTAGTTGTTTGATTTAGAAACAGATAGGCACGATATTTACCATCTTCTTGTAGTCTAAATGTTTTTAAAATTTCTTGTAATATCTCTTGCTGGGTAGGTTCATCCGTAATGCTTGTAAACAGCTTAGTTGTTTGATTTAGAAACAGATCGGCAAGATATCTGGCAAGTCCTTTTGGACTCATAGCCTCTTCCAGGAGAGCGTGGTAATCTGAATTCTCTCCTAGACTCAACGCGATAACGTTTTTTCTATTATTCGTATTAGGAGGGGCTTGAAATGTATAATTTATAATCTTGTCCCAAGATGCTAATTCCTCTTGTGGAATTTGCCTAAGCAGATCTGCACACTCCAAAGCATATATCTCTTCTAGATTTGCAATGATTTGATTGAGTATTCTTTCAACATTTTCAGCTTGTTGGGATATAGGGGCCAGGGCAAGCTTCAGCTCAAAAAGGTATTCTGTATTGGCGTTTGTGAGAGCCCTGTGTTGTTCGTCTGGGTTATTGCATTGACATCTAGCCGTTTTTTCATAATGGTTTTTCCAGTCCTGTATTTTACTGTTCCCACAATCTAATTCTTCAACCATCTTCTCATATTTCGAGGTTTCCTTTGCAATATATTCTAACGATCCTGTTGAATTGATCCGGTTCCTCTGCATTCCGATAAAAAAATCGCTAATCCTACGCTTATACTGATTTGAACATTTCGCAAATTGTAAATTAACGAAATACTTGAGAGATTCAAAGAAAACCTTGAGAGATTTAGAGAAATTCTCGGCAGAATCCCTGCAAATAGGTTTCGCAAGGATTTCCTTCAAATAATCAGAAATGTTACGCCAATCATCAACACTTAGAGGATCATTAATAATGTCCCATTGACTCCTTTCTTGAGTCCACCAGGTAGAGCTTGTGTGGCTAGTTTTTTTTGCCTGATCTAAAGCAAGCTTAATCTGAAAAAGTAAAACTGTATGGAGTTGGAGTAAAGAGTATAGAAATGATTGTGGTTGATTTCCTGCAAGAAGCAGTTCGTTAAAAATAATTTGCAACAACATTTTTTCTGACTTAACTTCGCAGCTCGAGATATAGTTACATAAAACATTTCTAATGGTCGTACAGTATAATTCGACATCCCGACTTTGAGATTGAATAGCCAAAAGGCGAGATCGGTTAAAGGTCTCAAACTGATGATAATTAAAATAATGGCCCGCCACCTGATCTATTTCTTTTTCTGTAGATAGCAATTTCCGACTTATCTCTAGATCCCCCAATGTGTCGCACCGAGCGACTGGGTTTATAGAAAAGGCAGACATTTTAAAAATCTTAAAACTAGCACGACAATCTGTAGGAGCCTTTCGAATCCGTAGGTTATCCTTGATTTTCACTCGCTCGCGTAAGCGAAGAGGGTCTGCACTTAAATCATGCCGATCTAATGAAGGAGATCGCAATATTTTTCGTAAGGCACGGTACTGATTTATTTGCTCTACAGCTATACGTGCTTGAGCAGATCTAGAAGAAAGAGAGCTTGCGCTCCCCTCCATCACGAACATACTCCCTAGAGCCAGACCTATTACAGGACCAATACCCCAGTGCAAAAAATAGGCTTGGAGAAGAGGCAATGCAACCATCCAGGTGATACCTAGTACGTGCACAGCAAGAGCAGCCCGTTCAAAACGGGCTGCTCTTGCCAGTGAAACAGCCTCAAATTGGTTGTGATCCAACCCCTTGAAGGCAGAAATTTCGGTATTTCTATCTAACATACTCATAATATTTTCTCATTTGTGCATTTATATTTCGATAAATCTTTTTATAAATCACATAAAGAACATGTCTATTTTTAATAAATTTATTTAAAAAATATAAATAATTTTAAAAAGCGATATGCCCTTGGAAAATCATGGGATGGCATACTCCTTTTGTATCTAAAACATGCACCGTAGAAAATTGGATCTTGATGCACTCCAGGTAGCGTTGAAGCAGAAAAAATATTCCCTACTTATATGGACAGAATAGCTCTATGTTCATGCCGGTGCTATTCCTGCCAAGGATCCTTGACTGTATCCCGTTAGCCTACCCAAAGTCTTTTGGTTTGGTAATCATTTCTTAAACCTAAAATGGCATTGCCTAGAGACCGATTTCATCTTGTATTTCCTATTATAGAGGAAGCGATGGATCAAGCCATAGGCACCTTGATTGACAACAGTATAGCGATATAACATCAAGGCGCTCGTGCGCTGATTTCTCACCTGCATACATGAAGTCCTATAAAAAAATAAGCAGGTTGTTTTATGCACCACGAAACAACCTGCCCATGCGATGACCTAGCAGCGAGACTCCCTTATCCCAAGGGATCTATAAGCTCTTATCGCTCCACGCTAAAGCTCATAGACTCAATCTACGCTCCCCATAGGCAAACTTTTAGGTTTACTAAGAATCAAGGCCGACTCCCCCTCTTTCCCTTGTCCTACAGGGCCTGTGTTTCTATTTGTTGTCTGCATTTCCATGTAATTAGATGTATGCGATCTTTCTCTTTTTGTGTCCTCTATGATTTTCTTTACGTCTCCCAAAGCGTCTATCAAAATCATTGTTACTGGCGCCATTATCATTAACCCTATACCCAATCCGAACCCCAATCCTAGAGATAGCGCTTCTGATAACTTACCAGGTTTCATGATCTCGATACTCCGCCCAGCCGCATCCTTAATCCAATGACTCTGTGGCCCTAAACTAAGAGCCGACGCCATTATAGTTGTTCCTAATAGGACAAGGGCTACCCCTGCAATAACGCATACTATAAATCTTCGATCCACACCTCTTTGCTGACGATCTAATACACAATCATCCTTAACTACAGAATAATGGTCTGATTTTCCTACACCGTAACTCATATCCATCCTTATTGTTAATTGTCAAACTATAAATATTATGATATAAAATTGTTTTTTTTGTATTATTTTTTTATTAATTTTTTGTTGCCTCACAGAAAGAGGACCTTGTTACGTAAATAGGTGCGGATATCGAGGAACCCTTACCATCCGGTTTTCGATCGATGGAAAACTCTATTTGGTGAGAAGCTGGAATCTAGGAAGTTAGAAAATCAGATAGAAGAAGTGTAGGCTAAAGCGATGGTTCTGCATACAATGACGACTCTTGGAATGCCAAGAGGAAAGAGCGGCTTAAAGAGGTAGGACTTTCAGAGCTCTGCCTTAAAAATTTATTTACGCAGTAAGGCATTCTTGATATTGGAAGCTAATTAGTTCAAGTTAATATAGCAATCTAATTCAAGTTGCTTTGATTATAGATTTTTTTTAAAATAAAAAACATGCATCCTATATCACAAGAGCGTATTTCCTTATCAAGGAAATACCCTAATGCGCAGCGCTGTGCAATAGCTATTGGGACAATAGCCATATTAGGAGCTTGCTTCTTTCTTGCTTTACACGTTGCTCATGCACCAGCTAAGAAGCTACTCTCTTTGAAATCGATATCCGTAAGCCCTAAGGGGCCATTTTATCCTACAATTGGGGTAATTGCACTATCCTTAGGTGCATTATGTTTCCTAGAGCTTCAGTATAAAAAATGGGTAGAAAAACAGCTCATCACATTAACGGAAGCTATTCAAAGTCTATTTCCGAAAGACGACAATGGTCACTTGTCAACAAGTGAAGTGAATATATCGACATATAATGACAAGATAAACAGACTTATCCAGCAAGATCCGCACCCGAATCATGGTCATCCGCTCTATTTTTTTTCACGAGCTCTACGCTCCTACATGCCAGAACAACCCAACAACTCAGACGTCAACACGGTGCTAAAAAGATTCGCAGCATTGCAAAAACATTCAAATGACAACAATAGCAATGAGAATGACAGGGTCTCCCCTGCTTCTATTCTCTGGGCTCCCATTGTGCCTATATGCGGAAAAAAACTATTAGATTGCATCTATGAAAATGCATGCACCTTAATTGCACAAACACAAGAACCACTCAACGATCCTTTAGCAACATTAGACGCAGCGCTACGGAATGTAGGTGCTTACCTCTGTTATAACCCATTCATATTACTGACCTATCAAGCAAAACGATTCGCTGCAGTTCCCTTTGCAATGCCCTCACCTTCAATTCCTAAGCAATTCCCTACAGGTCAGTTAACTAATTTGTTGGATGTGGTCAATCAGCTTTCGGATCAAGAGGCCTTTGGTCTAGTGGAACACATGCAAGTAGTAGCAAAAAAAACTATCCCCATAGAAAACCTGAATATCCCATCAGCTCTATTGCAAAAAGGATTCCAGGGATACAAATCTCAACAGCAGCGAGAAATGGATGCCTGGAAGACAATTCAAAACGTGCAGGATCATTATACCGCGTTTCATGAATCTGTATGGGAAAGATACAGGAAGATTGTCGATAACGAGAGTCCATCTACCTCTCAGCAGGTCTCCACTTGGTTACAAACACATTCCACAGACATGGACTTAGCTCATTCCTTGTTATATGAAGATCCAGCGCAACCGAGAGCCATTAGAGTCATTCCGTCTCCTCTCTTAAAGGAGCAAGACATCCAAGCATCCTTAGAAAATGCATATCATTCAGCATTTATGATGCGTTGTAAGGAATATGCAAAGGAAGGATGGTCCTTAGATTGCAACATAAACTCGAGGTATACAGATCTATTGATACAAGCCCAAGACACCAATTTTCCTCTATATCAAGAATTTATAACTGCAATAGCTAACGGAAAGACTGCTGTATTTTTAGGATATAAGGATTGGATTGATTTTCTTAGATTAGAGACAGGACCTACTGCTAATGCGTCTTCTATCGACGCAGACTTACTGGAGAGACTCGTGAGCTATTTTAATGACCGGGGAGAGACCCATACCACTGGACTCACTACTATATCTGAGCATGAGGTAGACAGATGGAAGAGTCTAGTGGATCACTTTTTATACATCAAGTCCTATTTTATTGATATTCTAAGCTCTCTACCGCCAGATGACATAAATTCCCTATACCAATGCGGTTTTGCGCTCGATGACCAATATCATAAATTTGTAGAAAAACCCAACAATTGTGGGCACCTTGTCCAATCTTTGCACCAAGCAGTTTCCGCTCTGTCCCGTCTAGCGATATTGGAAAATGAAAATTTGAATTGAATTTTAACACATGATCCACTTCAATCTGATTTATGAAATCTTTATTTTTCTTGTTTCTCATTCTTCCTCTACATGCCACGACTGTAACTTTGCTCCCACAAGTGGTGCTCTCAGATACCTCATCAGGTAATTTCAACCCTGTGATTGCCATGAATCCCACAGGTCAAGCTGTCGCGGTATGGACGGAACTGATTTTATCGACCTCTGCATTTACCCTAGCTGCAACAGCAAGTAGTATCGTTGCCTCAATTTATGATCCCACAACTCAGACATGGCTTGACCCCACGACACTAGGATACGGCTCATCACCTGTAGTAGGAATAGACCATGCTGGGAATTCATGGGTTGTGTTTGTTGCTTCAGGCCAACTCCAGGCAGCCTACTATACAGCAACCACCTCGACCTGGGACGATCCTATCGCCCTGACCTCAGGATCGGATACCAATACCTCCCCTCAGATTGCCATGAACCAACATGGGATTACAGCCGTTACGTGGCTTGTGTATGAAAATGGGAGTTTGATCCCTTCGATTGATGTAATGTGTTGGGATGGCACGTCGTGGTCCCCTGCCACTACAGTGAATACCCCAGCCATTTCCAATTATGTATTTGTACCTCATGTAGCCTTGGATGATGCGACATTGCTGACCGGACCCGAAGGGGTCGTTATCTGGCAAAGTTGTTCACAAACGATTCAACCATTTGGACAAATTCAAGGAGTTACCTTCTCTGTTACCGACTGAGCAGCTCCTCTGTTTAGCTTGGAAGGTCGGGATTGAGCAACTCAACCGTAGGAAGCAATCCTGGCCATACCTCTTCTGCTGAGAGAGGAGTAACAGGCCACTGGGGAGCATATATAAAAAAATGATCGATAGATTTGGAATGCCATCCGGGATTATCTCCAGATATATTCAAGGTATCTGGAGAGATATTCGTACAATAAGGCGCATAGAGAGTAAAGGGCGACTTTCCATCAAAAGCCTGATTCATAGCTGCTTGCATTTCGATTTCATTAAAGTTCATGTCTCCTGCAACCAAAATGGCCTCTTCTCCACAAAATGTAGCGGCGAGGTAGCGAGCAAATTCAAAACGTGCGGGCTGAGTGGGATCTCCAGGGAGATGAGCACATATGACTCGTAACGGTATTTCTATCCCCTCTTCACAAAAGGTAACATCAAGAAATATGCGTCGTGGTTGACTGGAAAAAACCCCATCCACGATATCTACTATGACACTACTTAACTTGTCTTTAGCATAGATAATAGCCACATCGGACTGGTGAATAGCTGTCCACCCTATAGGAAGACGAGCGTGTAGCGCCTCCATAAATTCGTTATTACATTCCTGAAGACATAACATGGATTTTGGATACTGAGGATGAGAGATCATCTGTAATAGGATATCGATGACATGTTCTTCTCGTATTGTCGTTGCTTGTCCCTCGGGAATGCAGTGTTCTTCAGCTATGAGGGAACGGCTGAGTCCTTGAGAATTTTTTTCAATAATCCAATTCATATACCGAGAATCGAGGACATTCCATGAAACGATATGCAAATCTCCCAGCGTAATTCCAATAGGCAGATGGTCAGAAGGAAACTGCCATTGTTCTTGCAACTCACCCACAGAACTTCCCTGTGGTTTCTGATGAGAAAAGCCACAAAAACAAGCTAATGCAATGCAAGAAGCAGCAACACCTACCCATACTTTCTTCATACCGCCTCCTTAGGCTACCCTACGTTACAGAACTATAACAATCCGTGTATCAAATGCGAAAGGATTATTTCACAAGAGTTTCTGAATAGGTGGGCTGTCGTTCTTGAGCTTGCCTTCCTAGGGCTGAGGTCCAAGCGGAGAGGATGATGCAAGAAAGAAGAAAAAACAGCGAAAAATAGGCAGTAATCTTCTTTAGCACCTCTGGCGTGGAAGTCCCAAATAGGGAGTCCCCCCCATCTCCTCCTCCAAAAGAAGCACCCAAACCGGAACTTTTGCTTTCTTGGATGAGAATCATGCCACAAAGTAGCAAGCATCCAATCAGATAAAAGGTGAGAAACACATAAAACGAGATAATCATCGAACTGTCCTTTCTATAATTTGTACCCAGGAAGGGAGTTCTAACGAAGCCCCCCCTACTAATAAACCATCGACATCTTCTAATTGCACCATCTCTCCTGCTGATTCGGGACGTACCGATCCCCCATACAAGATGGGGGGTGAAGAGCATCCTGCAGAAAGAGTGTGGAGTTCCCGCCTTACGATATGGTGCGCCTCGATAATTTGTGAGGCATTTGCAGTATGGCCAGTACCGATAGCCCAAACGGGTTCATACGCAATCCATAGCCGATCCCAACCAGAAGATGGCATATTTGCTAATGCGCTATGCAGCTGCTCCTTAATAACTTCCTCCGTGCGCTCCGCTTGCCGATCCAGTAACGTCTCTCCGACGCAGAGCAGTGCAGTCATACGGGTTTCTAGAACTCGATGCAGTTTTTGCTGGATTACTTCATTAGTCTCTCCGAATAGGTGTCGTCGTTCAGAATGCCCAATGAAACAAAAATTAGCACCCGCCTCTTCTACCATCACAGCGGATAGTTCTCCTGTGTAGGCTCCAGCTTGTGTTGCGGCTGCATTTTGAGCTCCCAGGAGCAAGTGTGTACCATCGATCAAGGGACGTAGAGAGGCCAAGGCCGTAGCTGGCGGAGCAATGCCGATGGTGATGTGATTCCATCGAGAGGAAGCGATAAGATCCTTGACAAATGCAACCGATTCTTGGATCGTTTTGTGCATCTTCCAATTACCTATAAGGATCGGTTGCTTGTGCATGACGACATCGTTCATACCACACCCCTCTTGGGGCCGTCAAGTCCACAGAGTGTCACCCAGCTAACTCTTGCCATCAAGGACTCGATTGAAAAAAAATTTACCTCCATTTGTGTGCGCGGCGAAATATCGAATGCAAAATTACATTCTAGTGGTCATCTCTATTTTGATTTAAAAGATTCATCAAGTAAAATTAGCCTCATTTTCTTTCGCTTTTCTCAATCAGGTTTGCGTACGCCTCGAGAAGGAGAAAGTGTCACAGTACAAGGATCTCTTTCCTTATACCCTCCTCAAGGTAAATATCAAATTTTAGTTCGCGAGCTCCTCTTTTCTGGATTGGGAGAACTTCTCTTGCAACTCGAACAACTCAAGGCCAAACTACAAAAGTTAGGTTGGTTTGATGCGGCTCACAAAAAAACATTACCAAAAACCCCAAAAACTATTGGCATCATCACAAGTCCTACAGGAGCAGTCTTACGCGATATGCTCCATATCCTGAGGCGTCGTTACCCTCAGTTTCATGCTCTTATCTATCCTGTTTCTGTTCAAGGGGAGGGTGCTGCACAACAAATCGCGGAGGCTATTGCATCCTGCAATCAGATACCCGAAATAGATGTCTTGATTTTGGCTCGTGGAGGTGGAAGTATTGAAGATCTCTGGGCGTTTAATGAAGAGGTAGTAGCTAAAGCAATTTTTTTATCTCGCATTCCTATTGTTTCTGCTATTGGCCATGAAACAGATGTGACCTTAGCAGATTTTGTTGCAGATGTACGGGCGCCCACCCCTTCCGCTGCAGCTGAATTGGTAGCGCCTGAAACAGCCAGCTGGCTCCTGCAGCTTCAGAAAATGCAACTACATCTTGATACATGGATGCGTCATCACCTTACGCGCTGCTATCGCGATCTAAGCAACTATCAGAAACACCCCCTTCTAGCCTCCCCTCTAGCTCTTGTACACCTTCCGATGCAGAGGCTAGACGAGTTATCCAGCCGACTAGACCATATCCTATCCATACAGATCGATCGCAAGATTCAGCAACTACGAGCATCCCACCGTTCCTTGCAGGCTCTTAACCCCAACCATGTATTAACTCGAGGGTATGCAATCCTGCGACAAGGTTCTCGTTTAGTTACCTCGATCCATCAGGTGGATGCTCTCTCTCCAGTAGAAGCTACGTTAGCTGACGGATCCTTGACCCTTCACCCCCAATTTACCCATCCAGGAGTAGATCATGCAACCCACGTATGAAGAGGCTTTCCAAAGGTTGGAAGCGATTATTGAAATGATCAACACAGGCAAGCTTCCCCTAGAAGAGACCCTGCGTCTTTATGAAGAAGCGGATCGCCTTATTCAAAGCTGTTCTTCTCGTTTAAAAGAAACCGAGGAACGGATAGAATGGCTAATCAAACAACGAGATGGGTCTATTACTAAAGAACCCGCTGCTTCTTTATGAATTTGGTCGAGCTGAAAAAGCTATCCATTGAAGATTTACCGGCCGTAGCCCGCGATATTCGAGCCCGGATTCTTTCTGTCCTTTCGAAGAATGGGGGGCATCTGGCATCGAATTTGGGATCCGTAGAACTGACTCTAGCTCTCCATTATGTGTTTTCTTCCCCTCAGGATCGTTTGATTTTTGATGTGGGGCATCAGTGTTATACACATAAATTGTTAACAGGTCGAGATACAGAAGCTTTTACCAAAATTCGCAAATCAGGGGGATGGTCTGGGTTTACACATCCCAAAGAGTCACCTCACGATACATTTTTTGCAGGGCATGCAGGCACAGCTCTATCTTTGGGTTTAGGGCTAGCTCATAGTCGTTCTACAGACTCTTCATCGCATATTCTTCCGATTTTAGGAGATGCAGCATTAACGTGTGGCCTAACCCTGGAAGCACTGAATAATATCCCTCTCTCGTTACACCGATTTCTTGTTATTTTAAACGACAACGCCATGTCGATTTCAAAAAATGTTGGCGGCATTACCACGATTCTGAGTCGGCTATTAAGTCGCCCTAGCTCCTACCGTTTTTCTCGGCAGATCGATCATTACTTATCACGCATTCCTCTCTATGGGGACACATTGGTGCGGAACAAAAAAAAATGGTCGGAGGCCTGTAAAACGCTGTTCAGTGTAGCCCCTTTTTTTGAACATTTTGGCTTGCACTACTCTGGCCCAATTGATGGTCACGATTTCAATCAACTGATTCCATTCCTTCAATCTTTACAAGATCAGTCCATGCCTATTTTGGCCCATATCCATACGCAAAAAGGCCGAGGCCTTTCTGAAGCAGAGGCAGATCCTATTGCATTTCATGGGGTCCGTCCCTTCTGTTTTGATGACTGCCAATATCAACCCATCCCCTCAACAGATTGGACCTTTCCGAAGATTTTTGGAGACTTTTTGCTGGAGTATGGGGCAGCGCATCCTGAACTACGAGTTGTCACGCCTGCGATGTCCTTAGGCTCCTGTTTGGATCCATTCTTTCGACGGCATCCCCAACAATCTTTTGATGTAGGAATCGCAGAGGGACATGCCGTGACCTTTGCTGCTGGTCTCGCTAAAGACCGATCCCTTTCTGTTGTATGCTCTATTTACTGCACTTTTCTCTCAAGAGCAGCAGATTCTATCCTCCATGATGTGTGTTTACAGGAGATCCCTGTTGTATTTGCGCTAGACCGAGCTGGCTTTGCTCCTGCAGATGGAGCCACCCACCATGGCATCTATGACTTAAGTTATCTCACAGCCTTCCCTAGGATGGCAGTCTGCCAACCTCGTGATGGGCAGATGTTAGTAGACTTGCTCTTTTCTGCATTCGAATGGAAACAACCTGTCGCCATCCGATATCCCAACACAATCGCAGAGCGCCCTTCTTCTCCTCCGCAATTTCGTCCTCTGGGCAAAGGTGAGATCGTATCCCCTGGAACGGATCTTGTGATTTTTGCATTAGGCACGCTGGTTTCAGTGGCTAAAAAAGTCAGAGAAAGTCTTCTGAATAAAGGAATTGAGGCGATGATCGTAGACCCAATTTTTGTTAAGCCATTGGATGGAGAGCTGATTTCTCATCTTCTCCTGTCCCATTCCAAACTAGTGGTTGTAGAAGAACATTCCCTACAAGGGGGTCTGGGGCAAACTATTTCGCAGTTCCTACACCAGCAAGGTTTCGATAGCACCCAACTATGCTGCATTGGGGTCCCTGATCGTTTTTTTGATCATGGCTCGCACCCCGAACTCTACCAGCATGTAGGTCTTGATGCACAACAAATTACAAATAAAATTTTATTAGAATTTTCCTGGGATACACCGCGCCCTTTCATCTCTTCTAAGTAAATAGACCCTGTTCTTTGTTTGCACAACGACAGGCTCCTATCTGTACCTAGCGAGTCTTACTGCAATCTATTATCGACATTCATGGATAATATTTTCATTATCAATTCAGCTGAATATTAACCATCTAACATCAAGATTGTTTTTTAGTAAGCTAGAAATGGATCAAAATAAATACTAACTATGCTAGCTTGATATTAGGAGGAAATATGAAGCTTTCTACTTGTTTTTTAAATCTATTTCAAACCATTTGCAAATTCAATTTTGGTAATTTTGAAAAAGAAGAATTCAAGAAATTTCTTAGAATGGGTTTGATTTTTGCCCTGATTATTGGGGTATATTGGACGCTTCGTCCTCTGAAAGATGCTGTCTTTATTCAATTGGTGGGCAGTTTGAAGCTACCCTTTGCTAAGACAATTTCTGTGATTGCACTTCTACCCCTTGTCATGTTCTATACTAAGTTGTTAGAAAAAACATCTAGAGAAAAAATGCTGGTCATTTTACCCACCTTTTATGGGATACTCATTCTAGGGTTTAGCATTCTTTTCATGCAGGTACAGTCCTCCTTTTCTTCAGAAGGAGCTAGCTCAGAGTTCAGTCAAATGGGCATTCAAGTGATTGGGTACTCTTGGTATCTATTTGTTGAAAGTTTTGGGTCTTTAGTCGTCGCGTTATTTTGGGCTTTTGCTGCAGATACTACAGAACCCACACATGCTAAGAGAGGCTTCCCCCTCGTCGTAGCGATCGGCCAATTAGGGGGCATTATTTTTCCTTACACGATTGGTGGCCTACCTCATCGCCTGGGATGCCAAACAGATGCCTTGTCAATTTTATGTCTAGGCCTTCTAACCTTGTTCATCATCCCCTTAGTACATTATTTTTTGCGCGCGACACCAAAAGAATGGTTAGTTACTTTTCATGGCAAAAATGAAGAGCGTGTGGAAGAGCAGCAAGAGCCTGGTTTTCTGGAAGGTTTAAAATTATTGTGCAAACACAAGTACCTACTGGGTATTTTTGCAGCCAACTTCATTTACGAAGTTGTGGTCACCATCTTTGATTTCAACTTCAAACTAGCGGCAAGTAATCAATATAGTGGGGTGGCTTTGAGCCACTATTTGAGTCTCTATGGATCTAGTGTCAACATTGTATCCCTATTGTGTTTACTTTTGGGCATTAGCAATGTGACTCGATACCTTGGCGTAGGAGCGGCTCTCGTTGCCATGCCTATCGTCGTGGGATGTGCGTTAATTGGATTTGTTAGCTTGAATACCCTTTCTTTCCTGTTTATTTTGATGGTTGGCTCCAAAGCTATTAACTATGCATTGAATGGGCCTGCTTTAAAACAGCTCTATATCCCCACGACTCCGGATGCAAAATTTAAGGCTCAAGCGTGGATTGAAACCTTTGGATCTCGGTTATCCAAGCAGGGTGGCTCGATGTTTAATATGAGTCTCTCTCCTCTCCAAAGCACATTTGGCCCTTTATTAGGAAAATCCTATTACTTACTCCTCAGTGGAGTCCTCTGTTTTCCGTTATTGGCTTTTTGGTTTGTTGTAGCTCTCTATTTAGGTCGTTCCTTTAAGAAAGCTATTCGAGACAAGAATGTGATTTGTTAACGAACTCAACAACCTGTGCGCATTAGGAAAAAGAGACCTTTTGTTCTTGGCAAGCAATGAAAGATGATTAAAAAATGGATCAACTAGGTATCGGGGTGCATCTTTCTTTGCTTCGCCAAAAACGCAAACGACGGACCAACATGCAAAAGAAATATCAACTTCTGATGCAATGACAGATCAAGAATATCAGTCACCATGTGATTCCCTGAAAAAATCTCACGAAGATGAGACAGCCTTTGAAAATATGGAGGGAAGCCAAAATTCAAGCCTCCGTAGCTAAGGGTGCGTAACATTCTCCATCTGAATAAGAGTTACCCTTACTTCTAATGGTCTTGCCAAAGATAGATCTGCCTGTCACACTGTCTGGCATGCAAGTTGTGCTCTTTGCTCATTCTGAGAATACCGAAGCTATTACGATAGGCAAATCGGTATGTCGCATCCTAGCAAAACATGGGGTACGTGTATTTGCTGATCCTGAACTGGCGAAACAACTATTGCTCCCTCCCTATTCTCCTGCTATATCTCCTGATCTCTTACTCTCTTTAGGAGGAGATGGCACATTACTACGTTGTATCCATCATTATCCCCATTTATGCTCTCCGATTGCTGGGGTCAATCTCGGCCATTTGGGATTTATGGCGGATATTCCGGTCGCCTCTTTAGAAGCTTCTTTGATCCAAATTATAGAAAAAAGGTACTGGGTTCAAGAGCAACTCATCATGCAAGGACGATTTCCCGATGGATCCACCTGCTTTGCTATTAATGATTTGGTTATTCATCGTGGCAGGAACCCCTCATTAATTGATTTGGAAATTCACGTAGATGGCCGTTACCTTAACACATTTTCTGCTGATGGTTTAATTCTATCGACACCTTGCGGATCTACAGCATACTCTTTAGCTGCTGGTGGACCCATCCTTTCTTTAGAAGTGGAAGCCTTTATTATTACTCCGATTTGCCCGCATACAGTATCCAACCGACCTTTTGTACTGATGCCAAAAGAGTCGATCACCATTCGTTATCTGAATCCTTATGCACCCATTGAGGTGAGTTATGATGGCATTCTTGCGAGATCTCTTCATTATGGAGAGGCCATTGAAGTCATTCGTGATGAGCGAAGAATTTCCATGATTAAATTAATGGATTACGATCCATTTCACACCTTAAGAACCAAACTAGGTTGGGCCGGAGGGACCCGTAGGATGTCGAGCTAATGCAACATGATTTAGCGTAAAGCAAATGGCGCCATTGTTTCAGGCAACAAATCTGAAACAAAGCGTTCTGTGAGTCCATATTTCTTGCGTAATTGTTCTCGATATTCTCGATCACACGCCTCATACTGCTCGAAGAACATGGCTTCTTTCAATTCATCGACTTTTTCAGCAAAGGTAGGACAAGGGGGAATTTCTAGGTTTTCTAAATAAAAAAGCATTACTTTTCCCTGCCTATCGATGGGTCCACTCCATTCACCTGGCTGCAACTCATCCAAAACATGTTGATGGGCTGGCGAAATCTCTCGTTCTGTCCTTCGATAATCTGGGGAAAGAGCAAGGCTATTCGAAACCAGTTGTGCGATATCCGGTAAAGTCTGGTGATCAGTAGCCAAACGTAAGTAGACCTCTTTAGCTTGATCCATAGAAGAGCGCTCTGGAGTATCTAGAAAGGAGAGCACTCGGTACACATAGGTCTTTTCTACTGGGTGTTGCTGCTTCCACGCTTCATAGCGTGCTCGTAAGAGTTGTGGTTGAATATGAGCTACAGCCTTGGAACGAACACAAAATCCCACCATTTTCTCTACGATGAGTTGCTTGCGTGTTGCATCATAGGCCTCTTCTAAATCCAAGTTAAGCAAGGCCAGATTCTCCACGACATTCGGGCCTAGAGTCTTCTGGATTTGTTCTCGTACCTCACCCTCTGTTACAGTGATTTTTCGATCTTCCGCATCCTGAAGAATCAATTGCTGATCGATCGCCCTACGCAGGAAATTTTTCCAATTTTCTTGATAGAACTGAAACCTCGCTTCAGGATACTCCACCCACTGAGGGTACTGCTGAAAGAAGACAAAATCCATATCGCGCACTACATCTCGCACAGATATGGGCTCGCCCTTTACCTTAATGAGAACACGATTGCTAATTTCTAGCTCTTCTGCAGCACCAGAAAAGGCATGAGGAGCTGCAAACAAGGCTGTCGATATGGAGAAGATTACGAGACATACAAGCGATTTCACAAGGCCAGTCTATCAAAATGCTACAATTTGGACAATGTTTCTACCATTTGATCCCAATCATTAATTGGATAACAACAACGATCTAAATAACAAAGATATAGAGTAGTTTTTCCAGATTGAGCTATTTTACCTTCTAGTAACGAGGAACTAAATGGCAGTTCCTGATTTGCACGTAACCAAATGACCATTTTATGTGGTATATAGAGGGAGCCCAAAACATGCATTAAATCACTCCTCCATGTCTCTTGTTCGTCTAGGACTATCACAAGAATAGGTGCGGTAGCGTCGTAATATTTTTCTAACGCGACAAGGTAATACCCCATGCCGGGCGGATAGGCTATGAGGTGCTCTTGTCCCGCACGAAAGATGGTTTCTGCTTTTGTTCGATAGGTAGCATCGGCAAATAAGGTAGCTAAAAACAAAAAATTGTCTGCCATGACAGCGATGCCAGCAGGTTCTGTTGTATCATAAAATTCGACGCGACGTAAGCATAGGTGGGTATCCATCCCATTGGTTGTAAAATACAAACCCTCCTCATCAGAAAAATGATGTTCGACCTCGTCGAGCAAAGCTAACGCCCAATCCAGCCATTCCTGTCCTTGATCTGCTTGGAATAGTGCAAATAGACCATGAATGAGAAGAGCATAATCATCTAACCCCGCATCAAAGCGAGATTCCCCATCTCGCCACCTACGACAGAGCATGCCTGGCTGCCACATATTTTGTTTCAGAAACTGTGCCACTTCCTTAGCCACAGCAAAATAACGAGGCTCTGCAAATGCCCATCCTGCTTCAACAAAGGCCCTGATTACTAGAGCGTTGTAGGCGACGATGATTTTATCATCTTGTATTGGCGGGGGTCGTTGTGATCGAGCTTTTAACACCTCCCATCTCATGGAATCTAGACTATTTTTTAAATCCTCAGGATTGATCCTGCGTAAGGCAGCAAAGTCTTCCATGCTTTGCACTTGGTGCAGAATATTTCTTCCTTTAAAATTACCGGATGGGGATACACCATAGAACTGGCAAAATAGAGAGGCATCTCCTTGTAAAATCTGATGCAGTTCATCCCAAGACCAAGTGTAAAACTCCCCTTCCTTACCATCTATATCGGCATCTTCGGAAGAATAAAAGGCGCCATGATCACCTTTCATACTATGCTCTAGGTAATGGATGATTTCCTGAGCCACGGCGCCATAATCGGCGTTTTTTGTATACTGCCACGCCTCAATATATAGCAGAGCGAGTATAGCGTTATCGGCGACCATTTTTTCAAAATGGGGAATCAGCCAATGCTCATCAATACTATAGCGAGCAAAACCTCCGCCGAGATGGTCATAGACCCCTCCCCGATGCATCATATCGAGCGATCTCTGCACATAAAATAAAGAGCGCGAATCGGCATGCGCACGACATCGATGAAGTAAAAAAGTAGCTTGGAATCCAATGGGGAATTTTGGCACTCCTTGCATACCGCCATATACAGGATCTGCAACTTTAAAAAATGCAATTTCAGCTTCTTGTAGCAGAGAGGAAGAGGGAATGGAGGCCAGTTCCATTTCAGGTATATCTCGAAATAAATTGACAATCCGGTCTGCTTGGATCTCTACGACTTCTTTTTCTTCTGGGTTGCCCCACAAATCCTGCACTCGTTGGATTAGCTGTCGAAAACCTAACATTCCTTGTGAGACATCAGGAGGAAGGTATGTAGTAGCAAAAAAGGGAGCTCCGTTTGGTGTCATGACAATGTTCAAAGGCCATCCGGCTCTTCCTGAAAGCATGGCTTGAGCTAATTCCATATAGAGAGCATCGACATGTGGCATCTCCTCACGATCTACCAACACATTAACAAAAGTATCATTCATGTTTTGTGCAAGGTCAAGATTTTGAAAGGATTCGCGCTGCATGACATGGCACCAATGACAGCTCGCATATCCAATAGATAGAAAGATAGGTCGGTGCAGAGACTCTGCCTGACGAAAAGCCTCTTCACTCCATGGATACCAATCAATAGGATCGTGAGCATGTTGTTGTAAATAGGGGGATTTCTCTTGAATCAGACGGTTTGTATAGAGGGGCCTATGAGACATTCCTTCATTGTAATATATAAAGAAAATTATACAAACTAGCTTATAAAGAAATTAAGCTTTCTTCAAGCCAGGATAGATAATCGGGATTACCTTCGACACAATCACAAGCCAGAATCTCTGGGACTTCATAACTGCTATAAATCTGGATATGAGAAATGATTAAGGAAACATAAGGGCGTTGTGTTTTAAAGATAACCTTCACTTCCTCGCTCCGTTCCACCGCTCCGTTCCAACGATAGAGAGAAACAATAGAGGGAATTAGCGAAGCGCAGGCAACCCATTGTTTTTCTAACAACTCGCAGCTTAATCGTTCTGCTTCTTCTTGATTTCTGGCTGTCCAAAATACGATGCAAGGATTCATAAATATTTTTCATGTTGCAGCATGGAGCATTTGTAAAATGTCCTGCATGGGAGCTGCGACCTGTGGATCGCGCTCTTCCAAGCCGGTCTGCACTTGTTTTACAGATGCCATAACAGTGGAGTGGTCTCGAGAAAACAGGTCGCCAATTTTCATAAAAGGCAGATGTAGTTCTTTACGGCATAAGTGCATTGCCAACTGTCTTGGCACCGCACAATCCCTAGCTTGGGATTTACTTAATATATCTTCTACACGAATTCCATAGTACTCTGCCACTAGGCGAATGATTTTGGCTGGCGTGAGTTGTTGTTTTTCCTCTTCTGCGATCAAGTCTTTAAGGAAGAGACGAGCCTCATCTAAGGTAATAGGTTGCGTGTGTTTTCCTGGGTGATGGAGATGAGAGCGTAGGGCCAATGCTTCGATTCCTTTCAGAAGGGAAGGCATTTTTTTTTGAAAGGTCTTTAATAAGAAAGCAACCACATCTTTAGAAACAGAAAGGTGTAGCTGTGCTAGTTTTTGTTCGACCACGAGCTCTAATTTATCAAGACGAATGGGTAATAAAGGCACCACTATTCCCCATTCAAACCGACTCGTTAATCTGGGCTCGATGTGTTCTAATTCTGTTGGGGAACAAGGCGAAGAGATTAATAATAACTTACCTTCGATATGCAGGGTATTAAATGTATGAAAAAACTCTTCCTGCGTAGCACTTTTACGAGCAAGAATAGAAATATCATCGACTACTAATGCATCGGTGTTGCGATACAGTTTGCGAAAGGTTTGCATTTCCCCTGCCCGTATAGCCTTGACCACATGCTCTGTAAATTGCTCTCCTGTCACATAAATTGCTTTTTTTCCTTGTGCCCTCAGTTCTGCTGTCAGAGCCATCAGCAAATGAGTTTTGCCACATCCTTCTCGCCCAAATAGATAAATGGGGTTGAATGGATGTGGAAAGGTAGAAGCTGCTTCTTTTAATAATTTATATCCTAACAAATTAGCAGTGGAATCAACCACAAAGCGATCAAATGTTGCATCAGGTGATAAAACATCAAAATGCAAGGCAAAGGTGGGTGTCGGCACATCTACTAATTTCTTTCTGACCCCGGTTTCCTCCTCTGAGGAATTAGCTCGCACTGAGAGATGGACTCGAATTTTTTTATTATTATTATTGAAAAACGAGTCTTGGATTCTCGGTCGAATATGTTCTTCAAACCAAACCGCTTTAAACGAATCCGGAGCTTCAAGGTATAGATTGCAAGCATCGAACCGCTGGATGCGGAGGGGGCGCAGCCATTTTTCTATGACTGTGCTACCCAGTTCAGATGTAAGATTTGCGAGAAGGTCATCCCAGGCTTTCATGCCACTTGACATTCTGATACCTCCGGATCAAAAAAAAATCATCTATTTTTTGAAGAGTGATGATTTTTTGAACTAATGATCTGCGGTTGACTTTCTTTTTTATCCAACATACGCGTAGTAATCCATTGCTGGAGAATACCTAATGCAGTAGAGCTAAGCCAGTAAATATTTAATCCAGATGGAAAATGGTAAAACATCACAGTGAAAACGACGGTCATCATAGTCCCCATGGCTCGCTGTTGTCTCTGCTGATCCGTCATTTGTGCTGTAGGGACTGATTTTCCTGCCGCCATCCGTTGCTGCAAAAACATCACCCCCCCCAGGAGAAAGGGAAGAAGGTGAAAACAAGAGCCGAAGAAAAATATGGAAGGTCCCCAGCAGAACAACTGATCGGGAGCCGTGAGATCATTGATCCATCCTGGAATGAAGGAATCGCCGCGCAATTGAAATGAGGATTTCAACAAATCAAACATAGCAATCAAGAAGGGCAATTGAATCAAAAGAGGCACACAACCCATAAAAGGATTGACCTTTTCTTCTCGGTAGAGCGTCATAATTTCAATTTGAGCTCGTTTTGTATCTTTTTCGTATTTTTTCTGAATAGCTTGTACTCGAGGAGAGAGTTTCTGCATACGACGCATGGAGCGGATCGACCAGGTATTCAGAGGATAGAGCAATAAACGCAAAAACACAGTCAATAGAATGATTGAAATGCCCCAGGAGTGGGTAATATAGTAGAAAAATTGCATCACCAAGAATAGAACCCTAGCAAAGGGTTTGGATACAAAAGAAAACCAGCCATGAAAGCTGCGAGCAGCACTAAAATGAGGATTCATCCCCCACTCTTGTTCGACTGCATGACTAGCCAGTTTCAAAGCTCTTTCTTCAAAAGGTCCTGCATATATTACAAATTTTTGCAGTCCATTTTTTTGAGATAAAGGCAGGTACACTTCATACCCTGGGTATTTTTCTGCAGGATATTCATCATCCTTTAGTAAAGAAAGTCTTGTAGGTACAACAGTTCCTGGGATTGCAGTTGCTCGATATCCACTCTCGATTTCACCGATAGGTTGAATGAGTAAGCCTAAATATCCATTGGAATTCATCAACCAGTCCAGTGAGGTAGTTGTAGAAGAAAGCGCCGCATTAGGCTTAGGAAGAGAGACCTTTTCTAGTTCCCCTTTCCCCTTCCTAGTCATATAATACTGAATTTCTGGCGACGAGGCATTCGACATAATTTCTACTTCAGGGATCCCTGATCCTAACCATAGTCCACGGCGATCTCCATCAATTTGAATCGATAATTCAAATAGGTAGGGTGCTTCTTTTGGAATGCGATAGCTTTTCGTAATCTTGCGATTAGATTGTGTCGCTTGAAAGGTAATTTTCTCTGGATGAAACTCTACGACTTCATAAACCAGTTCAGAAAGCTCCGGATACTCGGAGACAACATTACAGCCCAAGAATTGAGGTGGTGTCGCAACAAAACCATCGTTCTGCATTAAAGGTCTGCGTAACAATGGATAGTATCCACCAGAGCGAGTAGCCCGCATGATAGTATCCTTGCCTGGCAGATGATACGGGAATAAGGGGAATTGTCCATTTTTTGGAGATTGTTCCACAATGTCTCGATCGACGGCGATTTCATTGACCACACTCATGGAGTCGTCATGTTTGCGGATCGGTAGATTAATCTCTGTAAGAGATCCGCCTATATTGCTAAAGACTAGCTGTAGCGTCTCATTTTCTAGCACATAGTATTGTGCTTGGTACATTTTTTGCGATTCTTTCACCACCCGAACAGCAGAGGCAAAGAGGGGTAATTCCTGAAGAGGCATCCACGCCGCGGATTCGGGTGTATACCACCCTACAGCAGTCCAATGCCCCTGTACATCTGTGAGTACTAAGGATGGTTTTTCTGGTACATCTTGGGGAAAGTATAGGGGACGATCTATCCCTTGATATTGAGCTGAAACAGCATGCCAACCATTAGGAGCTGCCGAAACTAAGAGAAGAAAAGAGTTCTTTTCGAGAACAGGGAGATCCAGTTGATAAAACTGTGGCGTTGTATATAGAATGGGACCATCCGACACCCCCTCTGTTTCCAAGGTATATACACGATCCTCTATACGGAGAGAAGGAGGGGGGGTAGCTGTCCATCCAAAAGTAATGAAAGATTCATCTGCACGTAGAGCGTAAACCCCAGGTTCTATTGACAATAAAGGAATAGCATCCAGATCGACCTTAGGCGGTGGAGGGACCTCTTTAGGTGCAGCGTGGTGCACTCCTACGGGAGGCCTTGTCGTATCGAAATACATATTCAAAGCAAAAAATGAAACTGAGACTAGAAGAATATAAAGAATCGTGCGTTTATCCATTGTGCGGAGGATGCTACCAGATTGACTATGCCATGGCAAGTGGTTGCTATGAGAGATGGATCTTCCTTGTACAAGCAACCATTTAGGATCAGGGAAATCCGTGTTTTTATTTGGGCCGATTGAACCGTGAAGTACGAAAAAAATTACTAGTTAGAGACGACTGCGGCCTCTATGGTGTTTTGCAACAAAAAAAATGCACCCAGGAGGGATGCTTATGCCCAAAGGCTATCATCATCTGACCCGGGACCAAAGATGCCACCGGCGCACTTCAGGCTTAACGTATTGCCATAAGTCTTTAGATCCAAATTCATTTGTGTTCAGAAATCGCGTGATTTTGTCATGACTCATCAACCCATCCAAGAGCTGGGATAACACTGTAGCCGTCGCGTGTTGATTTTGGCACATGAGGTAATGAGTATACATATCGAGAAATTCTTCTTGAGCCATTTAGCCCTATTCTCTCCATAAGTGTTCGGCTACCCCCTTGAAACCAAACTTAAACAAAAATTTACCAATAATTAATTATTATTTAATAATAATAATTTACAATATGTTTGTAACGAAAAAAAAGGATATAAAATGGCAGGTATACAAGCACAACCCATAAGTCAACAGGAACCATCTAACTTAATGAAGAATGTCCAACGAGCTCAAAAATTAAATGTTGCATTGATAGCTATTATGGCAAGCGTGATCGTCTTAGGAGCGATCTTATGCAGTTCTTATCGTCCTCATGCTTCTTGGATTCCTAATTGGTCAGGCCCCGCCACCATAGCCGGGGGATCCAGCACACTAATTGGGAATCTAGTCACTCTCTATATACTGAAAAAGTATAGAAACACGATCGAAAATGATATTTTTGTACAGGAACAAAATGCAAGTTTAGTTGCACAAAAGGAAAGCTTAGTTGCACAAAAGGAAAGCTTAGTTGGAAATATTATAAGCTTAGCTGAACAAAATATAAACTTAGATGAACAAAATATAAGCTTAGATGAACAAAATATAAGCTTAGCTGAACAAAATATAAGCTTAGATGAACAAAATATAAGCTTAGTTGAACAAAACAGGATATTAGTTGCGCGAAATAAAGAATTATCCAGTGAAATACGGAAATCAGCAGGAACACTCAAGTCGGCAGAGGAAGAGGTAGTCCAGCTACGGGCAGAGGTAGCCCAGCTACAGGAAGAGGTAAAGCTGCTAAAGAAGAGAGTGTAAATTAAACTGTGTACACTCATGTGTCCCGTCCTACTTAGCCAGCCTGTTTTCATGCAAGATGGCGAACTGGGACAGGGCTTGTTTCCATCCATGCAATGAGGCTGTCCACTTCTGAGAAAGGCCACTCACTGCTAGAT